>JAZOCR010000126.1:0-2565 GCA_045596605.1 Eubacteriales bacterium | reverse complement strand
ATGTACGCTTGCGGTCCGACGGTTTATAACTTTTTCCACATTGGCAACGCAAGATGCTTTATTATATTTGATTTTCTACGCCGTTATCTTGAATACAGAGGCTACAACGTAACTTTCGTTCAGAACTTTACGGACATTGACGACAAGATGATAAAAAAGGCGCAGGCGGAGGGCGTTACCGTAAAGGAAATAGCCGACAGATATATTGAAGAATACTACACCGACGCTAAGGGTCTTGGTATTCGTCCGGCTTCCGTTCACCCAAGAGCTACCGATAATATTGAAAGAATTATCGATATTGTTGCAACTCTTGAAAAAGGCGGCTACGCCTATGCGGTAAAGCCACTTGACGAGAGCGAGGGTATGGACGTTTACTACTCAACAAGAGCCTTTAAGACCTACGGCAAGCTTTCTCATCAGTCTGTTGACGACCTTATGCAGGGCGCAAGTGAGAGAACTTATATTGACGACATAAAGCGTGACACCCTTGACTTTGCGCTCTGGAAAGCGGCAAAGCCCGGAGAGCCGAGCTGGGACTCCCCCTGGGGAAAAGGCAGACCGGGCTGGCATATCGAATGCTCGGCGATGGTCAAGAACTTCCTTGGTGATAACATAGACATACACTGCGGCGGTCAGGACCTTACCTTCCCCCACCACGAAAACGAAATTGCCCAGTCTGAAGCATACGACGAGTGCTGCGGCTGCAAGGACACACAGTTTGCCCGTTTCTGGCTTCACAACGCTTATATCAACGTTGACGGTGAAAAGATGGCGAAGTCCGCAGGTAACTTCTTTACCGTTCGTGATGCTGCAAAGATTTACGGTTACGACGCTATTCGCTATTTCATAATTTCCGCATATTACAGAAGCCCCGTAAACTTCTCCGAGGACACGCTTAAGCAGGCAAGAGCTTCTCTTGAAAGACTTCACACCTGCCAGGAAAATCTCATTTTCCGTCTTGGTGCGGCAGAGAGCGGTGATATGACAAGTGCGGAAGAAGAAAAGTACAATTCTTTCCTTTCACACAAGCAGAATATGTGCGATGCTCTTGACGACGATTTCAACACTGCAAATGCAGTAGCATCAATATTCGAGCTTTGTACCGACATAAATACTGCACTTCGTGACAACAATCTTTCAAAAGAATTTCTTGCAAAGACAAACGAGCTTTACACTGAAATTCTCACACTCTTTGGCTTTGAGAAAAAAGAGGAAAAGGGTGAGGACGACGAAAAAATCGAAGCAATGATAGCTGAAAGAACTGCGGCTAAAAAGGCAAAGAACTATGCAGAGGCTGACAGAATCAGAGATGAGCTTAAGGCTATGGGTATAATACTTGAGGACACTCCCCAGGGCGTTAAGTGGAAGCGTGCGTAAGTGGAGCGGTATATGAATAACGCTTCACAAATGGGCACACTTGCTCTTGCATATCTCGGTGATGCGGTAATTGAGCTTCTCGTGCGTGATATGCTTGTTTCAAAGGGCATTACTCACCCAAAGGACCTTAACCGTGCGGCAAGAGATTTCGTAACGCTTGAGTCGCAAAGCAACGCAGTTGAAAACATATTGCCTATTTTGTCCGACGACGAGCTTTCCATGTTCAAGCGTGGTCGCAACTCAAAGCCCCACACAACGCCAAAGCACGGTGACAGAATACAGTATCTTCGTGCAACAGGTCTTGAGGTGCTGTTCGGGTATCTTTATAAAAGTGGAAAGACAGAGCGGCTGAGTGAGCTTTTTGCACTTGCTTTTCCGCAAAGTGACAATAGCACAATAGAAAGTAATTAAAGTAAAGGAATTATGGCATTGGCAGATATATTTGATTTATTTAAGAAAATAGAAAAGAAAGATGAAGCGGCAGGTGCACCGATAAGCTATCTTATCGTAGGACTTGGAAATCCCGGTAAAGAGTATGCCTTTACAAGGCATAATGCAGGCTTTCTTGCCCTTGACTATCTTTCCGACGTTCTTTGCGTAAAGATAAACCGTTCAAAGTTCAAGGCGCTTGTGGGTGAAGCTACTATTGGAAATACTCGTGTACTTCTTATGCAGCCGCAGACCTTTATGAACCATTCCGGTGAGGCCGTCTTGGAAGCTGCAAGCTTTTATAAGATAAAGGCTGAAAACATTATAGTGGTATTCGATGATGCGAGTCTGCCTGTTGGCAAAATACGTATTCGCAAAAACGGCTCGGCAGGAGGTCATAACGGGATTAAATCCGTTATTGCTTATCTTGGAACGCAGGACTTCCCGAGAGTAAAGCTCGGCGTTGGCGAAAAGCCTCATAAGGAAATGGATATTGCAGATTGGGTGCTTTCAAAATTCAGCACAGACGAACAAAAGGCACTTTTCGAAAGATTCGGTGACAGCGCCGAGGCTGTAAAGCTTATGGTTTCGGGAAAAACCGATGAAGCGATGAATAAATTCAATTAAAAAGCTACGGGCGTGACTCAAATGTCACGCCCGATTTATATATGCTCAAAACAACAAATTGATACCTACGGCATATACCAATAGGAATTAAATTTATAAAGATACGTTCTTGCGCCCTTCGGCATTTGTCGA
>JAZOCR010000125.1:0-5067 GCA_045596605.1 Eubacteriales bacterium | reverse complement strand
TGTCTTCCTAAGACCGCTTGGGCCTCCGACTTGCTTCAGAACGGCTTTGGCGGACTTTCGGGCGCTGACAGCGACGATGATTATGAGGACGACGAGGAAAATGCCGGACACGCTCCGTCAATAAATCTCGGCTCGATTTTCGGTGCTGCAAGCGTAGCCAAAAACGATTACAGCGACGAAGACGAAGGGGACAATCCCGATAAAAAGGAAAAGAAGAAAAAGAAAAAGGGCAGAAAAAATCTTGAGGCTTTTTGCGTAAATCTTACCGATAAAGCAAAAAGTGGCGAAATTGACAGGGTTATCGGCAGAAGCAGAGAGCTCGAAAGAATAATGCAGATTCTTTGCCGCAGACAGAAAAACAATCCTTGCCTGATTGGTGAGCCGGGTGTGGGCAAAACTGCCGTTGCCGAAGCACTTGCACTCAAAATTGCAAGTGGTGACGTTCCGAAAAAGCTTTCAGATAAAGAAGTTTATCTTGTGGATATGACAAGCCTTGTTGCCGGAACTCAGTTCAGAGGTCAGTTTGAAAACAGAATGAAGGGACTTATCGAGGAGGTTAAAAAGCTCGGTAACATCATTCTTGTAATTGACGAAATACACTCTATCGTCTCTGCAGGTAACGCAGAGGGTGGCATGAACGCAGGTAACATCTTAAAGCCCGCACTTTCCCGTGGCGAAATTCAGGTTATCGGTGCGACCACACTTTCCGAATACAGAAAGTATATAGAAAAGGATGCGGCACTTGAGCGTCGTTTCCAGCCTGTTATGATAAACGAGCCGTCAATAGCTGACAGCATAGAAATTCTTGAAGGAATAAAGAGCTATTATGAGGATTTTCACGGTGTTAAAATTCCGTCCGAAACTGTCAGGAAAGCGGTAGTATATTCCGAAAGATATATAACTGACAGATTTTTGCCGGATAAGGCGATTGACCTTCTTGATGAGGCTGCGTCTTTCCTTTCAATAAACGATATTAGCATTGCAAAATATCAGGAGATAGAGGCTGAGCTTTCGGAAATTGCGTCACGCAGAGATGCTATCCAGGCTAACACTGCTGACGGAGATAACGTTGAAGTTTTCAAAGAGCTTGCAGAGCTTAAAACCCGTGAGCTTGAGCTTTCAAAAGAATACGAAAAATTCAAGAGTGCTGCAGAAACGGTAACGCTTCTCCCTGAGCATCTTTCCCACGTTATTGAAATATGGACGGGTATTCCCGCAAGCAATATAAACGAGAGCGAATTTATAAGAATAGACAAGCTTGAGGAAAGACTTAAGACAAGAATTGTCGGTCAGGATAAGGCGATTAGCGTATGTGCCAAGGCAATAAAGCGTTCAAGAGCAGGAATTGCGGCAAAGAAAAAGCCGGTTTCCTTTATATTTGCAGGTCCTACGGGCGTCGGAAAAACCGAGCTTGTAAAGACTATCGCAAATGACCTCTTTGATTCTCCAGAAGCACTTATTCGTCTTGATATGTCAGAGTTTATGGAAAAGCACGCAGTATCAAGAATTATAGGAGCTCCTCCCGGATACGTTGGCTATGATGAGGCAGGGCAGCTTACCGAGAAAATCAGAAGAAGACCCTACAGCGTTGTGCTGTTTGATGAAATAGAAAAGGCACACCCCGACGTTATGAATATTCTTCTTCAGATACTTGATGACGGCAAAATTACCGATGCGCAGGGACGAGAGGTTAATTTTGAAAATACTATGCTTGTTCTTACAACAAACGCAGGTTCAAGCACTGGCATGAATTCAATAGGCTTCTCAGAGAGTGAGGGAAGTATAGCAAGGGACAGAATAATGAAGGCACTTTCAGAATTTCTGCGTCCTGAGTTTATAAATAGAATTGATGAAATTATCGTATTTAATCAGCTGACACGTGAAAACTTTGCTTCTATTGCAAAGATTATGCTTGAAGATTTGAGAGTATCTCTCTCTGAAAAGAATATTACTCTCGGATATTCAGAGGAGGCTGTAAAATATATTGCCGAAAAGTCTTACAGCAGAAAATTCGGTGCAAGAAATCTTCGCAGATTTATTCAGACCGAGGTCGAGGATAAGGCTGCGGAAATAATTATTTCACATTACGATGCAAAAATACGTGGTCTATATCTTGACTGCGAGGACGAAAGGCTTACAGTGGTTGAAGTAAATGCTTAACTGGTGTTTGTTTTCGAGAAGTGAGCTATCTTTGCTTCTCGGGACTGATTTTGAAAAAGGACTCAGCTCCTCGGCGGCGCTGCTGAGAAGTACCGAGACAGATGCGGCGGCAAAGGAAATCCGTGAGTTTTTTCATCCGCTCACGACTTTCTTTGCAAGTGTCGGCACAATCCTTTGCGATTTTTCCGTGCTTATGCTTGTTATTTCGGCGCTTTTCTGTCAGGTGTTTGCAAAAAGCAGCACGGCGGCACTCAATATAATTATTGGGTTTGTTTTTGCCTGTGCGCTTATCAGAACACTTTTGCGGCTTATATCTGAGTACGTAACAAGGGACAGAATTACGGAAGATGTGTACCGTGTTCTGCGTGACGGAAAGGTGAAAAGCGTAAAGGCTTCTGCGCTTGTGCGTGGAGACGTACTTGTTCTCAGCAAGGGAGATATCGCCCCCCTGGACTTAAGGCTTGTTGAGAGTGAAAATCTCTGCGTTATCGAAAAATACAACGGCAAAAGAGTAAAGCCGGTTGGTAAAGACGCAGGTTTTTTTCCGATGCAAATGTCTGAAATTCCGCTGAGGCTAAAAAAGAATATGGTTTTCAAGGGCTCTGCGGTGACAAGCGGTAATGCACTTGCAGTTGTGATTGATGAAAGAATTACACTTTCGCAGGCGAAAAAAATCATTACTATAAACGAGGACGTAGAGGAGTATTACGTTGAAAAAAACCGCACCTACGGTGTGGCGTCAAGATTTACAAGACGGAGTGCCTTTGGAACTTCTTCAATAAAAGAGCGTGGATACTCAGAGGAAAATTCCGTACTTGCAACCATAGAAAAAATCGCCTCGGTTATGAGGGTGTGCGGACTGTTTGGAGGTACTTGCATATTTGTTCTGGGAATTGTTGCACAGGTAGCTCTGTCTGATGCTTTTATGTTTGGAATAGTTGTGACAGCCTGCGCTCCTATGTTTTTTTATGAGATATGCGTTTCCGTGCCCTTTGCTATAGGCAGCGCAAGACTTGTGCGACAGGGAGTAACCGTAAAAAATTTCGACAGTGCAGAAAAGCTTGTGCTTTCAAAAAGTATTTTTTGCTGCGGCTCAACTCTTTACAGCATTGACAAAATGGTTCCCGAAGCTTGTTATATCGGCAGAAGCCTTGATTTTAACGCTGATAACGCAAAAAACATTGCAAGACTTACAGAGCTTCTTCTTTGTTCGAGTGAGCTGTATTATAAAAGCGATAAATCGGGTAATCAGACTGTTTGCGGCGATATTGAAGGACTTGCTGTGCTTGAGGGCGCAAAGGAAATCGGCATTGTAAGCGAGAGTACGCAGAAAAGGTATATCAGAAGAATATCGGAATTTCACGATATAAACGGCTCTCTTTCGGCGGTGTTTACTTTTTTCCACGGTAAAACACTTCTTATAAGCAAAGGCAGTGCGGCACAAGTTCTTAAAAAATGCTCTTTTTATGATATTGACGGTGATGCTGTAAAGCTTGATAAGGCTATGCAGGAAAGAATACTTGAAAATGCAAAGTCTTATGAAAACAACGAAAGCTGCAGAGTTGTTGCGGTATGCTATAAGCCGTGCTCCGTTGTGAAAAGAAGTGACTTTCACAGTGACTTTGTTTTTGCAGGGTTTGTAGTGCTTGGCACAAGAGTGAATTATAACTCATCAAAATATGTAAAAATTCTTCGTAAATACGGCATTTCGCCTGTGCTTTTCGCCGGTGTCGCCTCTGATATGGTGCTTGGAGATGCGAAAAAGCTTGGTATACTGTCTGATACGGATAACTATATTACCGCAAAAAGCTTTGCTTCTCTTGATGAAAACGTGTATTCAGATGACCTTGAAAGCTACACTCTTTATATGGGACTTTCATCGCTTCAGAAGCGTGCGGTTGTGAGAAGCAAGAAGTATAGTGAAAAAATCGTTGCTGTTGCAGCAGACAAGCCCGGAGATGCCTTCGATATGTCAGAGGGTGACGTGCTTATATCCTTTGGCAAGGATGCGCCAAAAACTCTTCGCAGAGTATCGGATATACATTCAAAAAGCGGTGGAATTGACGTCATTTACAGAACTCTTTGCATATGTCGTAATATGATTAGGTGCGCATCGCTATCTGCAGGATATCTGATGTTTGCGCAAATTGCGACGCTTACATATTGCTTTTTCGGAATAATCTCAGCCTTTTTTACCCATGGTGCTTTGCCGATGGATATTCCGCAGCTTTGTTGTGCGACGCTTGTGACAGACCTTGCTCTTGTGCTTATGACTGCACTTATAAGAACACCGGAAAGTATTATTTCAGATGAGCCACATGACTTTTATGATTTTTATAAGATTTCAAAAATAATTCCGAAATCGTTTTTTGCCGGTGTAAGTGTGGGCTGTGCGTCCTTTGTTTCACTGCTTGCAGGAATATTTACGGCGCAGAATATTCGTGTTGCCACGGGCTGTGCATTCTTGACTTTCTACTTATCAAAATGCCTTGTGTCACTGTTTTGTATAATGAAAACAAGCACGAGAAAAGCGCCGGCACATTTCCCGTTTATCTGGGCGGTAGCAGAGGCTATACTTGGCGCTTTGCTGGTTGCTTCTTTTGGAATGCTTGAAATTTTTAAAGGATACGGTGTAATTTTGCCTGCCGTATGCGTCGGACTTTCGCTTATTCCTGTGATTCTTACAAAAATATATCAGTTTTTTGATGCGCATAAATAGAGCATATATAAATTAAAAAGGACACGGTTTGGCGCACCTGCCATAAAGCAGGTGCGCCATTCTTTTTGCGAACTCAACCACAGGTTGCGTCACAGTTCGAAAAACAAGTTATTGTTTTGGCATTTGATGTGTGTTATAATAATATCAGAATCCGGATTCAATAAATTTCAAGAGGTGATTCTAATGAC
>JAZOCR010000124.1:0-10224 GCA_045596605.1 Eubacteriales bacterium | reverse complement strand
CATTCCTTTTTGGGAAGTCCCGCAAAGGCGACTACCGTATCTCTGTCGCAGATAAGAATTGGAAAATTGCAGGTGCGGTAGAGGGTTTCTGCGTACTGTGTGGCAAAGCCTGAAAGCTCACCAATGGGAGAGTACTTCTTGAAAATCACCTCGCCGTCACGGTCGGTAAAAATTTCCAGCGGGTCGCCCTCTCTTATGGTCATTGTTCTTCTTATTTCTTTAGGGATAACGACTCTTCCGAGGTCGTCGATTCGTCTTACAATTCCTGTTGCTTTCATAATATATTAACTCCTTTAATTTTGCTTCTCTTGTTGTCACGAAATTATTTTGCGTTGTTCTTCCGTGATTATACAATTTTTCAAAAAGTTATTGTTGGGTATTTATGGGTTTTTGTCGGAAAAATTTTTATATTTTTTGCGTTATTTTCGCTCCTTATCCTATAAGATAGACTTGACATTATAGTGACCTTGTGATAAAATTATGCTTTGGACAAAAATGACACATGTGTATGTTATAATATAAGTACAACAAAACAAAAGGAGAAAGCTTATGCAAAGAACAAAATTTTCGAATAACAAAAACAGCCGAAATTCATTGATGCCGATATACCTTTATGTGATTTTGAGAGAAAAAAGCTCTGCAAGTAATCCGTTGTCCCGAAAAGAAATAGATGACTTTCTGAGAAAAGTCGACGAAACTATCATTGGAGAAGACGACAGAAAAAAGACGGTACGTTGTATAAATACATTGTCTGAATATTTTAAAGGATCTATCATCGAAACAAAAAAACTAATAAAAGATAAAAACGAAAAAGACATATCTGTACCGGCTTGGTATCTTGTGCCTGAATATGGACCCAACTTCGGCGGCAGTAATTTCTCAATTGGTGAAGCAGCTTTACTTATCGATATGCTCAAGGATAGCAAAATTATAAGTTCCGAATGTACCAATGCATTGATTCAAAAGATTGCTGCATCCATTGGCGAGGTTAATAGCAAGGAATTGCTTACAAAAGCGCATGAGAATGGCGTATATAAAAACGAGAATAAGCAGTTTATCGAAATCAAGGAGATAGCAGAACAAGCAATCAGAAATTATCAGCAGATTTATGTTGCATATGAGATTGATGGAAACGAAGAAGAAATTGCCATTACACCCGTTAAAATCGATCGTATAGACGAAAAGTATTATCTTTTTGCTTTTAACGGAGATCAGCACTGCCAGTTTTTGCTTGAAGATATAAAGTATGCTTACACCTTGGATGACGAAGCTGATATACCTGACGACGATGAATACTTAAATGAATACTTAAATGAATCGGCTGGCGAGTCGGAGGATATCAAACGCAACAAAACTATTGCCTTGGACGCCTTGTTTTTCAACATGAGAGAAATCAATCACGCCATTAAAAGAGGTAAATACTTAAGCTTCTCTTGCCTTTTGTACGAAATGCTTGGAAAGAAGGTTCAATTAACGAATCGCCTATCAGAAAAGTTATCCCCATCAACACCGCCTACAAGGACGGAAAGCCGTATCTTATTGCTATCGATCCAGAGGATAGCTATAAGCCCGCTTTTTTCAGAATCGATCTCCTGAAAGATATTAAGTCTTGCGGGAAAGTTGATTTTATGGAATACAAGAAATTCAACATCAGGGAAAGCCACGAGTACACCGATGAGCATCCTTTCATGCTCTCGGGCTTTACAAGGATCTATGCAAAATTTTTGATTAAGGCAGATTCTCTTGACAGGGTTATCGATGCTTTCGGGAATAAGGCTATTTCCCTTGAGCAAATAAAGGCGTATGAGAGTTCCGGAGAAAACGCAAGCAAGCTGGCGCGCACATTCCACGAGTTAGACTTCAGCGACTACCTTGGGTTTGATCATAATGAAAATCTTGTTAGATTCACCGTGAAAACAACCGACGAAGAAGCAGTCAGATTTGCACTGCAGAACGGTGATGTTGCTGAGCTTGAAAGCCCCAAGCATTTAAGAGAAAGAATTCTTGATATTACCGCAAAAATGGAAGCAAGACATAAGAAGGCGAAAAGAGAATATTTATAAGCCCATTTTTAAAAGTGGGAAAAATTAGTTGTAAAAATTTCAGATGTGTGGATATTAGAACTGAAGTAAAAGATTGAGGAGTTTAGGATATGTATAATTACAATAAAGAAATTGTGAACGACCACATTTTTAATTTTATTTATGGTTGTGCCTTGCATGATGCAGTTTTGCAGAAAGCGTTTGAAGGTGAAAGAAGATGGATAGGAAAAGTGTTCGATGCAAAGCAAACTGTAAAAGAATATATTAATCGTATCATCAGCGGTGAACTTATTGATGAAAAGAAACACAAGGATAATTTTCTTGAAACCTCAAAAGAAGTATGTTATGCAATCAATAGTTATAAGGACAAACCTGATTCCGCCGGAATTTTCAATTTCGGAAATGCCCAAAAACTGATCAATATGACCGTTAAGCACGTATATGCTCACATATATAGTATTCACTTGGCAAGCAATGATTCCATTTCAATTCGTGAACATTTTCGCTACTGTCATTGTCCGATGGACTCAATTATGTTGAAAAATGTTTGGAAAGAATTTGATAAGGGTAGCAGAAAAACATATCTCGGATCAAATTTCTGTAACGCTTGGGGGTGTGAAGAGTTTAAAACCGACGAGCAGGGAAACGAAATTTTGCCTGACAGATATGAAAGATTTCAAGATGCCATAAAGAAGATTATCAACAGAGAAAATGGCGATATTTTCCCTATAGAATATGATTATATTTCATGGAAAAACGATGATAAAGATTAAACTTCAAAAATATTTGATAGAAAGGAGTCGCTCATGACCGAACGAATACTTAAACAAAACTTTTTCAAAGAAAAAATGGCCGAAGTACACAACCCTATAGATGTTGTTGCTGCATTCGAAAGCAGCCCTGCACTTGTGTTCAGCCCGGACATAAAAGCATTTGGCAAAATAGAGCTTTTTGTTAAAATATGGGAAGCTTTCCCATCGGCTATTATTACAAAGTGCGATCTGGGAATCATGGCGAAGGAGCCACTGCTTTGTCGCAATCAGTTTCTGATGGTTCTTCCCAATGCTACAAAGGATGAAACAGATTCCGTTTATAAAATAATTAAGGATTCCGGCGTTATTCCAAAAGGATATGTTATCTATGCAAGAAAGCGTGCAGGTCTTAAGCTATGTGCGCTCTTAGAGCTTGCGAAAAAAGACGACTCCGAGTCGAGATATGTCCTGAAAAAAGCAAATCTTATTGTTGACGGTGATGATCTTTTAATGATGATAAGAACTCTTAATGACAAAAACATAGCGACTCTGAAGGAAGACGGCTTCTTCAAGGATGTAAAGAGAGAAGAAGATACTCCGGGGAAATAATTATTACAAAGATTTCTATGCTCGAAGATTCTTCTAAAAAGTTTATGTAAAAGTAATCGCCCTGCACAGCATTAAAGCTGTGCAGGGCTTTCCCGTTTTGGCAGCTTACCTTTTCAAGGGGATGAGTGATGCTACGCGATCGCCTTTTCCTATAACATAGCCATAAAAATCTTTTGTTAAACCGAGAGATTTATAGTAAGTACCAAGAAGGTTTCCGTTAAAATCGAATGCTTTTCTATCGCCATTGTATTCAGTTACAATACTGCCTAAAACACGTCCGTAAGGATCATGAATTGTTTCTCTGTCAGCCATTGGGTACACCTCCTTTCTACGTCTATGTGGATATGTTTATACCCATATCCTTTAATATTTGTCTTATTCGTCTGTCAGAATATCCGAATTTTTTGGCGAGCTCACGAATATTACGGCCGTTATAATGTTCTTTTATATAGCTATACATATGCTCCTTGCTATATAGCTTCTGAGGGAATTGGACTTGCTGACCTCTGAACATTTCATATATGGTGACTGCTGTTTCAACATCGATTTTGTTTGCAATTTCCATATATATGTCTGTAAGATCCTCTGCTCGCATTTTTCTACTCCTTTGCTGTTTCTTTGGTATATTCTAACATTTTTGCTTGACGGTTTCATCGGAAAAATTCAAAGAATATTTCCTTGTGTAATTATTTATCACATCTTTCTCCGTTATTTTTCGTTCTCTATTTCGTTTTTGAATATACGCTCCAGTCCGAAAAATACTTCAAAAAAGATTTCGAGAATCTCATAACGGTAAATTATCTGACTATTCTCAACGCTGTGAATTGCGCCGTCGGGACGCATACGTATATGAAGTCTTTTGTCCTCCGGGCCGATATATCGCTTGCTGAAAAAGGCAAACGTCGGATTCAAATCGGCATCATTCTTAAAGCTTGTCAACGCCGCATCAAAATCAGCGTAGAGAGCGCCGTCATCTCTGATCCAAGCTTGTTCTTCGTCGTTCCAAAGCTTATATGTATATACGGTGCCGGGCTCTTTTTTAAAAAACTGCTCCAAAAAGCGATTTTCAACGGCCATATACTCCGAAAGGAAGGTGTGAATGCTGCTTGCGCTTGCTTTGCTATAGACTCCGTGAGAGTTAAAGCTGAAATCCGGCATAGTGGTGACGATTTCGTTCCATGCGTTGTGCCTTTCTCTAAGAGTAAGGTCCTTGTTTTGTGCAATTGACCACGCTGCTTCAACCGCATTTGCATAGCCATTAACATAATTATTATTTTTCTTCATTTGTTTCCTCCGTTTTGAGTGTTTTGTCAAAAGTGCTCTGATTTCGTTCTCTGACACCTCCGGTTGACTGCGGGTGCAAACAAAATTGCATTTATAATCCCCTTGCTGTTTTGGTATATTTTAACATTTTTGCTGTGCATTTTCATTGGAAAATTTCAAAGAATATTTCCTTGCATGCCATTTGTCATATCTTTTCTTTTCCGGCGATTTTCGTGTGCTTTTCGGAATAATAGATATAAAAATATGTCAGAAGCATAATGTGATTCAATTCCAAAATTGCAGACCGAATTCAGCATCTATGATTATTCTACACCTTACTGAGTGACATTTTTGCACGGGTAAAATTGCAGCTAAAAACGGTAAAAATAAAAACAGCGCAAGGCGTTCGACCTTGTGCTGAGCGGCTTTTTCGTGTAATTGTTGGTGAATTTTGGTTGAAATCAAAAAATAGTTTATATTGGAGCTTGCTATATTATTGCAATTCCACCTGTATTATGATATAATCACAAATAAAGCATTGTTTTTTAAGAGGTATATCATGACGAAACAGGAATTTTTCTCACACTGCGCAAGTACGTACGGAACATCGCCTGACTATCCCTTTGAGGGGGATTTTGAAACGGCTGTGATGAGGCATTCCGATAACAAAAAGTGGTATTCCATTGTGATGAGGGTGTCACGGACTAAATTCGGTTTTGACAGTAGCGAAGCCGTTGACGTAGTAAATCTAAAATTGCCGCTTGAAATGTTTGGCTCGTTTGGAAAAGATGACGGCGTTTATCCTGCCTATCATATGAACAAGCTTCATTGGATATCGGTTATCCTTGAGGACGTCTGTGATGACCTTTTGAGATTTCTTGTTAAAATGAGCTTTGAGGCAACGAAAGGCAAGAAGAAAAAGTAAAATTCAAGCATACGTAAACCACGACATTTTTCCTGCCGTGGTTTTGCTTGTATAATGAAAACCGTGCGATGCAGAGGATTTTTATTGAAGTTTTCATAATTTTGCGGTATACTATTATAATAATAAGAGTTTAACTGCTTTGGCGGTTTGTTAGGAGGATATTATGGAATACACAGCAAATGAAAAAAGATATGAAAAAGCAGAATACAGAAAATGCGGTGAAAGTGGCTTAAAGCTACCTGCCGTATCCCTTGGGTTGTGGCATAATTTCGGAGACAACGCAAGCTATGAAAATATGTGTCAGATGTGCTATGCCGCCTTTGATAACGGAATCACCCATTTTGATATTGCAAATAATTACGGCCCCGGTCCAGGCAGTGCTGAAATAAACTTCGGCAGAATACTTCACGGGCATATGAAAAATTACCGTGACGAAATGATAATAAGCACCAAAGCAGGCTACTATATGTGGCCCGGTCCCTACGGTGACAGAGGAAGCAAAAAATATCTCTGTGCAAGCATTGACCAAAGCCTTAAAAGAATGAATCTCGACTACGTCGATATCTTTTACCATCACAGAATGGACCCGGAAACGCCCCTTTATGAAACTATGTGGGCACTTGACAGCATTGTAAAAAGCGGAAAAGCGCTGTATGTTGGACTATCCAACTACGACGGTGAAACGATGAAAAAGGCGGCAGAAATCCTTGACGAACTCCACTGCCCCTTTATCATTAATCAGAACAGATACTCAATTCTTGACAGAGCTATAGAGAAAAACGGACTTCTCAAAAGTGCGATTTCCCGCAAAAAGGGAATGATTATTTTCAGCCCGCTTGCGCAGGGACTTCTTACAAACCGATATTTGAATGGAATCCCCGATGACAGCCGTGTAAAAACTGACGGTAGATTTTTAAATGAAAATTCCATTTCTGCTGAAATGATAGACAAAATCAAGAAGCTGAATAAAATTGCAGAAAGCAGAGGACAAACCCTTGCGCAAATGGCTCTTTCCTGGGTATATAGCCGAGAGGGTATCACAAGCGTTCTTATCGGCGCTTCAAAGCCGGAGCAGATATGCGAAAACCTCAAAATGACAGACAATCTGCATTTCACAGCCGAAGAACTAAAGGAAATAGACGCAATTGTGCTTTAATAAAATATAATAAAAGCCGATGAGGATTATAATTATTCCTTATCGGCTTACTTTATTAACTTAAAATTACCTCACAACTTCCCCACGCCAGTCAATTATCCCACCAAACTCCACAACATTGGTGTATCCAAGCCCTGCAAGCTTTTCTGACGCCTGTTTACTGCGGTTACCGCTTCTGCAGTACACCATAATAAGCTGATTTTTGTCCGCAAGCTCCGGAATTTCCGATGTTCCGATAGTCTCATTAGGAATATTGATAGCATTGGGAATATGACCGGCAGCAAATTCGTCGGGTCTTCGTACATCAAGAATAATGTAATCTGTTTCCCTCTCCATCAAAATTATAGCTTCGTCCATAGTTATCTGACGGTAACTTACCTGATTATTCGAAATAGCTGTGCACCCCCAAAAAAGCAATATTGATAATATTATTGGCAAAAATCTTCTCATTTCTCTCCTCATTTTAAAGAAATATAAATATTTTAGCTTTTAACTGAAATAAGTATACCACATGCACACTAATAATTCAAGAAAAATTTAATCCTGAAGTAATCTGCATCTATTTATCTTTTAAAATGCAAAAACGCACCCCGATTCCATTCGGGGTGCGTGTTGTACTTTTTCACTTCCCAAACATCTTAAAGGAAGTAATAAGAAAATCAAAAAGAATAATAAAAATTAGTGGCAGAATAATTATCAGAATATATTTTCCGTTGTTTTCAAGTCTTATAAGCTTCGCCCTGTTATCCGGCTCTTTTTTGTTTGTACTTCTTATCCGGAAAATATTCACAAGATAGGCGGCAAGTCCCAAAAATACAATAAGCTCGCACACCTGAACGGTTGTTATTGCAAATCTTCTTGAAAAGAAAAGATATAGACCAATAGCGAGCGTGCTCCACGCAAGAAGCAGCAGCATTTTCTTCTTTTTGTCAAGATTACTTTTTGGTCTCTCTGCCTGTGCCTCTATCTGCTTTCCTTTAAATTTATATCTGTACTTCATTATTTACAAATAGCCTCCAGCATTACTGCACCACATGGACGAACTCTCAGAACATAGGCGCTGTCCTCGCCGAATACGCTCTTCATAACAGCATTAAACTCGTCAAGGTAAGCATTCGGAACAAAGGCCTGCATAGTACCTGCAAAGCCACCGCCGTGAACTCTGTATGCGGTACCCGGCTTTGTGTCAAGCACCTGAGAAGCAACGGCAAGGGCAAGAGATATTCCCTGCTCGGATACGTTCTTTGTCGTGTATGTGTTCTGAAGCATAGCGCTTGAAGAAAGTCCGGACTCCTTAACACCCTTAAGAAAGCCACCAAGGTCGTCTGCACGAAGAGCATTTGTGACTCTTTCAACCCTTTCGTTTTCATTACAGAAGTGAAGCGCACGCATAATAGCTCTGTCACCTACAAGACCTCTGAGTATCGGAATGTTGGCTATAATTTCACCCTTATTGCAGTCACGAAGCACTTCTTTTCCGAAATACTTTGCAACGCTCTTCATTTCAGCAGGTACGGAAGCGTAATCTTCGTTAAGGTCAGCGTGATTTCCGCCGGTATTTACAATGCAAAGAGAATATCCGTGAGAGGAAAGGTCAAAGGGAAGCTTTTCAACAACCGGTGCAGCCGGATTTTCAAAGTCAATGGCAACAAAGCTGCCTACAGCACAAGCTGTCTGGTCCATAAGTCCGCAGGGCTTTCCGAAATGTACGTTTTCCGAATACTGAGCAATCTTTGCAATTTCAACCGCATCTATAACACCGCCGTTGTAGAAATGGTTAAGCATATTTCCAACCATAACCTCGAAAGCCGCAGAAGAAGAAAGTCCCGAGCCTTTAAGTACGTTTGAGGTAGTGTAAGCGTAGTATCCGCCAATCTTATGACTGCCACGCACAAAGCCGTCGCACATACCTCTGATTATCGCAGAAGCTCTGTATTTTTCCTCCGGCACAACTGTCTTGACAGTATCAATATTGCAAACGTCTTCGTCAAAGCCTTCGGATTTTATTCTTATAACGTTTCCCTGTGCCTTTGCCGCAACAGCAATAATATCAAGGGAAATACCTGCCGCAACGACTCTGCCGTGATTATGGTCAGTGTGATTTCCTACGATTTCACTTCTGCCGGGCACGGAGAAAAGACATACTTCTGCATCCTGTGAAAGCATACTGCCGTAAAGAGAGCCAAAGCTGTCTACAGCACTGCCGTATCTTGCATAAACTGCATTTTTATCAAAATCCTCACCGTAAAGAAGCGAGAACGCCTTGTCGTACGCTCCTGTTTCTATTGCATTTCTAAGTTCTGAAAGCTTCATTTTTGTCCTCCGAAAATATACTCCTGATTATATTTTACTCAAATATCTGATTTTATTATAAAGTTCGTGAACGATTTAGATGCCAAGCGGTCAAATCTTCAAAGCTACCTTTAAAGTGAAAACTTTTTCCACTTTTGTTCTCACCGACAACTTTTAATCCAAGCTTGCCAAGAATGCCTATGGATTTATGATTCAGTTTATTTGCATATGCTTCGACATACAACAAATCATTGCTAATATTTTTTAAAACATAGCCATATAAATCTCTAAAAATATTATCTTTACTTTGATACTCATTACGAATTTGAATTTCTTCCATCATAAAAGCATCAACAGTTGTGGAATATTGAAAATAGCCAATCATATGATTAGTTTCATTTTCAAGAATAAGAATAATTTTTCTGTTGTCTTTTTTAATACTTTCACTAACGTAATGGTACCACAACCTAAAATCTTCATCTCTACTGGTTTCGGTAGGTGCAATGACACTCATATTATCTGCAAGAATTTCAAAAATTTTATTTGCATACTGATGAAATAAATTTTTATTTAAAAACTCAAATTTTGCCACTTAACCACCTCACGCAGATTTATCAACTTATTTCTTCTTTGCAGTAGTAACAGATGCTATAAGCATTCTGCGGATTGTACCGCATTTGTTGTTCAAATTATCGTATGTTGTCTTATCTATCGCATTAACCTTGAATAAAATCTCTAACCAGTATTCTGTTTCAAAACATTCTTTAAGTGCAATTTCTAATTTGTTTATAAAATCCGCCTTACTCTGTGCATATTTTGCTTCATGAGAATTTGCACCTATCGAAGAACAAGAACGCAGAAGTTGATTTGTAAATACCGCTCTGCCTTTTATATTATCACAGACCGCAGTTATTTCAACGGTTAACTCGACTGCTAATTCTTTAATGGTTTTATCGTTCATTATAACCTCTTTCTGCGATATACTCACTTCGTTCGTGCGATATATTTGTTTCACAAATGCGATATAACTCCGCTTTGCTCTGTTGCGATATAATATAAATTCCCTTTTCTCGTCCCGAAGGGACATATCGCACCTTTAGGTATATCGCATCCGCAAGGATATATCGCAAATTCCGTCAGGAATTTATATCGCTGATTTCATCTTTGATGAAATCATTATAGCAT
>JAZOCR010000123.1:0-9619 GCA_045596605.1 Eubacteriales bacterium | reverse complement strand
AGAAAATCGCACAGGATATGGAAACAGTAATGGAGCACCGTTCCCTTTATGTGCGTGAGGCAGGCGACAGAAATCTTTTCGCCCTTGACGGCAATGAAAGGCTTATAGTTTCCTCGGCAATGCCGGTTATATCCGAAGGCGACATTATCGGCATAGTAATGTCAGTGCTCCCCGAGGGGCAAGACGGCTACCCTACAGACGTAGAAATAAAGCTCATTCAGACCGCAGCCGCATTTCTCGGAAAGCAAATGGAATAATGTCATCCATACCCTTGGAAGAAATATCTTCCGGGGGTATAATTTATAAATCACATATTGACAAACAGGCGTCAAAACTGTATAATACCAAATAGAACCTTGCTTGAAAGGAAATGTGATATGACAGAGGAAAAATACATAAGCCACAGCACCGAGGAAACTGAAAATATCGCGCAAGAGCTTGCAAAAAAGCTTCAAAGCGGAGATTTTATCGCATTTTTCGGCGGTCTTGGAATGGGAAAGACCAATTTTGTAAGAGGACTTGCAAAACAGCTCTGCCCCGATGTCCGTGTCACAAGCCCCACCTTTGCACTTGTCAATGAATACCTCGGTAAAATAAATATTTATCACTTTGATATGTACCGCATTACAGACAGTGACGACCTTTACTCCACAGGCTTCTACGAGTATCTTGAACGCCCCGGAATAATCGCTGCCGAATGGTGCGAGATGATTCCCGATGACCTGCCTGAAAACAGATATGATGTTATCTTCAAGCGCCTTTCGGACACTGAAAGAGAAATTACAATTATAAAACGGTAGTATATGGGGGCTGATGCCCCCCTTTTTTTAATTCGGAATTCGGAATTAAGGAAGAAAAATTCGACAGAATTTTTCGTTGCCACAGCCCGTGCGGGCCGTAACCACTCCCCACCAAAAGCACTAATTCGGAAACAAGAGATACACATCTCTCCAAAGAAACTTTCTTGGAGAGAGAATCATTAAAGAGAGGGGGTATCCCCCTCTCTTTAATCGGCGCTTTTTGGCACTTTTTCTCGACGGGGAGAAAAAGTGCCATCCCCCTGACACACGAAGTGTGGCTGTCGGGGGCTCTCGTCCCTCGTAAATATAATCAATTGAAAATTTTTCATATAGTGAAAAATTCACCTTTTAAAAAATATGCCAGCAATCGTTTGATTACACTTTGATTACATTGTGTAATCAAATTCCTCGAGCGACTGCAAAACAAGTGTAAAATAAACACATAATAGTGTCAAAGCAGTTGTTTTGCATAGTCAAAAATGGAGGAACTATCATATGGCAATAAAGGGATTAACCATCAGAATTGATGAAGAAATGCTCAACAAACTCCACGTAATCGCAAACTACGAGGGCAGAAGCTGTAACAGCCAGGTACTCGTGCTAATCCGCGACCTTATAGAAAAGTACGAGGCAAAACACGGTGAAATCGGGAAAGAAAATAAAAAGTAAGCTTTTCGCAAAAAGCTGTATCTGTTGTTATAAGGCTGTCGAAAATCGGCAAGATGTGTTTTGCACACCTTGCCTTGAAGAGCTATACCGCTTGGGCGAGAACGAAAACAGAAGCAATATAATTTCACTTTTCCCCTATGAAAAATCCCAGACCCGCGCACTCATTCATTATATGAAAGACCACAAGGACGAAGACGCCTTTTACTTTTGCGCATCCCTCATAGCCCATAAGCTTCTCGCTTTAGGAATAGACCTTGACTCCTGTTTCATAACCTTTGCGCCCAGAAAGCCCACTTCGCGCATAATTTACGGCTTTGACCAGTCGGAGAAAATCGCAGAATGTCTTTCAGACGAGCTTTTCGGGAATAAAGATAGATGCATAAGCCTTGTAAAGCGAAAATTCTTTTCAAGGTCGCAGAAATTTCTTTCCGAAAAGAAGCGCACAGAGAGTATGAAGCAAAATCTTTCTCTTAAAAGAAAGGTGAATGTTCCTGAAAACATTATCGTCATTGATGACGTAAGCACAACGGGAGCCACGCTTGACAGTGTATGCAAGCTTTTAATGTCGGCAGGAGCAGTGAACTGTATCCCCGTATCAATAGCTTATAAAGAAATTAAATTCTGACAAAAAATTCCGCAGGCTTAGGGTCGTACCCTAAAGGACAGTTTTAAGAAATACGGTATATCTTGAAAGAGATACACCGTATTTTTTGTATTTGTGGACACAATGTCAAGAAAAGCAGACGGACTTTCGGGGTACAAAAAATAAGGCTCCCTTGTGTAAAGGGAGCCTTATTTCTACCTCTTGGGAGGTAATTTGTTAAATTTTTATTTTATGTATTTACAAATCGCAAAAAATGTGATATAATTGTTGTGCCAAACAATCTTAATATTCATAGTTATAGGTCTTTTTCTCGTTATGGGATATCTATAGCTTTTTTCGCTATACAATTAAGCAAACTCGTTTTGGTAAAAACGTTGCTCCTGCTTGATTGTATAGAGAACCTATGCTATGAAGAGATTGTTTGGCGACAATTGGAGTTGGCGTTTTTCGGTGCGGTAACTCCGGTTGCCGCACTTTTTATTTACAAGGAGAAACAAACTATGGATAATTTGATTTTTGATTTTAAAAGTTCTGTCGGAGATGGTTTGAAAGTTTATGAAGATAGAATTATGATCACTCATTCGGGTGTTCTTAATTTCCTCGCAATGGGTATTAAAGGAGATAAAACCATATATTATAGTGACTTAACAGCCGTGCAGTTCAAAAAAGCTGGTTTGACAGCTGGTCATATACAGTTTTCTCTGCTTGGTGGTAGAGAAAGTGTTGGCGGCGTTTTGGCGGCATCTTCTGATGAAAATACCATTACTATATATGCCAAAGAAAATGAAATTGCTGAAAAAATGGTTGCTTATATTCAAGAGAAAATCAAGGAAGCCAGATCACCCAAAATAGTATCAACTTCTACTTCAGCCGCTGATGAAATAATGAAATTGAAAAACTTGTTAGAAATGGGCATCATAACTCAAGAAGAATTTGACGCAAAGAAAAAGCAGTTGCTTGGTCTTTAATTACTTACGCCTTCCGTAGACCGAAATATCGGATAGGAAAAAATCAGCGAGCCGTTTTTTACGGCTCGCTTTTGTATATTGTTTAAAACTGTCCTTAAGGGGACGTCCCATTCACTGCGGAATTTTTCTTCACTTTGCTTTATTTCTTGTCAGCCTCATCGAATTTGTCACCACACTCGGGGCAGAACTTCGGAGGATTCTTCGGGTCTTCGGGCTTCCAGCCACATTTGTCGCATACGTAAAGAGGCGCGCCCGCAGGTCTTGCTTTTCCACATTCAGGGCAGAATTTTCCCTTATTTACCGCACCGCATTCGCACTTCCAACCATTAATATCTTCCGGCTTCGGACTTCCGCATTCTGCACAGAACTTTCCCGTGTTACCACCATTTCCGCATTTGCATGTCCATGTGTCAGCCGCCACTTTCTGCTCACTCGCCTTTTGCTGTTGTTCCATTGCAAAGAGGTCACTTGTTTTTGCACCGCCAGCATTCTGCGCCATATTCATATTAAAGAAGCCGCCCATAGCGCCCATACCGCCCTCATTCTTGGCTGCGTCCTGCATAGCCTGCGCCTGAGCACCCACAAGGTGCGCCGCCGCCATATTCGGGTCACGGAAGGTAGCGTTTCGCTGAAGCTCCTTAATCATCCTTTCGTCTTCCTCGGAAGCGTTTACAGAGGATACTCCGAATAAAACTATCTCAATACCTCTTGTGTCACGCCACTTTGACGAAAGTACCTCGTTAAGTGCATCAGCAATTTCAGCAGTATGTCCCGGAAGCGCACTGTAACGCACACCACTTGCAGAAATCTTTGCAAATGCAGGCTGAAGTGCCGTGAGAAGCTCGGATTTCAGCTGACTTTCGATTATGTCACGTCTGAAAGCACCCTGCACGTTTCCACATACGTTTGTATAGAAAAGAATGGGGTTTGAAATCTTGTAAGAATATTCACCGTGACAGCGAATAGCAATATCCACGTCAAGACCGATATTCTTGTCAACCACTCTGAACGGCACAGGTGACGGAGTTCCGTACTTGTTGCCGATTATTTCCTTGGTGTTTATATAGTAAACCCTCTGATCCTTACCGGTGTCTCCGCCAAAGGTAAAACGCTTGCCGATAGTCTTGAAGGTATCAATGATGCCCTTTCCAAGACCGCCGTAGAAAATGCTGGGCTCTGTAGACTTGTCGTAGGTAAACTCACCGGGCTCTGCGCATATTTCAGCAACCTTTCCGGATTCCACGATAATCATACACTGACCCTCGTTTACCGCAATTACCGCACCGTTTGAAATAATGTTGTCCTCGCCCTTTGTATTTGAGCTGCGCTCGCCAGTCTTTTTCTGTCCCTTGGTTACAAGCACGTCTGCGCTCATTGCATCGCAGTAAAAATACTCACGCCAGGAATCAGCAAGAGTTCCGGAAATTGCACCGCCTAAAGCTTTAATAAATCCCATAATTTATTTCCCCTTTCAAGAGTAATTTGCTGTTTTCTATATATTATTATATCCTTTCCTGTACCGTATGTCAAGAACTTTTTATTTTATGCTTAAAGCTTCTTACTATTGACTTTAAGGAAAAAATGTGGTATCATCAAAATACAGAAATAAATAAAGGAATGATACACAATGAAAAAAGTTCTTGCTTTTCTTCTTATAGTTGCCCTGTGCATAGGCGCAGTTTATTTCTTCACAAGAAACACAGACAACGAAAAAAAGCTTGGTGAGCTGTTTGACGATAAAAAAACCGATACGCAAATCCCCGTAGGTAGTAATAATAACAGCGATGACGAAAAAGCTCAAACTCCGGAAGAGGATGAAAAAGAGGACTACGTTTTCCCGGAGACTGAAAAGCAAAAGCTTATAAGCAAGTATATAGAGGCGGAAAACTTCTACTACGATATGCTCTGTCAGAACTTCGAGCTTGATAATATGGACGTAATAACCTATGAGGATAACGGCTACAGTACAGACTACCACAGAGTGCTCCTTGTAGACGTAAACTCCATAGCAGAGCTAAAAGCATTGTACCTCGGATATTTCACGAACAGCTTTGTAGAAAGCCTTGACCTGTCGGCATACCGTGAGGAAAACGGAAAGCTCTACTGTGCCGAAACCGCTACTACCGCAAACAACGACTATGCAAAATATACCTGCACAGCTGAAAGTGCAGACGGAAAGAGCGCAGCTCTTACAAGAAAGCTCACCGACGGAAGCTCCTCACAGAAAATTACTGCCCAAAACAGTGGTGGTGAGTGGTTCTTCGACGGCGTTGCAATAAGATAAAATAAGATAAAAACTCAAAAGACTTCGTTTTCATGCGAAGTCTTTTTGTATAAGATAAAACTATTCTCCAAGCACTCTTTCCCACTCAAGCAGCTCTCCGGGGTCGGTTTTTGCGCTGTTATATTCGCTGTGACCGATGACGTGCTGTCTGTCAAGGGGAATATTATTTCTTTTGCATATATCTGTCACAAGCTCTTTCAGTGCTGTATACTGCGCATCGGTAAAGCCGATAAGGCTCTTGTCAAGGGCACCATACTCTGCTTCTGTAAGGTACTGCGACATATCGCTTTGTGAACCTATTGCGAGAATTTCAATACCGATAGAATATTTATTCATAGCATTTGTAAGTCTTTCGTCGCCTGCAAATGCTCCACGACCTGCGTGCCAGGCGGCTCGGTTTTCGGGAATATAACACTCGATGTTACCGTTTCTGTCAATTATATAGTGGATACTTATTTCGTTATCCTCGAATATTTTCCGCACGGTTTCCATATTATACGGGTCGTCACGGGAGAGTACCACTGCGCTTGTGAAGTGAAGCACAACGTATTCCGGTGCATACTCACGCTCCCAGGAATAATTTTCGAGAGGGGAGAGAAAGCTTTCTTTTGAAAGCGGGGAAACGTAAACAGGCTCTTTTATTTCCGGTGTATTATCCGAAGATTGCTCACTCTGTGCGGTGTTATCTGCGGGTAAGCTTTCGGTTTCCTCTTGGCTTGGTATTTCCGGGGTATCGTTTTCGTTTTTTGCCGTGCAGGCACTGAAAATAAGTGTCAGGGTGCACATCAGTGCGAAAATAATTTTAATCTTCATATGCATCTCCCTTCTATTCTACGCCAATTATGTCCCAGGGGGTCACTATTCCCTGTAGCGGCTCGTTTTTAGAGCCGGTGGCGGTGAGAAATACAAGGCTTATGCGCTTTCCGTTTTCAAGAGCCCTTTCAAATATATCTTCAAGCTCGTCAACGTACATATTGCTTCTTGCGAATACGAAGTCAAGGTCGGTGCGATGTTTTAGGCTGACGTATTGCTCTATATCCGCAAAGGTAAGAGCATTAAGGTTGTTTATACATTCAACGCCTTTATTTGTGAGGTAAGAAAATATGGAGTTTTTATCAAAAACTCCCACAAGTCTTTGGTTTTCAACTATCGGTACGTGGGAGAAGCGGTGGTTTTTCATAACCGTCATAGCCTTTTGCACGCTTCCTTGCATAGTTTGTCTATAAATATCCTTATATTTTACAGAAATGTCCTTGCATCTTGGGCGGTTTTGCACCTTATTTAAGAGAAAATCAAGAAAATCAAGGGTTTTCTGTGACGGCTCAGCAACGTAGCTTCCGCCGATTTTGGGGTTATGCGCAAGAAGATTGCGCAGCTCCGCACAGCACTGTATTTCCGCACTGTAAATAGAGTAGGGAGTTTTTCTTTTGAGAAAATTTATAACAGATTCGCCCCTTGAGAGTCCGTATTTTAATTTTACCGCTGCCTCAAGCTCTTTATATTTATCTAGAAATAAATCGGTATTATTCATAGCTGCTCCTTGTTTTTATCTCTTTTTCCTTGATTATACTATAAATCATATGGAGGGTTTAGTCAAGGGGATTTTGTAAAAATTGGAGATATAAAAAATCCGGCACGGCATTGCGTGTCGGATTGAGTTTATTATTTGCTACTCATATTGGATAAATTTCAAGTTTACTTTCGTGGCGAATATAAAATGGCTTTTGGTATTTTTGTGTGTTATTTCGAAAATTCCATCGGGGATTGAAAAAACG
Organism: Eubacteriales bacterium; assembly: GCA_045596605.1. Classification (GTDB taxonomy): domain Bacteria; phylum Bacillota; class Clostridia; order Oscillospirales; family CAG-382; genus SIG622. The sequence goes on along the minus strand of JAZOCR010000123.1, from coordinate 2,519 downwards.
GAATACTTGTGATATAATAAATTCATTGAAAATGAAATCAGCGATATGAATCCCTGTAGGAATTGCGGTATGACTTTTTAAAGCCCTCCTTGACTAAAGGAGGGGGGACCGTCGAAGACGGTGGGAGGATTCCCGAAGATAGTGGAGGGATATATGGATAGAAAGCATAACAAAGATTTAACTGCCAACGCAAGAGCACTGAGAAAGAATATGACAAAGGAAGAAAGACACCTTTGGTATGATTTTCTGAAAAGTTATCCCGTTAGATTTTTAAGACAGAAAGTTATAGACAATTATATTGTTGATTTTTATTGCCATAGTGCAAGGTTAGTCATCGAACTTGATGGTTCGCAACACTATGAAGAAAAATACTTGTTGAAAGATAAAATCAGGACAAGTAAAATCGAAAAAAGAAATCTTGTTGTTTTGCGAATACCGAATAACGAGGTTAATAGAAATTTTGATGGAGTATGTCAGTATATTGATAATGCTGTAAAAGAATTTCTCGGGCAGTCTGCGGCTGGCACCTCATACGAATCCCCCAGTCAGCTACGCTGACAGCCCCCTTTAGTCAAGGGGGCCTATGGCGAGGGCGCTTTTAACAGCATTTTTTGAGGTTGTGACTCGGTACAGGTTTACAGTGGATATGCGAAAACAGTTGGATAAAACTGAATTTGACATAATTCAACTCAAATTCTCCGTATGAGGGATTTACAATTATTTGCATAAAGAGTATACTTAGTGCTGAAAGGAGGCGTTAACAATGATCCAACAAGAGATAGGACGCTTTATTGCAGAAAAACGACGGGCGAAGAATCTTACACAGGAACAACTTGCTGAACTGCTTGGAGTATCAAACAAAACCATTTCCAAATGGGAAACGGGAAAATCTATGCCAGATTACTCTATTGTTGAACTGCTATGTAAGGAACTGAATATTACTATTTCCGAATTGCTCGCCGGAAAGACAAAGGACTCTGAAAGCAGTTCTGTATATACTGAAGAACACGTGGAATTATTGTTATACAAAATACAACAAATGGAGAATAAGAACAGAATTCATTTTGATATGTCATCGAATAAACTAATAGAAAAAGGAACAATAATAGGTTCTGTGTTAGCAATGATAATCAGTTATGCACACTGGCAATCAATCTGGTGGGCGATTCTTCACGGTTTGATGAGTTGGGGTTATGTCATCTATTACTTGATAAGGTACTGACCAACTCCAACTTGTCGAACAGATAAAAATCGAAAAGCGGAGGCATAAACCTCCGCTTTACTACTTGAAAAAAGTGTATACTTGTGATATACTGTATATGTGAAAACAGTTCGATAAAACTGAATTTGTGGAGGTAAATAATGAGCGAAGTTTATTTTTCAAATAATAACTTACTAATTAGAAGCATGGAAGTCGATGATGCTAAAATAATATACGATACATATTTATCATATGGGTGGCATCCGTCTTTAGAAACCTATGAAAATTACTACAAAGAACAGGGAGAAAATAAAAGAAAAGTATTTATTGCGGAGTATGATGGAGAAGTATCTGGACTATGTACTTTGGTATTAAATCCTATGGAAGGTCCTTGGGCAGGTCTGGGGTATCCTGAAATAGTTGATTTGACAGTGTTTTTCCACGTTCATAATAAAGGAATTGGAAATAATCTTATGGATGTGGTGGAACAGGAGGCGGCAAAAGTGTCTGATATGGTATATTTGGCAGTTGGTGTCCATTCGGGGTATGGTGCAGCACAAAGAATTTATGTCAAGCGTGGCTATATTCCAGACGGTAGTGGCGTGTGGTATCAGGGAAAACAATTAGAACAATACGCTCCATGCTGTAACAATGATGATTTATTGCTTTTCATGTCTAAAAAATTATAATCAAGAAACAAAGGAAACTTTTAGTTTGACGAAGCGACAAATTCCAACTTGTCGAACAGTTAAATATTGAAAAGCGGAGGCACAAACCTTCGCTTTGCTACTTGAAAAAAGTGTATCTTTGTGGTATAATGGATATGCAAAAGCGGTTAGATAAATAAGAGTTTGTTAAAGGAGGATATCTTTGTGAAAAAGAAAATGCTATATTTGATACTCCCAATTATTACATTGATTCTTGAAATCTTGCCTTACGGTGCAGTGTGCAATTTTGCAAATCCCGAGGGTGAGCCTTGGAGAAAGACATTCTCCTATTTTGATTTAACGCCATTTGGGTATGCAAATTTTGCTCCGTTTCTCACTGCAATAATTACTTGTGCTGTTTTTGTTTTGCTGTTGGTTTACTTATTTACAAACACATACACCGTGATGACGATTGCAAAGGGATTACTTTGTGTGGGAGTGGTATGTTCATTGTGTCCGCTATTTTACGGTATCAGCTTTTTTTCTGTCACAGGTGCGTTAATTACGTTGTCTTTGATTGCCGAATTGACGGTGCTATTTGTTACTGTAAAAGCTACAGGTAAATAAGAATTTGACGAGGAGAGTATATTAATGAAAAAATGGTTAGTTCC
>JAZOCR010000122.1:0-14191 GCA_045596605.1 Eubacteriales bacterium | reverse complement strand
AAAATTCTTCAGACGTAAGACAAGCTTTGCTTGTCGTCGTACCAGCCCTATGGAAGAATTTTTTCGCTCTGCGAAAAAATTTTCCCTCTATTTATGCGTGGTAGTTGTAATAAATTTTGTCTAAACTAACGAGCGTGCGGGGAGAAAGTTATCAGAAGGAGGGGGTATCACCCTCCTTCTGATCGGTGCTTTTTGGTTACTTTTTCTCACTGTAGAGAAAAAGTAACACCCCTGAAAACTTCCGGCAAAGCTTTAGGCATAGGAAGAATTTTCATTTAAAAATTATTCAGCGTAAGAAAAAGTCTTAAGACTTTTTCGTCGCCGTCGGCTGTGTCGTGTTCTCCCACAGACATCAATATGCGTTCCCTTCAAATTTAAAAATATTTTTTACAAAACAGGTTTAATATTTCTATTTTGTGCGATACTAAAGAAGAAAACAACTTTTGAGTTTTCTTCATTCAAATTCAAAATACAAGGAAAGGTTTGATTTTATGAAAAAAATACTAGCAGTAATTCTAACTCTCGCACTTTCAGCAGTGTCTCTTTGCTCCTGCTTCGGAGGAGGAAACGACGATGGAGATGATAAAAACAAAAAGGGCGAAATATCCGTGTTTTATTATACCTTCAGTGATACCTATATCTCAAGTGTACGTTCCAATCTTGGAAAAATTCTCAGCGACTCAGGTCTTCGCTATAACGACTACGACGCAAACGGCAACCAGACAACCCAGACAGAGCAGGTACAGACCGCTATCGCAAAGGGAGCATCGGCACTTGTTGTAAATATAGTAGATACAGGCTCAAGCGATGCCGCAATAAATATAATCGAGCTTGCAAGAGCACAGAATATCCCAGTAATATTCTTTAACCGCTCCGTAGATGAGGGCGTTGTGTCAAGCTACGATAAGTGCGTGTTTATCGGTACAGACTACGAAATGGCAGGTCATATGCAGGGCGAAATGATAGGTAATTATCTGGTTGATAATTACAATACCGTTGATATTAACGGTGACGGAAAAATAAGTTACGTTATGTTCAAGGGTCAGGAGGGTAATATGGAAGCCATTGCCCGTACCCAGTACGGTGTAGAGGACTGTAACAACGTTCTTGCCGAAAACAATCTCCCACCCCTTGAATTTTACGATGCATCTAACCCCAATAAGTACCTTGTTGACCAGGACGGATTGTGGTCCTCTGCTGCGGCAACCAACTATATGAGTACGATTCTTGCACGCTTCAGCGAAGCAGGCGGAAACATGGTTGAGCTTATTATCGCAAATAACGACGAAATGGCTCTCGGTGCAGTGGCTGCGCTTCAGGGCGCAGGCTACAATAACGGTGCGGGAAAGAATATCCCCGTATTCGGCGTTGACGCAACCGATGCTGCAAGAAGCGCAATATCAGACGGCGCAATGACCGGAACCATTAAGCAGGACGCAGAAAATATGGCAATGTCAATTGAAAGAGTAGCCGTAAATCTTATCGAGGGAAAGAATGCTTTTGACGGAATTGATGAAAACAATATCATCGGCAATTGGAGAATCAATATTCCTTACGCAGCCTATATAGGCGAATAATAAGACAGAAAACTTCGGGGAAAGTCCCCGAAGATACTTAAAGAAAACTTGGGTAAAAAAGGTAAAGGTATGAATAACAAAAAATCGGATATACTTCTGGAAATGCGTGAAATGTGCAAAAGCTTTCCCGGTGTGCGTGCTCTTGATAACGTTTCGCTTACTGTGCGCCAAGGAACAGTGCACGCTCTTATGGGAGAAAACGGAGCAGGAAAATCCACTCTTATGAAGTGCCTTTTCGGCGTGTATAGCCCCGACAGGGGAGAAATCTTTCTTGAGGGTAAAAAGGTTTCCTTTAAAAACTCAAAGGAAGCCCTTGAAAACGGCGTGGCAATGGTGCATCAGGAGCTCAATCAGGCACTTAAACGAAGCGTAATGGATAATATGTGGCTTGGACGTTTTCCATACATTTCAAAGTTTGTTCCGCTTACAAGTGAAAAGAAAATGTATAATGAAACGATGAGAATTTTCCGTGAGCTCGGACTTTCAGAAAATCCAAAAACAATAATGTCGAAGCTGTCGGTTTCAAAAAGACAAATGGTGGAAATAGCAAAAGCCGTGTCCTATAACTCTAAAATTATAGTTTTCGACGAGCCTACCTCGTCACTTAACGAAAAAGAGGCAGAGCACCTTTTCGGGATAATAAATATGCTGAAGGAGCGTGGCTGTGGGATAATATATATTTCACACAAAATGGAAGAAATTCTTCGTATATCCGATGATATAACTGTTATGCGTGACGGCAAAAATATTACCACACGCCCGGCAAGCGAGCTTACTATGGAGGAAATAATACGCCTTATGGTAGGCAGGGAGCTGACAAACAGATACCCGGAAAAGACAAGCAAGCCCGGCGACGTGCTTCTGAGGGTTTCGGGACTTTCCGCAATGTACGCAAAGCTATATGATGTTTCCTTCGAGGCAAAAAAAGGAGAGATTCTTGGAATTGCCGGACTTGACGGCTCCGGAAGAACCGAGCTTCTCGAAGCTCTTTTCGGACTGTCAACCCGAAAAAGCGGAGAAATATATCTTGACGGAAAAAGAATAAAAAACGCAAGTCCTCGGGATTCTATGAAAAACGGCTTTGCACTTCTCACAGAGGAACGCAGGGCAAGCGGAATATTCGGAATCCTGGATATCCGAGACAATACAACCGTTTCAAGCCTTAAAAAATATAAAACAGGCCCATTTCTCAGTAAAAGGAAAATGAAGAAAAGCACCGAGGAATGTATAAACTCCATGAGAGTAAAAACTCCGTCGCAGGAAACCAAAATACGAAGCCTTTCCGGCGGTAATCAGCAAAAGGTAATCCTCGGCAGATGGCTTCTCACAGAGCCTACCGTGCTGCTTCTTGACGAGCCGACACGTGGAATTGACGTAGGAGCAAAGTATGAAATATATCAGCTTATACTCGGGCTTGCAAGAGAGGGGAAAACAGTAATAATGGTGTCCTCGGAAATGCCGGAGCTTCTCGGTGTGTGCGACAGAATACTTGTAATGTCTGGAGGTCGCCTTTCAGGAGAGCTGGATGCAAAAAGTGCAACCCAGGAGGAAATAATGCACCTTGCCTCAAGGTTTGCGTAAGCGAAAATATTGACTTGAATCTTTAAGTATTATTCATTTTAAGGAGTGATATTGTGTCAGAAAAAAGCGGAAATAAAAGTCTTGGCAATTTCTTTTCCGAGTTTTCAAAAATGTCGGGTCCTGACAAAAGACGAACTGTTACCGACGTCATTTTCAATAACGCAATGTATATAGTAATTGTACTTGCGATAATTTTTATAGCAATAAGAGTTCCGGCGTTTTTGTCGGTATCTTCGATAGTAAATATAATTTCATTGACGGCTGCACGGCTTCCTATCGCCCTTGGTATCGGCGGTGCGATAGTGCTTACCGGAACGGATATATCCGCAGGACGTGCCGTGGGACTTACAGCCTGTATTGCCGCATCGCTTCTCCAGACAGTCACCTATCCCAATAAGCTTTTTCCCTCACTTCCGACGCTTCCTCTCTGGGTGGCACTTCTTGCTGTAATGGCGGTGGGAGCAATCATAGGACTTGTAAACGGCTTTTTCGTTGCGAAATTCAAGCTCCACCCCTTTATCGTAACCCTTTCAACACAGCTTATTATATTCGGTGCAGTGCTTATGTACCTTATGATAGGTAACAATAACGGTCAGACTCTTTCAGGTCTTGACCCGTCATATACAAATTTTGTAAAGGGAACGCTTTTTAAAGTAGGCGGCGTGGCAGTGCCAAGATATGTTCTGTATTCTCTTATAATTACTATAATCATGTGGGTAATATGGAATAAAACTACTTTTGGGAAAAATATGTTTGCAGTAGGCTCAAACGAAGAAGCGGCAAACGTCTCCGGCGTTAACGTGTTTCGCACCATCGTGCTGGTGTTCGTGCTTGCAGGTGTAATGTACGGTATTACCGGCTTTATCGAGGGCGCAAGAATTGCATCCTGCTCTGCAAATACCGGGCTTAACTACGAGAGCGACGCTATTGCCGCCTGCGTTATCGGCGGAGTGTCCTTTGTCGGCGGTACGGGTAAAATCAGCGGCATAGTTATAGGCGTTTTCCTTTTGCAGATTATCTTCGTAGGACTTAACTTCCTCTCTGTATCTGCAAATATGCTGTATATCATAAAAGGTCTTATAATTCTTATCGCCTGCGCAATTGATATGAGAAAATATCTTGTAAGAAAATAATTGGTGGACAAAATGAAGAACCAAACGCAAAACACACCGAATAAAGATAATATTTATTCAAAAGTAAAAATATCCGTCAAAGCTCTCGACCTTATAATCACCTGTGGAATTGCTCTACTTTGTGCGCTAATAGCAGTTTCAGTGTCTTGAAACTATCTATAAATTACAAAAAAATATATAAAAGAGGCGCAAAATTGTAACAATTGCCTATTGAAAGAAATGCAAAGATGTTGTATAATAATTAAAAATATTTGTATTTTTATTAGGAGGAAGTAGCAATGACAGAGCGTGTTATGTGTACCGTAAACTGTAATTCCATGGTATCACTGCGCCCTGAAGTATGCTCTGACTCTGTTTATGATGTAATTGACACTCCCTGTGGAGTGTCTTTTTTTGCATTTTTCCGATTTTTCAGCTTTGCGTATTACTACCCCTATTATGACTTTAGACTATTTAAAAAACGCAGTACCGCTAAAACCTGTAGGCTTCAGAAAAATGGCGCAATTTTCATGGCAGCGTAAAGCTGTGTGAATAAGATTTGAAGCAATATTGGCGGTTCTGCAAAAGAGTGCAGAATCGCTTTTTTATTTTTGAAAGGAACGGAAATTATGAATCTTCTTGAAAACGCAAGAGAAAGAATTAACAGAATAGACGCCGAAATGGCAAAGCTTTTCTGTGAGCGTATGGAGGCGGCACGTGACGTCGCAAATTATAAAAAGGAAAACGGAATGCCGATTTTTGATAAAGCGAGAGAGGCAAGCAACGTTGAGAAAAATTCAGAGCTTGTAAAGGATGAAAATCTCCGCTCCTTTTATGTGGAATTTCTCAAATACAATATGAAGCTTTCAAAGGAGTACCAAAGACAGCTCCTTGGCGGTATGAAGGTTGCATTTTGCGGAGTGAAGGGTGCATTTGCATCCCGTGCGGCAAGTAAAATATTTGAAAGCTGCAGCACTGTGCCATACCCAAGCTTCAGAGATGCCTACGAGGCAGTAGAAAACGGTGAATGTGACTTGGCAGTTCTTCCCATTGAAAACAGCTTCGAGGGCGACGTCGCACCAGTGCTTGACCTTATGTTCTTCGGCTCACTTTACGTCAGAGGCGTCTACGAAATGGACGTAGTGCAGAATCTTCTTGCAAAGCCCGGAACGAAAATTGAGGATATCAAAGAGGTCGTAAGTCACCCGCAGGCACTGGGACAGTGTGAAAAGTATATAAATGAGCACGGCTTTACTGTTACAGAAATGTCAAACACCGCCCTTGCGGCAAAATACGTCTCCGACAGCGAAAGACGTGATATTGCGGCAATAGCAAGCGAGGAAGCGGCATCACTCTACGGACTTTCAACACTTGCAGGTCACATAAATACCGCAGGTAATAACGTCACACGCTTTGTTGTACTTTCCCGTGCAAAGGAAACGCCAAAGGAAAATGACAAAAAGTTTATTATGTACTTTACAGTAAAGAATGAGGCAGGAAGCCTTGGAAAAGCCCTTTCAATAATTGGTCAGTACGGCTTTAACCTTGCAGCACTCAAAAGTAGACCTACCAAGGAAATAGTCTGGGACTATTACTTCTTTGCAGAGGGTGACGGCAATATAAACAGTGAAGGTGGCAAGGAAATGGCAGAAAAGCTCCGTGAGGTATGCAGCAGCGTAAAGGTGGTCGGAAGCTTTGAAAAAGAACGTAAGCTGGGGGACTGAAAATGAAAGAAAATAAAACGGTACTTAGTATGAGCCTGGGCGAGAACAGCTACGATATAATAGTCGAAAGAGGAGCACTCGGAAGGATATCCGAGTATCTGAGCCTTGGCAGAAAAGTACTTATCGTCACAGATAACGGCGTGCCCGTGCAGTATCCGGAAACAGTTGCGAAAGCCTGTAAAAAGCCTTATATTGTAACGCTTGAGCAGGGCGAAAAAAGTAAATCCTTTGAAAGCTACCGCAGGATCCTTGAGGTGATGTGCGAGGCTGAATTTACAAGAACAGACTGCGTCGTTGCAGTTGGCGGCGGTGTCTGCGGAGACCTTGCAGGCTTCTGTGCTGCAAGCTATATGAGGGGTGTTGATTTTTATAATATTCCAACGACGGTGCTTTCACAGATAGACTCCTCAATCGGCGGCAAAACTGCGATAGACTTCGCAGGATATAAAAATATCGTAGGTGCTTTTCATCAGCCCAAAAGGGTTGTAATTGACCCCTCTGTACTTGCAACGCTTCCCGAAAGAAGAATAGCAGACGGTCTCTCGGAAGCAGTTAAAATGGCGGCGTGCCTTGACAAAGAGCTTTTCTCACTTTTTGAAAACAGCACAAAGGAAGAAATTTTCACGGAAAAAATAGACGAAATAATTGTAGGCTCACTGAAAATAAAAAAAGATGTAGTAGAAAAGGACGAAAAGGAGCAAGGACTCCGCAAGGTTCTGAATTTCGGTCATACAGTAGCCCACGCCCTTGAAGCCTGCGAGGACTTCTCGGGATATTTCCACGGTGAATGTGTAGGGATAGGAATGCTTCCCATGTGCGAGGGCGAGGCGAGAGAGAGAATTGAAAAGGTGCTTTTGAAGCTGGGACTTCCCACAAAGCCCTTTGGGGATAAAGAAAAGGTGCTCTCGGCAATAGCCCACGACAAAAAGCTTTCAGGGGAGAGCATTGGCGCAGTATACGTTCCGGAAATAGGAACATATGAAATAAAAAAAGTAGCCCTTGAAGAATACAGAAAAGAGCTGTCTATGTATTTTTCAAAAACTTTATGATATTTTAAGGGGAAGAAAATGAAAAATATACTCGGAGATAATCTTACAATAACACTCTTCGGAGAAAGTCACGGAGAAGCCATAGGCGCTGTACTTGACGGACTTTCACCGGGAATGAATGTCGGAAAAGAAGATATAGAGCATATGCTGAACCTCAGGCGTCCCGCAGGTGATATTTCCACGTCAAGAAAAGAAGTAGACCAGTTCAGTATTCTCAGCGGAGTATACGATGGTAAAACCACCGGAACACCGCTATGTATAACCATACCCAATGCCAATACAAGAAGCAGTGACTACGAAAAAACAAGAGCCCTTGCCCGTCCCGGTCACGCAGACTACACCGCATACTGTAAGTATCACGGCTATGAAGACTTTCGTGGCGGCGGCCATTTCAGCGGCAGAGTAACTGCGGCAATAGTTGCGGCAGGTGCAATACTTCTTTCTGCACTTCGCAGTAAGGGTATACTTATCGGCACTCATTTGTCCGAGTGCGCAGGTATCTCTGACCGTAGCTTTGAAAACTACGAGGCGGATATTGCCGCACTTTACGAAAAGACTTTTCCTGTGCTGTCAGATGAAGCCGCAGAAAAAATGAACCAAAGGATACTTGAGGCGAAAAAGGACTGCGACAGCGTCGGAGGCGTGCTTTCAACGGCAATACTCGGACTTCCCGCAGGTCTTGGCGAGCCGTGCTTTGACAGTATCGAAAGCAAGATCGCCCACGCTATGTTTTCCATCGGCGGCGTAAAGGGCATTGAGTTCGGAAAAGGCTTTGAGTTTGCAAAAATTTGCGGAAGCCAGGCGAACGACCCTTTCAGAACAGACGGTGATAAGATTATCACAGAAAGCAACAATAACGCAGGAATAAATGGCGGTATCACCAACGGAATGCCCGTGACGTTCAGACTCGCCGTAAAGCCCACTCCGTCAATATACAAAAAGCAGAATACCGTTGATTTTATCAAGGGAAGCAACGCTGAAATAGAAATAGAGGGAAGACACGACCCCTGTATTGCCCATAGAGCAAGGGCTGTTGTTGACGCACTTGTGGCGATAGTGGTGTCCGACGTTCTCATAGGATGCTACGGCACCGACTATTTCACACCTGCAAAGAAAGAGGACCAGGTATGAAATACGGCTTAATAGGTGAGAAGCTCGGACATAGCTTCTCAAAGGAAATACACGGTCTTCTTTGCGACTACACTTACGAGCTCTGCGAAATAGCTCCGGAAAATCTTGATGCCTTTATGACAGAGAAAAGCTTCTGCGCCATAAACGTTACCATTCCTTATAAAGAAAAGGTGATACCCTACCTTGAGAGTGTTGATGATGCGGCAAGGGGAATAGGCGCAGTAAATACAGTGGTAAACAGAGGCGGCAAGCTCTACGGCTACAATACCGATTTTTACGGTATGAAAAGCCTTATTGAAAAGAATGAAATTGACGTTTCCGGCAAAAAGGTGCTGATACTCGGCTCCGGCGGTACGTCGAAAACAGCCACCGCCGTATGCAGAAGCCTTGGTGCAGAAAAAATAATACGGGTTTCAAGAACCGCCACAGACGGCAGTGTAAGCTATGAAGAAGCCTACGAAAAGCACTCCGACGCACAGATTATAATAAATACAACCCCCGTCGGAATGTATCCCAATAGCGACGGTTGCCCCATAGATATATCAAAATTTGAAAGCCTTTGCGGCGTGCTTGACGCAGTATATAACCCGCTTCGCACAAAGCTTGTACGGCAGGCGCAGAAAAGAGGAATAAAGAGCGCCGGCGGACTTTATATGCTTGTGGCGCAGGCGCTGCGTGCCTGTGAGATTTTTACAGATACCACACTCCCTGGGGGTACTCTGGACAAGGTGTATTCGCAAATACTTTCCGGCAAGGAAAATATAATCCTATGCGGTATGCCCGGTGCAGGTAAAACCACAATCGGAAAGCTTCTGGCAGAAAAACTTACAAGAGAGTTTACCGATACCGACGACCTCATACGTGAAAGGTGCGGCTGTGAAATACCGGAGATTTTCCGGGAGCACGGAGAAGAATATTTCAGAGACGTGGAAACGCAGGTAATAGTGGAGCTTTCAAAGGAAAACGGCAAGGTGATCGCCCTCGGCGGCGGAGCAGTGCTTCGTGAAGAAAATGCAGACGCCCTGCGGCAGAACGGCCGTATAATCTTCCTTGACGCAGAGCTTGCGACTCTTCTGGAAACAAGCGACAGACCCCTTTCAAATACCCGTGAAAAGCTTGAGGCACTCTATAATACCCGCTACGGAATATACTGCGAGAGATGCGATATACGGGTAGAGATAAACAGAGATGCAAAGGAGAATACCGAGAGGGTTTTATCCGGCTTTAAAAATATTTTATAAGTAGGGAGAAATATATGAAAATCCTTGTAATCAACGGACCTAATATAAATATGCTCGGCGTGCGTGAGCCGGAAATATACGGAAATAGAACCTATGGCGCACTTTGTACACTTATAGCCGAGCACTGCGAAAAGAAAGATATTGAAGTAGACTTCTTCCAGTCCAACCACGAGGGAGAAATAGTTGACGAAATTCAGGAAGCACTCGGTGAGTACGACGGAATAGTCATAAACCCTGCGGCGTATACCCATACAAGCGTTGCAATTCTTGACGCACTGAAAGCCGTAGCAATCCCCGCAGTAGAGGTACATATCTCCGAGGTGTCAGAGCGTGAGGAATTCCGTCAGATAAGCTTTGTAAGATATTACTGCGAAAAAACCATCTGCGGTCACGGCTTTGACGGATATACAGAGGCAGTAGACTACCTCTTTGAAAAATACGGAAAATAAAAGGGGAGAAAAATCTTGATAGCAAAAATAACTCCTTCATGTCTTTCGGGGACTGTCATAGCACCTCCCTCAAAAAGCATGGCGCACAGATACATAATCTGTGCGGCACTTGCACACGGTACTTCACGAATAGATAACATAGCCTATTCCGAAGATATAAAGGCAACTCTTGACTGCATAGAAGCCCTTGGCGCAAAGGTACAAAGAGGGGAGAATTACGTTATAATTTCCGGTGCAGATATGAGAGAAGCAAAGCCGGAGTCTTCGCTTTGCGCCCGTGAAAGCGGAAGCACACTGCGCTTTCTCGTGCCTTTGGCACTTCTTTCAGGCAGTGAAACCCATTTTACAGGCAGCGAAAGACTTCTCGCAAGACCCCTCGGCGTTTACGAAAAAATTGCGCTGGACTACGGCTTTAAATTTGAAAAGAGCGAAAACGGACTTTTCGTAAAGGGGAAGCTTGAAGCGGGAATATATAACATAAACGAGAATAAAAGCAGTCAGTTTATATCCGGACTTCTTTTTGCACTTCCGCTTCTTTCAAAAGATAGCGAAATAGTGCTCTCCGACTATCCGGAAAGTAAGCCCTATATAGATATGACTATTGACGCTATGAAAACCTACGGCGTAAATGCTCCTTTTGACGGTGAAAGGAAATTCAAAATCCTCGGCAATCAGAATTATATAGCACAGAATACTACGGTGGAGGGCGACTGCAGTAATGGGGCGTTTTTTGAAGCACTTACGGTTTTAGGACATAATGTCAGCCTTACCGGTATTCGTGAAGATACACTTCAGGGAGACTATATTTATAAAAAATATTTTGAAATAATAAAGAACGAAAAAAATCCAACTCTCGATATTTCCGACTGTCCTGACCTTGCACCAATACTTCTCTCACTGCTTGCGCAGTGCGGCGGCGGAAAGCTCACCGGTACCAAAAGACTAAAGTACAAGGAAAGCGACAGAGGCGAGGTAATGCGGTGTGAGCTTGCAAAATTCGGTGCAAAAATTCACTGCTACGAAAACGAAATAGTGGTTGAAAATACACCTCTGCACACGCCGAGTGAGCCGATAATGTCAAACAGCGACCACAGAGTAGTAATGTCTGCAGCAGTTCTTATGACAAAACATGGCGGCGAAATTTCCGGCTGTGAAGCAGTTACAAAGAGTATGCCGGACTTTTTTGGGCGGCTTTCAGAGCTTGGTGCAAAAATACAAATAAAAGAGTAAATGCAAGGATAAATAAAAGCGATGAGTATACGTAAAATAATAAATAAGGATATAAATTTTTTAATAATAGGGCTCGGACTTATGGGCGGTAGCTATGCGAAAGCCTTAAAGAAGCACGGCTTTTACGTTGAAGCAATAGAAAAAAACGCTGAATCAATAAAGTACGCACTATCCGAAGGGATTATAGACGCAGGAAATACTGAAACCACAAAGGAAGCAGTGCAGAGAGCGGATATTATAGTGTTTGCACTGTACCCACACGTCTTTCTTGACTGGCTACAGCTTTACCGTGATTATATAAAAAAAGAAACGGTTATAACTGACGTTACCGGCGTAAAAACCGTAATCGTGGAAAAGGTACAGCAGGCACTTGGTGACAGAGCAGAGTTTATCGCCGCACACCCTATGGCAGGCCGTGAGGTGTATGGCGTTCAGAACAGTGACGAAAGGATTTTCACCGGTGCAAATTATATAGTAGTTCCAACCGAAAAAAACACCGAGGGAGCAATTGAGGTTTGCACGCAGCTTGGAGAGCTTCTCGGCTTCTCTAAAATCAGCGTGCTGTCACCGGAAGAGCACGATGCTATGATAGCCTTTCTGTCACAGCTTACCCACGCAATTGCCGTTGCACTTATGTGCACAAACGGCGACCCGAAGCTCTGCGACTATACGGGCGACTCCTTCCGTGACCTTACGAGAATTGCCAACATTAACGACGATATGTGGAGCGAGCTGTTTCTTATGAATAAAGATGCACTACTGTCGCAGACCGACGCTTTTATAGAGCAGATTACCAAAATGCGTGATATGCTGAAAGAAGACGACAGAGAGGGCTTGCGTAAAATGATGCGCACCTCAACAGAGCGCAGACGTCGCTTTAATAAACAAAAATAATTAGCTCTTTTGAGTTAAGTATCATAAAACATAAAAAAGTATATAATATAAAAACCGCCGGAAAGGACAGGTAATAATGAATATGATTTTCAAAAGAAAGCTTCCGATACCAAAGGAAATAAAAGAACAGTTTCCGCTTACGGAAAAAATGATAGAAACAAGACAAAACAGCCTTAATGAGCTAAAGGACGTGTTTTGTGGAAAGAGCGATAAATTCGTTCTCGTCATAGGTCCCTGCTCTGCAGACCACAAGGATTCTGTTCTTGACTATATTTCAAGACTGAGACTTCTTCAGGATAAGGTTTCGGATAAAATAATAATGGTTCCGAGAATTTACACAAATAAACCCAGGACTACCGGCGCAGGCTATAAGGGAATGCTTCATCAGCCGGACCCCACAAAAGAGCCGGATATGCTTGAGGGTATTATCGCTATCCGTGATATCCATATGTGCGCACTTCGTGACTACGGCTTCAGCTGTGCCGACGAAATGCTGTACCCGGAAAACCACAGATACCTCTCTGACCTGCTTTCCTACATCGCAATCGGTGCACGCTCTGTTGAAAATCAGCAGCACAGACTCACCGCAAGCGGCATAGACGTGCCGATAGGAATGAAAAACCCCACCGAGGGCGATATTTCAGTTATGATGAACGCCATTACCGCAGCACAGGGCTCCCACACCTTCATATACAGAGGCTGGGACGTAAAGAGCGAGGGCAACCCCTATGCCCACGCAATTCTCAGGGGCTTCACCGATGCCTTCGGACGCAGTATGCCTAACTACCACTACGAGGACCTTGTCCGTCTTAACGAATACTATGCAAAAACCGGTCTGAAAAATCCAGCAGTTGTAATTGACGCAAACCACGCAAATTCAGGCAAAAAGTATCTTGAGCAGATAAGAATTACCAAGGATGTCCTTTACAGCCGCAAGGTAAACGAGGATATAAAACGCCTGGTCAAAGGCGTAATGATAGAAAGCTATATCGAGGACGGCGCACAGAAGCCCGACGAATGTACCTATGGCAAATCCATCACCGACCCCTGCCTTGGCTGGGAAAAGACGGAAAAGCTCGTGTATGAAATTGCGGAGAGTCTTTAAAAATATAAAAAATACCGATACGGATTTATTTCCGTATCGGTTTCCTTTTGTCAAGCTCCAGTAAGATGTATCGATTTTTCCATAAACGAGGCTCAAAGGAGGAAATCATTGCATCGATTTCTTCCTGTGATTGCCCTGCGGCTTTTCCGAGTACCGTTGCAAGCTTAAGCAGCGAATTCATTAGGTCATTTTCTCTTTTTACAAGTCCTGCTTCTGCTATTATAATTGATTCCAAAGCGCTTTTTTGTGCTTTTAGCAGCGCAACGTTCTCTTCGGCTTTTTTATATTCCTCAAGAGCCTTGTTGACTGCTTCCTCGGCGGCATCTTTTGACCCGCTGTAAAGCCCCTTGCTTGCTTCCCATGCTGCCTTTTCTTTTTCTGCTACTGTTTCTTCTGCCTTTTTTATCGCTTCTTCAGCATTTTTGATATCCTGCGTTGCTCTTTCTGCGTATTCTTCAGCAGACCTTTTTGCAACCTCAAATTTTGCAGCTTCAATTGCTTCCTTAAGAGCCTTGCCTACTTCTGTGTCACCATTTAGCAGTTTTTCTTTCTCTTGGGCAATTTTTTGAGCTTCTTCAGCAGCTCTCATAGCAGCCTCAAGCGCTGCTTTTTCTTCTGCCGTCCTTGCTTCTTCCATAGCTTTATTTGCCGCTTCCTCAGCAGCCTTTGCTGCTTCTTCAGCCGCTTCTTTAGCTTTCATTTCTTCTTCGGCTTTCTTAAGTGCTTCCTCAGCCGCCTTTTTTGCTTCTTCCTCGGCAGCCTTCTTCGCCGCTTCCTCGGCTGCTTTTCTTGCCGCTTCTTCGGCTGCTTCTTTGGCTTTCATCTCTTCTTCAGCCTTTACAGCTGCCTCGTGAGCTGCTTTTTTTGCCTCTTCTTCCTCAGCTTTTCTTGCCGCTTCTTCAGCGGCTTTTCTTGCCGCCTCATATTCTTCAAGTGTATCAAAGCCGTGGTAATCGCCTGCCGCACTTGCTGCGGGGGATAATGAAAAAGCAACAACGTTCATAAATAATATTGAAGATAAAAAAATAACGGAAATCTTTTTGAATATTTTCTGCATAGCAGTTACCTCCTGAAAATGCATATTCTTTAGGTTAAGTG
>JAZOCR010000121.1:0-9054 GCA_045596605.1 Eubacteriales bacterium | reverse complement strand
ACCTTGTGACGATCGAAGACGCATTTGATGTCACGGTCGTCTGCCGTGACGGCGGTGTCCGGGTGCAGGGCGTTCACGAGGGCAATGTGTCGCAGGCTGCGGCATGCATTTTGCAGCTGTATCGCTTGTTTACCATTTCGGGCACGCTGGACACCAACAGCGTCGGGTATATCATTTCGATGATCCGCGAGGATCGCTCGGAGGAGCTTTCCGCACTGTACAGCGATTGTATCTGTCTGACGAGCAAGGGCAAGCCCGTCAAGGCGCGCACTGTCGGTCAGCGCAAGTATGTTGACGCGATCCAAAAGAACACGCTGGTGTTCGGTGTCGGACCTGCCGGCACGGGCAAAACCTTTCTTGCGGTTGCGATGGCGGTAAACGCCCTTCGTGAAAAGCAGGTAAATCGTATAGTTCTTACAAGACCTGCGGTCGAAGCGGGGGAAAAGCTCGGTTTTCTGCCCGGGGACCTTCAGAATAAAATAGACCCGTATCTTCGTCCGCTGTACGATGCACTTTTTGAAATGCTCGGAGCGGAAAATTTTGAAAAGTACAGAGAAAAGGGAGTTATTGAAATTGCACCTCTTGCCTATATGAGAGGACGTACTCTTGACGATTCCTTTATAATTCTTGATGAGGCACAGAACACAACGCCTGAGCAAATGAAAATGTTTCTTACCCGTTTTGGATTTGGCTCAAAGGCTGTAGTTACGGGCGATATAACACAGATAGACCTGCCTGACGGCAAACGATCCGGTCTTGTTGACGCAATAAAAATACTGAAAAATATTGAGGGAATAAAAACTCACAGATTTTCTGATAAAGACGTTGTGCGTCACGCTCTTGTACAAAGAATAATACAGGCATACGAAAAGAATTCTGCAAATAAAAACTAAGTAAAGTGAGAGAAGTATGAAAAACAAGATATACACTAAAAATGAGCAAAAGAATATAGATGTCACTCCCGCATGCCGTGCACTTGTAAAACGTGCGATAAACGAAGCGCTTTCATACGAGGAAGTGGAATTTGACTGTGAGGTTTCCGTAACCTTTACCGATAATAACGCAATACACGTTCTTAATCGTGAATACAGAGGCAAGGATGCGCCTACTGACGTTCTTTCCTTTCCGCTTCTCGAAAACGGAGAAATTGACGATGACGATATAATTGAGGGCGAGCCGGTTGCACTTGGTGATATAGTTATTTCTCTTGAAAAGGCTCTTTCACAGTCACAGGAATACGGTCATAGCTTTGAGAGGGAAATATGCTTTCTTGCAGTTCACTCCGTGCTTCATCTTCTCGGTTACGACCACGAAATAAGTGCCGATGACGAAGAATATATGAATGACTCCTGCGAGGAAATTCTTGCCGGAATGGGACTTGCAAGAGAGGGATACAAGGAAGAAAAAAAGAAAAAAGAAGAAGCAAAGCACAGTGCTTCCCCCAAAAATGACATTAAGAAAACTGCTTTTATTGCACTTATCGGAAGACCTAACGTTGGTAAAAGTACTCTTATGAATACTATTATCGGCGAAAAAGTTGCAATAGTTTCCAATAAACCGCAGACAACAAGAAACAGAATAACGGGAATTTACACATCAGGTGATTCACAGTATGTTTTCCTTGATACTCCCGGTATGCACAAGCCCAAAACCAAGCTTGGCGAATATATGATGAAGTCAGCCGATGATACCCTTTCGGGAACTGACGTGATTATTTATATGATAGAGTCAGGACAAATTCCGGAGAGCGCAGACCTTCAGATAATTGAAAAAATAAAGCAGGCAAAAATACCTGCACTTCTCGTAATAAACAAAATTGACGCAGGAAAAAGAGATAAGCTTCTTGTTACAATTGATAAGTTCTCAAAGCTTTACGACTTTAAATCTGTCGTGCCGATTTCCGCACTCTTCAATGACGGCGTTGATATAGTAATGAAAGAGCTTGAGCCTTTCCTTAAGGAAGAACGCTGGTACTTCCCGGAGGATTTACTTACCGACCAGCCGGAACGTCAGATAAGCTCGGAGATTATACGTGAAAAGCTTCTGCGGACTCTTGATGACGAAATTCCTCACGGAACGGCGGTTGTTATTGAGGATTTCAAGGAAGGAAAGAAGCTTATTGAAATAAGAGCTGAAATATACTGCGAAAAGGCAGCTCATAAAAAGATTATAATAGGCAAAAACGGTGAAACGCTTAAAAAGATTGCTACCTATGCAAGAGAGGATATGGAAGCGTTTTTCGGACAGAAGGTATATCTTAATCTGTGGGTAAAGGTAAAGGAAAAATGGCGTGACAGTGAGCTTTATCTTAACAGGCTTGGCTTCAAGGAAGAAAACTGATTCATAAAGGAAAAGGAATATTTTCGTATATGGCATATGATTTGACTTTAGACGGAATTGTTGTTGGTGAGATTGTACTTAATGATAATGATAAGCTGCTTACCATTATTACTTCAAAAAGAGGTAAGATGGTGGTTCTTGCAAAAGGGATAAAATCAATAAACAGTCGCAGAAGTGCCGGGGCACAGCTGTTTTGCTATTCTACCTTTGGCTTTGTGAAAAGAGAAGAAAGGCTTTTTCTTGATGCAATTGAAGTAAAAGACAGCTTTCAGGGACTAAGAGATGATATCGAAGCTGTTGCGCTTGCTTCCTATTTTGCCGAGGTTGCATCAAGTATTTGCATGGAGGATAACGATGAATCCGAAATGCTAAGACTCCTTCTTAACAGTATTTACGCACTTGCAAACCTTAAAAACAAGCCAAGATGGCTTATAAAGGCGGCGTTTGAATTAAAATGTATGTGTATTCAAGGGTTTACTCCCAACTTTGAGTCCTGCAGCGCTTGTGGCTCTGATACGGCAAATCCCCCTAAAAACATAGTTTTTGAAATGCTGCAGGGAGGCTTTGTATGTGACAGATGCACCTCGTCTGAAACCTTTGAGCTTTCAAAGGACGGTTATCTTATATCCCTTGAGACCTATAAGGCAATAAAATACATATGTAACGCACCGCAAAGCAAGATGCTTTCTTTCAGTATCTCCGGCTCACTTGCAGGAGAGCTTGGCACCATTTGTGAGCAGTACATAAAGGTTCATACCGAACGAAAATATAAAACACTTGATTATTATCACAAATTAATTTAAGGAAAAGATATGGAATCTAAACTTCAAGAAAACAGAATATTTTCATCTGATTCTGTAAACAGCATTTCACACGAGGGCTTCAGGCGTGCAATTGTGACCCTTGAATTTGACAAGGTGCTCGCAGTGCTTTCTGACTGTGCACCTTTTGAGGGATGTGAAGAAATTATAAAGAATATAACCCCGTCCGTCTCAAGGGATTTCATTATCAATATGCAGAGACAGACGACTGAGGCAAAAAATCTTGTTGTAACCAAAGGAGCACCGTCTTTTGGCGGAATAAAGGATATTTCAGAATCACTTTTCAGAGCAGAAAAAGGTGCTTCGCTCAATACTCTTGAGCTGCTTCGTGTTGCCGATGTTTTAAGGGCAGCAGCGTCTATTACCCACTATTTTGGGGAATCAATAAACGGCGAGTCTACTTTATTTGAATTTTCATCACGACTTATTACAAATAAATATTTGTATGAAGCAATCACCGGTGCAGTAATAGGTGAGGATTTGATTGCCGATACTGCAACAAGCGAGCTTTATGACATAAGACGCAAGATGAAAAACGCAGGAAATAAGGCTCGTGAAAGTCTGCAAAGATATATTTCTTCAGGAGAATATTCAAAATATCTTCAGGAAAATATCATTACAATGCGTAACGGCAGATACGTTATTCCTGTGCGTGCCGAATATAAGAATGAAATAAAAGGACTTGTTCATGATACCTCCGCTTCGGGGGCAACATTATTTATTGAGCCTATGAGCGTCGTCGAAGCTAACAATGAGCTTCGTGTGCTTGAGGTGCGTGAGCAGGCTGAAATAGAGAAAATACTGTTCCACCTGACAAGTGAAGTTTCCCGTTTTTCAAATGTACTAAAAACTGATTACGAGGTTCTGTGTGATATAGGTGTTGTATTTGCAAAAGCAGAGCTTTCATTCAGAATGAATGCTGCATCACCGATTATTACTGAAAAAAGAAATATAAATCTTAAAAAAGCAAGACACCCAATGCTTGATAAGGAAAAGGTCGTTCCCATAGACGTGTCCATAGGAAACGGATATAGAATGCTTGTGGTCACAGGTCCAAATACCGGCGGTAAAACAGTTACACTTAAAACCCTTGGACTGTTTTCTCTGATGGCACAGTGCGGTCTTCATATTCCGTGTGATGACGGCTCGGTGGTTCCTGTGTTTACAAATATTCTTGCAGATATCGGTGACGAGCAGAGCATAGAACAGTCGCTTTCTACTTTTTCTGCCCATATGGTAAATATTGTGGATATTCTTGGCAAGGTAAATGAAAGCTCTCTCGTGCTTTTTGACGAACTTGGAGCCGGTACTGACCCAATCGAAGGTGCGGCACTTGCTGAGGCAATTCTTGAAAGAATACGTGCTGTGGGTTGTCTGTGTGCTGCCACAACTCACTATGCAGAGCTTAAAGCATACGCTCTTGAAACGGAGGGGGTTTCAAATGCGTCATGTGAATTTAATATTGAAACCCTTCGTCCCACCTATAAGCTGACAATAGGGCTTCCGGGGCGTTCTAACGCCTTTGCGATAGCAGAAAGACTTGGTATAGATAAAAGTATAATATCTGCGGCAAACGACTATGTTCCGGGGGAATCAAGACGTTTTGAAGAAGTGATGAACGAGCTTGAAAACACGAGAAGCGGACTTGAAGCGGAACGTGAGCAGGTTAGAAAGCTTAAAAGTGAGCTTTCTGAATCTAAAGCGCAGGCAAGGCTTGACAGGGAAGAGCTTAATAAAAAAATTTCAGAGCTTGAAGCAAAGGCTGAAAAAGAAGCAAGGAAGCTTATTGATTCTGCAAAGGCTGCATCGGATTATATATTCGAAGAACTTGACGAAATAAGACGCAAAAAAGAAGCCGATGACTTTGCAAAAGCTCTTGCAGCTACAAAGGCAAATGTCGCTTCAAAGGTGAAGCAGACAAGTGAAAAGCTCGGACTTAATCTTGAACGTGCTGAAACAATATATAAGCCCTCACGTGAATTCAAGGTCGGTGATGAGATTCTTGTTTATGACCTTAAAAAAGAGGGAAAAATCACAAAAATCGACAAGGAGCAGTATTTCGTTCAGATAGGCTACGCAAAGCTTAAAACAAATAAAGAAAATTTGAGACTTTTATCTGACCTTGAGGATGAAAACTCGGCTAAAAAGAAAAAGCAATCAAAGAAGCCAAACAGAGCCGGAATGTCTACTCCTGCCGTATCTCAGTCTATACGTGCAGAAATAGACGTTCGTGGAATGATAGGTGACGATGCGTGGCTTACGGTTGATAAGTACATTGACGAAGCTGTGCTTGCAAACCTTTCAAACGTAACCATTATTCACGGAAAAGGAACGGGTGTGCTTCGCCAGGTAATCCAGCAAAGGCTTCGTCGTGACTCAAGAGTTGACTCAATAAGACCGGGTACTTTTGGCGAGGGCGACAGCGGCGTAACGGTTGTTACTTTAAAGTAATAGAAAAATAATCAGAACCACCAAAAGTCATGATGGTTCTGATTATGATTTTTTCGGTAATATTCATTGCAAAAACTCACGAAGCAGAGAGCTTTCGGGGATAAAGCTTGAATCAATATCCTCAAAGGGCAGCAATGCCGAAGTAAGCTCCATAGCTTTTTCATAGTGTTCGGAATTTTCAGGCACGGTAGAAAGAAGCTCTATAGCACGGCACCGCAGAGCAGAAAGCTCGTAGGCGTGAAACGAATTGATTTTTATTTTTGCGTTTTCAATATAAGGGTCAATATTTGTAATTTCATTATTTCTTACGCTTTGCCACAAAGAAAGGGTTTCAAGCGCAGGTGTGTTTCTAAAGCTTACGTCACGGACTATTCTTCTTATAAGACGCATATCGTTTTTTGATATGGTTTTATTACTTGCAAGTATGTCCTCAAAAATCCCAATTCGTATGCCCTCGCATTCAAAGGGAAGGAAAAGCTCTCTTATTTCCGGATATACCGTCTGTATCCCTTCAAAAAGAATTAACGTGTCTTCGGTATTTTTTATATTTCTCATACCTATGCGCTTTCCCGACTTAAAGTCAAAGCAGGGGATTTGTATGTTTTCTTTTTCATCTTTAAGATTATCTATGGTATTCTTTAAAAGAGCAAAATCAAGGGAAGATATTGATTCAAAATCAATCGGGATTCCTTTTTGTGTGCAGTTTTCAATAATACATTCTCTGTTAAGGTAATAGTCGTCAACGGAAATCACTTCAAGCCTTTTTCCAAGCTCTGTAAGCCTTGAAATAATCATATTTGATGAGGTGGTTTTCCCTGAACAAGACGGGCCGCATACGTATAAAAGCTTAAGGCTTTTATGATTGACTATACTGCTTATGGCATTGGATACTTCAAGCTCAAAGCTTTTTTCGCAATGAGACATATAATTTATCTTATCTTTAAGACTTTCAAATTTAATCTTTGGATTATGCATATATTACACCTCCGTGTAACTGTTTGTTATATTATTATATACTATATTTTGAGTTTAGTCAATAAAAATAGAGTACTTTTGATTTTTTCTTGATATCAGTTGCCATTTGACTTATAATTTAAGTATTATTTTGTTTTTGTCAATCAGTTATTAAACATTGTTTGTTATAATCATAAAAGTAGATTATGTTTACGTATAATCAGAATTCAGCAAAGGAAAATAAATATGAAATCAAAAGAAGCATCAACCAAAAATAATAATTGCCACGCCGCACATCGTCAAAGAATGAGAGACAAGGTTACGGCAAACGGCTTTTCATCACTCGCTGACCACGAAAAGCTTGAATTTCTGCTTTATTATACCATTCCGAGAGCCAATACAAACGAGCAGGGACATAGACTTCTTGAACGCTTCGGAAGCTTTTCTGCTGTACTTGACGCACCTGTTGGTGAAATTGAAAAGGTTGAGGGTGTTGGTAAAAGCAGTGCTTATTTTTTGAGCTTATTACCTAAAATATTTGGCTCTTATGCTGCAGATAAAAAGATGTTAGGTGAAGAGTTTTCAAGTTTGGACGAGATTGGAAAGTACCTTACAAGTAAATTCTATGGCTATAATGTTGAAAGAACCTATATGCTGTGCCTTGATTCTAAAAATAAATGTATTGCAGAATATGAATTGGAGTCAGGTTCTGTGAGTAATGTATATCTTAATCCGCAGATTATCGTAGCAAAGGCAATTGAGGTTGGATGCACAAGAATCGTACTTGCTCATAATCACCCTAACGGAGTTTGTTTGCCGTCAGGCGACGATTACGATTCCACACGAAGACTCTCTGCGCTGCTTCGTGATTTACATCTAAATCTTGTTGAGCATTTCATTATTGTAAACGATTCTTATTGTACTACAATTAACAGATAAAGGACGCTTTTATCACTTATGCGTACATATTATGTAAAATTTTATCAATAATACTTGATTTTTGTCTTATGTAGAATTATAATACTATTATGTTCGCACGGAGGACGGTATATGAAGGTATGCGGTGTTGTTTCTGAATTTAATCCATTTCATAACGGACATAAATATCTCCTTTCAAAAATAAAGGAAATGGGCTTTGACGCTGTAGTTTGTGTAATGAGTGGCAACTTCGTTCAAAGAGCGGAATATGCTGTCTGTGATAAAAAGGTCAGAGCAAGGCTTGCTGTGCAAAACGGAGCAGATTTGGTGATTTCGATTCCTTTTCCATGGTCGTCGGCAAGTGCGGAGCTTTTTGCGAAGGGTGCAGTAAGTATACTTGATAATATCGGAATCGTTGATGCAATTGCATTCGGCTCAGAGAGCGGAGATATTGAAACTTTAAAGGTATGCGCAGAGTTTCTTGCTAATACAGATAACAAAGAGATAATACAGATACAGAAGCAAAATCCTTCTTTGTCGTATGCAAGAGCAAGACAGTCACTTGTAAAAGAAAAGCTTTCAGAAAAGTACGCTGATATTCTTTCGGAGCCAAATGATATACTTGCACTTGAGTATATAAAAGCTTTGATAAAATCCGGAAGCAGAATTGAGCCGATAGCGTTAAAACGTGTTGAATCTACTCATGACGGACGGGTACGTGGCGAGAAAATAGCTTCTTCATCGCAAATACGCAGATTGGTGTTTAATAAAGAAGACGATAATGCACTGAGGTTTATGCCGGATATTGAGGAAGACTTTTTTGCAGAAAACTTAAGACGTGTAGATGTTGACAAGTATTTTAACACTGTATGCGGGGCGGTGCTTTCACGTGAGCCGCAGGAGCTTTCTGAAATATCCGAAATCGGCGGTGGTCTTGAGTATTCACTGTATCGTGAAATGCTGCTTTGTAAGGACTATGAATCTCTTCTTTCTTCTCTTAGCTCAAAGCATTTGACGGATGCAAAAATAAGAAGAGCACTACTATTCACGGCGATCGGTGTTAAAAAATCTGCTTTTAGTGATGTACCACGCTTTACCGAGGTTCTTGCCTGCGGTGAAAAGGGGCGTGAGCTTTTGGCGGCGGCGAGAAAGCTATCTGAAATAACCGTGCTTTCAAAAATCGGAAATATTAAAGGTGCGCCTCAAAGCGCAAAAGAGCAGTTTAAGCTTCAGCGAAGAGCTGAAATGATATTTGATAAGTTAATGTTATGATCATCTGTTTTAGCAAAGTGTTCCTGATTGGAGGTTATAGATTTGCAAAATATACGAAATTTTTTCATTGCCTTTGGTATAAGTCTGGTTGTATTTTTTGTTGCCGGATTTATACTCATGAATAGTATTGATTTTCCAGACTCCGGCACAACAACCCCCGGCGGTGATATTAGTAGTTCCGGCGATAAGCAGGATGATTCCTCTGAGGATGAGCTTAATGCCGAAAAGGAGATTGAGGGTAATAGCTTTACTGCTCTGCTTGCGTGCACTGACAGTTATACCCGTGAGCTTGACTCCA
>JAZOCR010000120.1:0-19482 GCA_045596605.1 Eubacteriales bacterium | reverse complement strand
AAATATCACGATACGGAATGGTGCGTACCTAACTTCGACGACAAGTATTTGTACGAAATGTTGATTTTAGAATCTTTTCAAGCGGGTTTGTCTTGGGAATGTGTCCTAAATAAAAGAGAAAGTTTTAGAAAAGCATACGACTATTTTGATTTGGAAAAAGTAGTCAATTACGACCAAAAGAAAATTTGCGAGTTGATTTCTAATAAAAATATAATAAGAAACAAACGCAAAATCATTGCAAGCATCAATAACAGCAGAGTTTTTAAAAAAATAGTCTGTGAATTCGGCTCTTTTCACAACTATTTGAGCAGCTTCACCGGCGACATAACTATTTACGAAACAGATAAAATAACAAACGGTTTATCAGATGCTATTTCAAAGGATTTACAAAGCAGAGGAATGACGTTCGTCGGCTCGGTTATTATATATTCCTATTTACAGGCAATAGGCGTAATATATTCGCACGATAAGGATTGTTATTTGTATAAATGCGGTGAATGATGAATACAGTTTACAACTACAAACAACCTAATAAAAACAAGCAACATCAACCGGCAACAATTTTTAAGTGCTGTTTTCTTATTTTTCTACTTTTTTCGGCAAAAAGTATTGACAATTTGTTCATAATACTGTATAATAAGTTTATCAAATAAACAATTCGGAGGATAACCACAATGGATCAGAATCAAAATCCTAATCCCAATCAGCAGAACCAGGCGCCTAACCAACAGTACCAGAACCCCAACCAGCAGTATCAGAACCCCAATCCCAATCAGCAGTACAATCAATATAATCAGTACAACGTGTACCAGAACGGCATGGCTCCCGTAGGGCAGATTTCCACAACAAGAGGACTTCTCAAGTACATACTTCTCAGCATCATCACCTGCGGCATTTATTCACTTGTTGTTATGTCGTCTATTTCATCTGAAATCAACACAATTGCATCAAGATACGACGGCAAAAAGACAATGCACTTCTGTCTGCTTGCATTTATTATAGCTCCCATTACCTGCGGTATCGCAACATTCGTTTGGTATCACAGAATTTCCGAAAGAATCGGAAACGAGCTTCGCAGACGTGGCATTTTCTACTCCTTCGGTGCATCTGACTATTGGCTCTGGAGCATTCTCGGCTCTCTTATTTTTGTTGGTCCGTTCATCTATATGCACAAGCTTTTCAAGGCTATGAATCTCCTTGCAGGTCACTACAACGTAAACGGCTGATACAGTTAAACCCATAAAATTACGGCTCGGACTTTTGTCCGAGCCGCTTTTTGTTTATAGTCCCTGCACAAAGTGTGAAAACAGGTACAGTATAATTAAAAATCCAAAGTTGAAGGCAGAAAACAGAGCAAGGTAATGTTTAGCCTTGAAGGGCTGATGCATTTGATATTCCCGAAAGGTTATAAGACTTGCAAGAGAAGCAATAATTGTTCCAGTGCCGCCGATATTCACCCCAACAAGAAGTGACTGCCAATTCTCTGTAAACTGCGAAAGAAGTATTGCCGAGGGTACGTTACTTATAAACTGGCAAGAGAGCGCCGAAAACAAAAGCGTATCTCTTTCAAGGAAAGATGAGAAAAACTCACGCACAACGCCTATTCTTGCCATATTGCCTGAAAAAATAAAGAAGCACACAAAGGTCAAAAGAAGCGGATAGTCAACTTTACGAAGGGCATCTCTGTCAAGAAAAAGAAGTGCAACAAGGATAACACCTGCACCCACAAGATATGGAATACCTCTGAAAACTATTGCAATAGCAAGAGCAAAAAGCACAAGGTAAATGAATGCTCTCGCTTTGGGAAGCTTTTGGGCTTCGCTCGCCTGCAGTGTCATTTTGTCATTCGGGAAGAAAAGACAAATTGCCGTTATAAGAACGATTGAAACTATAAATGGTGGAAACATCACCTTTATAAATTCCATATTGGGAATATCGAATTTGGTATACATATATAAATTCTGCGGATTACCAAAGGGTGTCAGCATACCACCAAGGTTTGCGGCAATATTCTGAAGTATAAACACAGGCGCCATAAGGTTTTCTTTACCGGTAGATGAAAGAACGAAATATCCGAGAGGAAGAAAAGTGAGAAGTGCCATATCGTTGGCGATAAGCATAGAGCCGATAAAAGTTATGTATACAAGTGCAAGAATACTCATTCTTGTAGTACCAAAGCACTTTACTATTTTTCTTGCAATAATTGTAAAAAAGCTGATATTCCGTAGTGCGCATACAACTGCAAGCACGGAAAAAAGACAGCTAAGCGTTTTAAAATCAAAATACCCTATATATTCTTTATCGGGCACAACTATAAAAGAAGTTACAATCGCCACAATAATAGCAATTGTCATAACGCTGTTTCTTCTGAAAAAAGAATATATTCTTATTGGCAGTCGAAGCATTATATCCCTCGCTCCTTTCAAAATAAAACCACAAGGAAATTCTTGTGGCAATTTCGTTTCTCACAAAGAAGAATTATATCACTATTTTCCTCTAAATGCAAGTATTTTCTACAAAGAATTTATTTTTTCGACAAGCTCCGGAAGCTCGGATATATCCTTTACACTGTACTTACATTCAGGAATATCCTCTGTCCAAGCTTCACGAAGCTTCACCCAAACAGGAATATAGCCCGCCCTCCTTGAAGCATCAACGTCATTTATCGGGTGGTCGCCGACATACAGCATTTTTTCTGGAGAAATACCAAGCCGCTCTGTCATTACGTCAAAAATTCTTGTGTCCGGCTTATGAAATCCTACGTCGCAGGAGATTATTATTTCGTCAAACATATCGTCAATTCCGAGAAGCTTCAATTTTGACATCTGCCGCTCGTGACCTCTCTCCCCCGGTCCGTTAGTGATAAGTCCGGTTTTTAGTCCCATACTGCGCAGCTTTTCAAGCATCGGCTTTGTGAAAGGATACGGTACAGCGTGACGCAGGAATTGGGTGTCGACCAAATAGTCGTAGTATTCCTCAAAGGATACTGAATACTCGTTTTTAGCCGTTTTTTTGAAAACACCGTAGCTACACAAATAATCATAAACCTTACCAAAGCCGTACTCTATATTTTTCTCGTCTGCTTCTACAAGAAGCTTTGAAAGCTCTGATGAAGATTTGACAGTGAGCCTTTCGGAAAAATCAATAAGCATCTCACTTGCTATTTCTGAAAGAGTTGCATATCTGTCAAAGAGAGTATGGTCAAGGTCGAACACCACCGCAAGTATTTTCCTGTTATCACACACTTTCAACACCTCCCTGCTTATCTAAGCAATTATACCATAACAAAGAGACACCCGAAAGAAATTTCGGGTGTCCATTGTGTTAATTTTTAACATAAAAAACGCCTTTTAGTCGTCGATGCTATTATCGGTAGCCTTTGCAAAAATAGCAAGAACTTCATCGGAAGGCTTTTTATCGATGCAGGATACTGCAACTGTTACGATAAGTCCGATTACGAATGCAGGAAGAATTTCGTAAATGCCGGTAATATCGGTAAGCTTTAAGAGCCATACGATGTCAACAAGTGCACCTACAACGATACCTGAAATTGCACCCTTATATGTAAGACGCTTCCAGAAGAGAGAGAGGATTACAACAGGACCGAATGCGCCGCCAAAAAGTCCCCATGCATTATCAACCATAGTCATAATAGCCTGTGCGCCCGTGCCCTTACTGCCGGCAATAAAGTATGCGATAACGGCAACGATGAGAATAACGACTCTGCCTACCCAGAGAAGCTCCTTGTCGGTTGCGTTCTTTCTGATGATAGGCTTGTAAATATCGCTTGTAAAGGAAGAGGATGCAACGAGAAGCTGTGAGTCAGCAGTTGACATAGAAGCCGCAATAATTGCCGCAAGCAAAATACCTGCGATGAAGCCCGGGAAAATATATCTCGCAAGGCTGATAAATACAAGCTTCTGATTTCCGGCACTGAGAAGCTCCTCGCCGAGAGAAATGCCGTCGGGAGTAATAAACATTCTTCCGAGGTAAGCTATCATTATTGCTGCACCGAGAGAAAGAACTACCCAAACGATAGCAACAATTGCGCTCTTTTTAACCATACTGGGCTTTTCAATACCCATAAAGCGAACGAGAATGTGAGGCATACCGAAGTAACCGAGTCCCCACGCAAGACCTGAAACGATTTCCTGCCAGCTTGCGCTGAAAAGGTTACCGGTAAATGTGCAGGCAACCTCAGAGCCGCCCTCTGTATAGGTAAATACTGTACTAAGCGCTGACGCATCAAGATCCTTTGCGAGAAGAATAACTATCGGCACGCTGAGAAGTGCTATAAGCATAAGTATGCCCTGGAAGAAGTCTGTCCAGCAAACCGCCTTATAACCGCCAAGGAAGGTATAAGCAAGAATAACAAGAGCAAAAATCAAAAGAGCTACCGAAGGATTAAGTGCAGGGAAAAGCTGTGTGAATACCGTTGCACCCGCTGAGAAGCCTGACGCAACGTATATCGTAAAGCTTACGAGAAATATTACTGCACAGACAATCTTAAGAGCAGGATTTGCAGTTGCAAATCTGTTTGAAAGGTACTGAGGAAGTGTAATCTCATCCCCTGAAGCCTTTGAAAACTTTCTGAGTCTTTTTGCAACGAAAATCCAGTTAAGCGCAGTACCTATCGCAAGACCGATACCTATCCACGCCTGACCAAGACCGAAAGCAAGGATACTTCCGGGAAGTCCCATAAGAAGCCAGGCACTCATGTCCGATGCCTGTGCGCTCATTGCAGTTACCCAGGGACCCATTTTTCTGCCGCCTAAAAAATAATCCTTTTCTCCGCCGCTTCTGGATTTCATAAAGAATACGATTCCTATTCCCAGAACCACAACGAAGTAAAGTACAAATGCTATAATTTCTGACATTTCTACTGTCCTCCAATAAAAAATTTATATATATTCTACCACAAATTCTTCCGAAACGCAACATAGAACAAAGTATAGACTATATTCCGTACTAATTTATAATATTTTGTCTTATTTTTAACTTATACAAGCATTATTATACTGTACTTTTTACAAAATATTACAGATACAAATATCAAACATTTTGTAAACAAACAAAAAATACCAAAAAATCTGCGGTAACTTCCGCATCCAGCGAAAATCACCGCAGTGAATTTTATTATATGAAGGCTTTTTCAATCTCTGCCCTTGTACATTTGAACATTCCCTGCATCATCTCATCAGAGCCTCCGCCACCTCCGGGAAGCTTTATATTTTCCCTGACGTAGGCTTTTAGCTTTACACCTGTGCTTGCCATGATGTATCTATAGCCGTTTTGGTCATCTCCGGAGCAAACGATAAACACACCGGAGCATTTTGTTTTGCCTATGTTCGCCGCTTCTCTCTGTGCATCGGCATCAAGGTCATTTTCAAAATAAACGATATTTCCTTCGCATCTTGGCAGTGCATCAATTTTTGCAGATATATACTTTTTCATAAGCTGTGCGTTTTCCTGCTTTTTCTGTGCAAGAGTTTCCTCGAGCCGCTCAACTGCAACAGCAGCCTCGCTTTGCTTTGCGCTGAGTCTTTCCGCTATCTGTGCAATGTTTCTGTACTTTTCGTTATAATCGTCAAGGGCGTCAAAACCGCATTTCATATGCACTCTTACCCCGCCCTTGTACTTTATAAAGTCAAGAAGCTTGATTATTCCAATCTCACCTGTTTTTCTCACGTGGGGTGCGCAGCAGGCACAGCGGTCATAACCCGGTATCTCTACAATTCTCACGTCACCGTACAGCTCTTTTTTGCTTCTGTAAGAAAGCTGCAAAAGCTCATCGGAGCTCGGAAACATACAAATTATGTCAAGATTTTCCGCACAGGCTTTATTTGCAAGATATTCTATTTTCAGAATATCCTCTCTTGTAAGTATGCCGTTATAATCCATTGTTACGTCCTTCGTGCCAAGATGGAAACCGACGTTATCAAAGCCGTAAAGGCTGTGCACAAGTCCCGAAACTATGTGCTCTCCCGAATGATTCTGCATTTTGCGTAGTCTCTTCTCGAAGTCAATGGCGCATTGATACTCCATGTCAACGCAAAGCTCTGAATCTGTATAATGAACTATATTTCCCCTCTCGTTCTCCTGAACGTCCAAAACAAAGGTATTCCCGATTTTTCCCGTATCTGCACTCTGACCGCCGCCCTCCGGGAAAAATGCAGTTCTGTCAAGTATTATTGCAAATCTTTCGTTTTCTTTTCTGCACTCCAAAACGGTTGCCGAAAACTCTCTCATATAGCTGTCCTTATAATAAAGCTTTTCCGTCATATATTTCTCCGACATATTTTAAAATATAATAATGTTAATCTTTTGCCTTATACCCTTCAAGGAACATCGGCATCATTTGTGCGCTGTATCTTTTAAGAGAATATTCTCCACCGCATATACACCAGTCATACATCAGAGCTCTTTCATAAAGTGCGTATGCTTTTACTATTTCATTCACAGAAAATCTTTCATTTATTTCACCTTTTTGCTGTCCTTGTATAACGATACTGCGTATAACCTTATAATAAGTACGGTTATGGTCAAGAAGATGCTTTTCGCCTTTAGTTACAAGCTGTGTCGAGAAAAGCTGTGCAAGAAGGTCTATGGCTATACCGTTTTCTATCATTGAGAACAGCTCACAGTTAAGGAAAATAAGCTTGTCAACTGCGTTCATTTCAGGGTCCAAATCCTGCATAAGCTCCTCATATTTCTCATCAAACAAATATGAAAGTGAGGACAGAAGCTCGTCTTTTCCGCCGAAATAGTGATAGAAAGAGCCTTTGGAAGTGCCTGATTCTTCTATTATTTCTTCAACGGTGGTGTTATCATAGCCCTGCTCATAAAAAAGCTTCCATGCGGCAACTATTATTTTCCCCTTTGTATTTCTGTCTTTCTTCTTGCTCATACCTGCACCTCCCGTACACCGATATTTATTACATATATTATTTTACCACATAAAAGTAAACAAGTCAACTCTATATTGAGATGGGCATATACATATAATTTGCAATATTCGTATAAACAAAAAGCATTGACACGCCTTTCAAATTATGCTAAAATTATATAAAATAATTTTTGAGAAAGCGAGGCAAACAAATTGAAAAAGAAAAAGCGTTTTGATTTAGAGCGTTTTATCGGCGGTTTTGTACTGTTCTGTTTTATGGTACCCATTATATTCCTTATTGTAAGAATGATTTTCCCAAGTGAAACACTTCCAAGAATAACTGCAGACTACCTGCTTATGCTTGCCCAGTGTATTCTCGGTGTATTTGCCTGCTTTATTCCGAGTATTGTAAAAAAACGTTTCAGCCTTGAAATTCCGTCCTTTATGACGGTAGTATATCTGCTGTTTCTTTACTGTGCGATATTTCTTGGTGAAGTAAGGTTCTTTTATATAACTGTCAAGAACTGGGATACCCTGCTGCATACCTTCAGCGGAGTTATGATAGGAACTCTCGGTTTTTCCTTTGTCAATATTCTGAACGACAACAAAGACGACACACATCTGAAGCTCTCACCTTTCTTCGTTGCTTTCTTTGCCTTTTGCTTTTCTGTAATGCTTGGAACACTCTGGGAGGTATACGAGTTTGCCGCCGACCACCTGCTCGGTTTCAATATGCAGAAATTCAGACTTCCTGACGGGACCGAACTTATAGGGCACAGTGCGCTTGGCGACACTATGAAGGATATTATAGTAGATATTGTAGGTGCGATTTTTGCGACAACAATAGGATATATTTCACTTAAATACAAGAGGGGCTGGATCGAAAAAACCTTCCTCAAGAAAAATAAAGCTCAGAAATCTCAAAAGAATGACAGTGTCAAAGCAGAAAATTCTGACACTTCAGATAATAACAGTTAAAAAATTCAAGGAATAATTTATGGATATACAAACATCTCCAAAGCTTGAAAAAATAAATGCTACCCTTAGCGTATATCAACAAAAAGGCGTTTTTTCCTACGGCACCGATGCGATACTTCTTTCAGCATACGCCGCAGGTAAAATGCAGTTTTCATCAAAGAAACTTCTCTTTGACCTTTGCTCTGGCACGGGAATTATAGGTCTTATGCTTCTTGATAAGTTCAGAAGCGGTAATAACTTACAGGTAAATGCAATTGAAATAAACAAAGATGCCTGCCGACTCTCCGAGATGAGTGCAAGTGAGAGCGGCCTTTCAGATGCCTTTAATGTATACAATATTGACGTAAAAGACATAAAAGAAAAATTTCCCTGTGACTGCGCAGATTTCGTTACGGTAAATCCGCCCTATATGAGCGCAAAATGCGGATTTGAATGTGAAGACGACTATAAAAACATTGCAAGACACGAAATTCTGTGCAATCTTGAGGATATTTTTTCAGCCGCATTTCATCTTCTTCGGACAGGCGGAAGTATGTTTGTAGTTTACCGCCCCGACAGACTTTCAACACTATTTTCTGCGGCAAAAAATACAAAATTTGAAATAAAGCAGATGACCTATGTTCATTCAAAGGCAGAGGGTGAGTCCAAGCTCGTGCTTTGCCGTGCCCAGAAAAACGCAAAAGAGGGAATGAAAATAAGCCGTCCTCTTGTTATATACAATAACAACGGAAGCTATACAGAGGATTATATAAATATTCGTGATAAAGGAGTATTGAAACTTGACTGAAAGTGAAAAAAATATGGATTTACCTGAAAAAGAAGTAATACCCGGAGCACTTTACATAGTAGCAACACCCATAGGAAATCTTTCCGATATGACCGAGCGTGGAAAAAGAATACTGTCAGAGGTTGACTTTGTTGCCGCCGAGGACACGAGAGTAAGCGGAAAGCTTCTGGCTCTTTACGGAATAAAAAAGCCTATTGTAAACTATTTTGAGCATAACAAAAGTGAAATGGGTGAAAAGATAGTTGCAAGACTTATGTCAGGTGAGTCCTGCGCAGTAGTGACAGATGCAGGAACTCCTGCAATTTCAGACCCCGGTGAAGAGCTGTGCGCACTTTGCCACAAAAATGGAGTAAAGGTTATACCAATTCCCGGCTGCAGTGCGGTAATTACTGCATTATCTGCCTCCGGAATGTGCTCGAGAAGATTTTCCTTTGAAGGATTCCTGCCGAGAGACAAAAAGGAGCAAGTAGAAATTCTTGAGGAATGCAAAAACGAAAAGCGCACTATGATTTTCTACGAAGCACCTCACAGACTTCGTAAGACCCTTGACGTCTTTCTCTCCACCTTTGGTGACAGAGAAATCTGTCTTGCACGTGAAATTACAAAGCTCAACGAGGAAATTCTGAAAACCACCCTGTCGGACGCTGTAAAGCTTTACTGTGAAAAGGAGCCCCGTGGCGAGTACGTCATAATCATTGACGGTGCAAAGGCTACGGAAGGTGAATTCTTCTGGCAAGGGCTGACGGTACAGGCACATGTTGAATTTTACGCATCACAAGGCCTTTCAAAAATGGATGCTATAAAAAAAGTAGCAAAAGACAGAGGTGTGCCCAAAAACGACATTTACAAGGAAATGATATAATACGGAATGACACACGAAATAATAAACAATAAACGGTATAACACCCAGGACAATTACCTCAAAGCACGCTTTGGCACAAAGGTTGCAAAGATATCCCTTAATGCCGGATTCACCTGCCCAAACAGAGACGGCACAAAGGGCATTGGCGGCTGTATTTACTGCTCTGAAAGCGGAAGCGGTGATTTTGCAGGAAACCCCTGTGACAGTATAGAAGCGCAGTTTAGCAGCATCCGTGCCGGAATAGATAAAAAGTGGAAAAACGCAAAGTACATGCCCTATTTTCAGGCTGGTACAAATACCTACGCACCGCTTTCGATACTCCGTGAGAAATTCGAAGCTGCACTTGCCCTTGACAACATTGTAGGCATTAGTATTGCAACAAGACCCGACTGTATTGAAGACGATACCCTTGAATATCTCTCAAAACTTTCAAAAAGAACATATCTCACAGTTGAACTCGGACTTCAGAGTATTCATAACAAAACCGGTGAGCTTATTAACAGATGCTGTAGCTACAATGAATTTCTTGACTGCTATAATCGTTTGTCAAGTAAAGGGATAAACACCTGCATTCATCTTATAAACGGGCTTCCCGGTGAAGACAGGGATATGATGCTGGAAAGTGTAAAAACGGTTGCAGCTCTTCGTCCCCACTCTGTAAAGCTGCATATGCTTCACATAATTCGTGGTACTGTATGCGAGAAAATGTATAACGAGGGAAAGGTGAAGTGCTTTACTCTTGACGAGTATGTTAACCTTGTGTGCGACGAGCTTGAGCTTCTTCCATACGAAACAGTAATTCAGAGAATTACCGGTGATGGTGCACGTGATACTCTTGTTGCACCTCTATGGAGTGTAAAAAAATTCGACGTCATAAACGGCGTTGACAGAGAAATGAACAGAAGAAATGTTTTTCAAGGGGATAAATTCAAAGGATAGGCTAAATATATAAAAAATGACAGAATATAAATTCTGTCATTTTTATTTTTATTATTCAGTTTAAAAATCAATAATATCTTGCAAGAGCAACTACCTTACCGAGAATACTTACCTCATCTGTGTAAATAGGCTCCATTTCAGAGTTTTCAGGCTGAAGTCTGTATCTGCCCTCCTCTTTGAAGAAACGCTTTACAGTAGCCTCGTCATCAATCATAGCAACAACTATTTCGCCGTTGTCTGCGTACTGTCTTTGCTCAACAATAACGATATCACCGTTTAGTATGCCAATATCACGCATACTTTCACCCTTTACCTTGAGTGCAAAAAGCGTACCCTTTTCAAAAGCCTTTTCTGTGGTATAGTCAATATACCCATCAAAATTTTCAACTGTAAGTATAGGTGTACCTGCGGCAACCTGACCAAGTATCGGCACTGAGTATCTCTTTTTATCATTTCCCGGAAGCTCAAGTCTCATTGTTCTTGACTTTCCTGCTTCCTTGACAATATAGCCTTTTGCCTCAAGTCTTTCAATATACATCTGAGCCGTTGATGTAG
This sequence comes from Eubacteriales bacterium, assembly GCA_045596605.1. Classification (GTDB taxonomy): domain Bacteria; phylum Bacillota; class Clostridia; order Oscillospirales; family CAG-382; genus SIG622. The sequence continues at coordinate 8,475 of JAZOCR010000120.1, read as the reverse complement.
ACTTGATATTAAGCGCACTGCAAATATCTCTCACCGAGGGTGCATAGCCTGTTTCATTCATCGTTTCTGCTATAAAATCAAGAACAAGCTTTTCCTTTGGCTTTAATGGGAGTGCCATAAAATTCCATTCCTTTCATATAACGGGATTGTCACTTATAAAAGTGTTTTGTGAACATCTGTACTATTTTTATTTTAACACAATAATCGCAGAATGTCAAACCAATTCGCACCTTTTATAAAATTATCGAACAATTGTTTACAATTGAGAAATAACCAATTTTAACAAAGCAACAGAGTTTGCAAAAAAATAGAGCTTTGAAAACAAAGCTCTATTTTTAATGTTATTGTACTTCTAATATTAACCAACGATACCGGAGCGTTCAATACCCTGTACAAGAGATCTCTGTGTAAACAGGAAGATAATGAACAGCGGAAGGATAACCAGAAGACCGGCGGTATTCAGTACCGCAGACTGCTGAAGCGGAGCATTAGCAAGCGCCTGTGAAAGCGAGTCAGGTACTCTTACTACCTGTGGCAGGAAGTAAGGAGCCTTTGCGCCGATAAAGAACAAGTTGTTGTAATACTTGTCTGTCCACTGCCACGAGAATGCAAACATAAATACTGTTGTCATCATAGGAACCGACAACGGAAGAATGATTCTGAAGTAGGTTTTGAAAATACCTGTACCGTCAATATACGCAGCTTCCTCAAGCTCATCAGGTACACCCTTGTAGAACTGACGGAAAATGAAGATATACAGACCGTTCTTGAATGCCAAGGCAAATATCGAAAGGATAATAAACGGTGCAATTGTATCAATAAGCTTTATTGACTCACCGGTAATAAGCTCGATCAAGCCATAGATATCAAAATATCTGAACTTCATAAACATTGAAAGCTGAAGCGTCTTATGCGGAACAACCATCGTAAGTATAACGAGGAAGAAGACTATGCTCTTACCTTTGAACTTGAATTTAGCAAGTCCATATCCTACGAAAGCACATACCATTGTCTGAATAAATGCTGTTGAAAGTGCCAATGCTGCTGTATTTATAAGTGCTCTGAAATACTCGTTTTCAACAATTATATATCTGTAGGTATCAAGCGTAGGATATTTCGGGATAAGCTTTACCGTTACGTCTGTAAAGTCGCTTGTGCTCATGAAAGAAGCAGCAATTTTTGTAATAAACGGATATATAATTATATACGAGATACCAATAAGAAAAACGAACGTAAAGATTTTCACAACGGTATTTTTAAGGAACTCGAATGAAAAAATCTTCATCATCAAACGTTTTCTGAAAGAAATCTTACCCTCGAAGTCTTTTTTCATACTCTTTCTGGAGGCTGAGTTCTTTTTTGCGTTTTTAATAATTGAATTCATTTTCATACCTCCTTTTAATCTCTACGCTGATAGAATATAAATCCGGAAAGGATTAGTGCTACCACTGCGATTATCAAAATTACAATAATAAAGTACATCCAGCTCATTGCTGCAGACAGAGTCTGTCCGCCGCCACCGGAGTAAACCTCGCTAATGTATCTCATTACCTGATTTGATTCAGAAGTAAAGGAGTCAATTACGGTATAGATTGCATTTACGAGAATCATCGGGCTTATCATCGGGAAGGTAATCTTCCAGAAGGTTTCCCAGCCCGTAGCACCGTCAACTCGACAGGACTCATAAATCGATTCGGATATTGACTGAAGTCCCGAGAGGAAGATAAGCATCTGTACACCCGAGCGGTTTACTATGTTGAAAATATTATTAACAATATTTACAACGTATTCAACAAGCTCTGTACCTACAGCCATCGAGCCAAGAAGGTTGGTAATATCCATAGTACTTACAATATCAGAGGCCGAGGACATCTGAGAGTTACCTGTATCGATACCGCCTTCATTCATATAATTCAAAAGCATATTTGACTGATCAAGTGAGTCAATAAGACCTGTTGAAAGAATAACGGGAATAAAGAATATTGCTCTGAATACTCCACGTCCAATCATCTTCTGATTGAGTACGATAGCCATGAAAAGTGAGAATATTACTATTGCGGGAATATCAAAAATAAGCTGCTTGACACTGGAAGTAAGAATTCTTAAATAATCAGTATCAGAGAAAAGCGCATCGCTGTAGTTCTTAAGACCTACAAACTCAAGAGCAAATTTAGTTCCTGCCTGTGCCTTCATGAGGTTAAAGCTATACCAGATTGAGTCAACAAGCATTGGCAGGTAAATAAGCACAAGACCTATAACGAAGGGGAGTACGAACCACCAACCAGCACGGGCTTTCTTTCTGTCGAGAGAAGCGGGCTTTTTCTTTTTAGTGTTTGCCTTTTTACTTATCGCTGTATTATTCATTTTCACCTCTCCCTCCTTACTGCTTTACAAATCCCATTGCTTCAACTGTTACGTCTCCGACGGTTACGGGATTTGTGTTATAGTTAAGTATAAAAGTAGCACCGTTTGAGTACTCAACCTTTACAACACGTGTATCTATATACTCATGGTTTGTAATTGTCTCATACTTAACGTCACCAAGCGCTTCATTAAGTGTGTTGTAAGTTTCAACAAGGTCTTCCTTCCAGATATTATATCTGATGGAATAGTACTTACTGAAGTCAACGAAAGACTTGAGCTCGGATGTATTTTCGTTTCTTGCAGAAAGAATGAAGTACGGAGAAGCACCGTTTTCAATTGCTTTAAGAAGACTCTTTTCAAAGTCACCGTCAAGGTTTATAGCAGTTCCTGCAAAGTTTACACATCCATGAAGCACCATACCGTAGAAGGGCACGGATTCTGTAGAGAATACGTTTTCACTTGAGGTAAGCGGGACATTAATTATGTGATCAACATAAGGAAGCGTATATGCATTACCACCGCTTACAAGAAGTGATCCATTATCCTCTTGCATCTGAGAAAGAAGAGTGGATATTGATTCCTTTGAATCCTCACGGGTAAACGCATAATCCTTGTTATGGTTGGAAGAAAGGTCTTCACCAAGAGAAGCAACGGAAAGTGCGCCTACACCAAGATTCATATACTTCTGTGCGGATTTTTCATAGAAATTAGACATAGCAAGCGGAGAAAGCATAAGCTGTCCGTCTTCCTCGAATTTCTGATAAAGAGCGCTGTAAACCTTATGTACCGCAGTTCTGCCATCCATTGTTTGAACAGCGTCATCCTTATAATCAAAGCCGTCGAAGCTTCCTGTCTTATTTACATATGTAAATTCAAGGTCAGGATAAATCTTTGCACCGTTAGCGTTTGCATATTCAACGAGCTCTGCAAGACTGTCGGCATTACCTACTGCCTTGTCGATTTTTATGTCTGTAGGAACTGTCTTATAAAGACCACCGTTATACCATCCGGTATACTTCACTACAACATTTGAAGCTGAAAGAGTTTTTTCATCCTCTGTGCCCTTGTTAATAGTTATACCGTTATTGAGTTCTTCAAGAATTGTGCGGCAATCTTCAAAGGTTGTAAGAGGTGTCTGAACATCGAACGGGATACCGGCAACTCTCTGAGTTGTTTCTATGGAGCCAAAATGCTCAAGGTAAAGCGGAATATTGTTGTTTCCGTCATTCTCAAGTCTTGTAAGAACGCCCTTATTTATAAGGTAATTTCTAAGAGCCTCCGCCATTCCTGCAGTAGTAGCCTTATCGCCGATTACCGGAATATATCTGATGGTAAAGTTACCCGTATACTTTCTTTCTGCTGTAACCGTCCACATTGCGCTTCCGCTTACAGACATACCTTCAAGCTCGTAAGAGTCACTGGGTCTCGGAACAAAGGTTGCATAGGCTGAATTGTATTTGTGAACAACGCCACCGTGTGAGGTTGTGATCTCAGCCATTGAATCGCCCTCTTCGACATATGCTATATATCCAGAGGTTTCTTCTGTAATTTCCTCAGCGTTAACGTAAGGTGAGGACTGAGCGAGATACTGGTTAACCTCTTCTTCAGAGGATTCACCCTCAGTTTCTTCCTCGACTACTTCCTCTTCAACGATTTCGCCGGCTTCTATGGCAGCCTTTCTTGCTTCCTCTTCAGCCTTCTTTGCCGCTTCTTCTGCAGCTTTAGCAATAAGGATTTGTCTTTGTCCTTCAATATCGTCGTAAGCTGTTATTTCTCCGGCTTCTACCGCTGCAAGGTATGCATCGGTGTCAAATCCGGCATAGCTCATATCTCTGATAACACCGAACGAGGGAAGTCTTACTGTCTCCTGATTTGCACCGCTAACCTGATGGAAGGAGTAGTCCTGACCATATACCTTGCTCGTTATGTTACGTTCAGCATTTGACTGAGCAATATCCTCAAATCTTATGATTGAGCCTGAGCCGTCAGCTACTAATGTATAACCTGTTTCCTGTGCTGTTCCTGCTCCAAAGTAAGGAAGAATGGTAATTGTTTCAAGCGAGAATGCAGAAGCGTTAAATCTTATGTCGTTCGCAGAAACTCTTACCTTCAAGCCTTCGTCGTCAAGATAATACTCAAGAGCGACTCTGAAAAGCGGAAGTGGCTCATATGTTGATTCATGCTCAACCTTTGCGTGATCCGCCATAAGGTCGTCAAAGGTATAATCAGTGTAGGTATTGATAAGATGCTCGAGGTTTTTCTTCTCCTTAACAGAGGTATCTGTAGACAGCATGTATACTGCATACTTTTTCGTAATCGGGAAGGTCTTCATCATCTTATCTCTGGCATTCTCAGACAAGGTTTCATCGCTTGCGTCCTTGAGCTGGAAATATGCCTTCATGTAAGTGTAAGGATTCTTGTTAATAACCTCATCCACGATGGTTCTGCCGGTTTCGTCCTTCTGAGGCATTTTTTCAAGGATTCTGCTCTCGAAGGTGGACTTTTCAATAACCTCGGGAACAAGAATTCTTGCTTCCTCACGACCCATCGTATAGTTAACACGCAGACCGCCTCTTATATTCTCCATCGAGATCTGGCGATCTATCGCTGCATCCTTATAGGAATACATTGTTGCATCAGTAGCTTTACTGGTATCACTTGTTGATAATTTAGTATAACCAATTACAATCTGTGACAGCAACTTCTGCTTTGTTTCAGTAGCAGTTTTATCCTTTGAAATTGTCGCTACGTCATAGGGGTTTGAAAAAAGTATCTGTCCTGTGCTCTTTGTTACAAAAGCAATTTCGCCTGTTTCTTCAAGTCCCCAAAGCTGATATTTGTCATTTTCAACGTAAAGCTTCATGGTAGCGAGCTTTTCAAGCGGGGAGCTGTAATCGATCATTGTGTAGTCCGCAAGCGGAACTTTTATTATCTCTTCCTCTTCATCCTCGGTCTTATCTGCAGCAAACGCTGTTATATAAGCCGTATTTGACAAAAGCACAACAGAAAGAAGAAGTGCAAGTATTTTTTTGAATTTCATAATTTTACCTCCCCTTTCTTATGTTCGGTACGATAGCTCTACAGCTACGTTATAAATGAATGAGAATATCTTTCCGAGAAGACTTGAGAAAAGAACTCCAAGGAACATAATAAACGCCATACCAATGATTGAGGCAATTGTTGTCAGTACGTTCTTTATAAGCGAGTAATCGTGAATTGTCTGCATTCCAAAGAATAGCAGGAAGCCAACCCAGAAATAACCGATGCCTATAAACAGTGAAATAAATCCTGTTTCAGAGCTTGTAATAAAGTTGGACCAGAGAGTTGTAGCAATTATGATTGCAGGAAGCGGGAACAAAGAATAACATGTTGTTATAAAGATATCTCTGAAGCTTCCTTCACCGTCAAACAGCGTCGTAAGACACCAGTTTGCAACCGCCCAAAGAAGTACCGGCAAAAGAACGGAGAATATCGTCATAACGATAGATACATCTGAGGGAACAGAGTTAAGAACATAACCTCTGCCTATTGCCTGATAAAGGAATGCGATTATTGTAAAGATAAGTATGAGAAGCGCACCCTTTACGGAAGCACGGTACTCGTGCTTAATGTCGTAGAAGCCGTCAAAGGGATGGAACATAACGTGATAACCGTAGCAGTACTCACTCCAAAGACTTCTCTTCTTCTTAAGCACCTGTTCCTTTTTATTTACGTTTCCTGTAAGCTTAAACCACTTTGCAAGAAGTATAAGTGCCGCAATTACAACGATAGGAATAAGTATAATATACTTCTTTACCCAAAGCTTTCTTACTTCTTTAAAGCAGTCAGACCAGTTTTCTACGTCGTATGCGTATTCGTAGTAAGACATAGCCTCATTATAAAGCTCTATCTTTTCAGGGTCATTGTCGTTGAGAAGACTCGCCTGCCTGTAAAGAGTCTTACCGATACCCACGTAGGACATATCAAAGTTGGAGTTTCGCTGCAGAATATCCTGCCAATAGCTTTCAGCAAGTGCGTACTGTCTGTCACGGTTTGCCTTTATTGCATCATCAAGAAGGTCGCCGTAGCTTGTACGCTTATAAACGGTTATATTCTTATTTTCACCGTCAAGGAGCAAAATGTTTGTTCCATGATATTCGATTGCCGCAAGGTTCTGAATGTTACCAAGCTGGTTACCCTTGTCGCCAAAGGCGTAAAGGAGTCTGCCCTCTTCGTCGTATGTAAATACTCTTGAACGCTTTTCGTCAATAATTGACCACACACCGTTCGGACCGAGAGCTACGTCAGTTATCTTTGAAGCTCCCGATGTTTCAGGGTTCGCAGAGGGTGTTTTGTCAATATTTACTTCACCTGAAGGCGGATAGAAGCCGGTACGCTTCATAACGTCAGTACCGTCAGGAGAAAGCTTCTTAACGGGAGCATAAGTGCCGGCTTTGGACTTACTTGTGATAGCACTCATCTGATCTGATTCCGAAATGGAAGCTGTCGTTGCGTATACAAAGCCGTCCTGATCAATGTTGATGTTGTTATATTCTGTTGATACTGTCTTTTTGGATTTTCTTCTCTGTTCTTCAGTCTGGAAGCCTCTCCAAAGAATATCCCAGAAAGATGTCGGCTGAACCTGCGCTCCGAGGAATCCAAAGAAGGTACCGTCGGAGTTCATTGAAATGATACCCTGATAGCTGTATTCACCGACTGTATAAATTCTTCCAACCTTATCAACCGCAACGGCAATCGGCTTAAAGATGTGTCCTTCAGCGAAAACCTCTGAATCAGGCTGATAATATGTTGATACGAACTTTATGTCGTCAAAGTCAGTGATATCAAAAACAAGAATTCTGTTCTGTGTTGAGTCACAAACGTAAAGCATTCTGTTCTCAAGTGCCGGGTCGCCTTCTTCGTACTCAACGTTTTGTGAGGGGGATACGAACACTGCAGAAGGTGCTGTTATCGTCTCCGGAACACCCCATTCGTTTATGAATTTTGTAATTGTTGTTATAACGTTAAATTCTTTGTCAAGTACAACGACGGATGCACCCTTAACGTCAGAAATGTAGATGTTTCCGTCAACGTCAGCACACATATCTGAGGGGTCTTCAAGCTTTACACCAAGAAAATCCTGGTCAATAACCTGATAAGGAACGTATGCGTGAGGTGATTCCATATATTTTCCGTCAATATCGTAAGTATATGAGGAATAAGGGATTATAGCTTCTGCAGGGAAGCATCCAAAAGCAACTACAAAGCATACGACAAGGAGTAATATTCTTTTTATTTTCTTCATTATTATATATAACCTCCTTAGTCTTTCATACCGGACGATGCCATGGTTTCGATAATGTTACTCTGTGTAATAACGAATACCGTAACAGGAACAAGCATCATAATTACCGTTGATGCAGCAGCCGCACCGGAACGAACGATACCACCGGCAAGGATCTGCTGAATTGCGTAGTTAAAGGTTTTGAGTTCTTCTGAATAAATGTAAACCGATGAACCCATGTTCCAAAGTCTCTGGAAGGAGTAAACTATAAGTGTGAGCCACGCAGGCTTAACCATAGGCATTACTATAGTCCAGTAAATCTTAAGTTCACTTGCACCGTCAAGACGAGCTGACTCAAGAACGGAATCCGGAACGGTACTTTCCATAAACTGCTTCATAAGGTAAAGACCAAGGGTACTACCGAAAGCAGGAATGATAAGTGACCAATATGTATCAATCCAGCCGAGAGCTGACATAATAATGTAGTTTGAAATAGCAGCTACCGTCTGATGGAACATCAGTGACTTCTGTACGAGGTTGAACATTCCCTTTCTTCCGGGGAACGGAATCTTGGTCATCGCATACGCCGCCATGGAAGCAAGGAAAAGATGTCCGAACGTACCGCCAACTGATACGAGTGCTGTGTTAAATATGTATCTTGAGAAAGGAACCCAGGATGTACTCATAAGTTTGAAAAGGTCTGCGAAGTTCTTGAAAGAAGGGTTTCTAACGAAGAATCTCGGAGGGAACATCCAAAGCTCATCAAGAGGCTTGAGCGACTGTGAAATCGCGTAAACTATCGGGAGGAACATAAATATTGCGAATATTATAAGTATAAGGTTAATACC
>JAZOCR010000119.1:0-5315 GCA_045596605.1 Eubacteriales bacterium | reverse complement strand
AAAATGAAAAAAGGGTTAAACGCAATAACTGATTCAACAAGAGATTTGTGGTACAAGGTAAACGAAAAGTACGGCGAACACAAATACACTCTTGCAGTAAACGGTTTGGATGAAGTGGTACTCTGTAAAGGCTACACAGAGGAAATTGCAAAAGGCACTAAACAGGTAAAGGCAAAATTAAGAGAACTTTTACAGGAGGTAAAATAATATGAAAAACGCAGTATATTTTAACACCCAAAGAAACGGCTACGGTCCCGACCAATGCGGACACACAATGACGGTTGGAGAATTGATTAACCTGCTTGGAGAGTTTGACGAAGACACACCGATTTATTTCAAAAATGACAACGGCTACACCTACGGAAGTATAACAAGGTTTGATGTTGAGGAAGGAGAGTATGAGATAGAATGACAATTGCAGATTTAAGAGCAGTTACGCAGGATCACACTACAATTTGGTTACAGGATAACGAAAGCGGCGACTGCATACAGGCGAATGAATTAAGGTTTATTGATAAAAAATATGATGATTGCAAAATCGAGCTTATGTTCCCGGAGAAATATCCCGCAATATCATCATTTGGAATTACAGTAATTATCAATCCCGAAAGGAGGGTTTAATGTGGAGTATCCAAAACTTTTCAAGCCGGTAATAGGCAAAACTTACATAAATCACGGAGGCGGCGAGTTCCGTTGCCTTTGGTCCTCTGAAACAGGAGGAACGTTCATCAATACAAAAAGCGGTTGGAAATTCACTGCTCACGGATGCAGGCAGTACGAAGACGGGACAATCGAGTGGGACTATTCAACGGATGGATATTTTGACAAGGAGGCTTTAATATGACAGTCAGAACATACGAAAAAGACGGAAATATTACAAACTGTTTCCGAAACGTTAAAGAAATCAAGGTGATGTTTATTACAGGCAGAGGCAATGTAGGGTTGCTTAACTTAAATATGGCTTTTAAGGACGGCTCGGAGCTTGACTATTACCTTTCAGAAGACGAAAGATTTGCAACAATAAAAGATGCAATGTATGGATAAGGAGGGTTTAAAATGTTAACAAAAAAGGAAATCAAAGGAATGAGCAACGTCGATTTAATACACCGGTTATGCTCTATGATGTATTCAACCAGAGTTTATAAATCAGATATTACTGCTGCAAAAAATATTTGTGCAGAATTGGAAAGCAGAGGGGCAATAGAGAGCGCCGAAGCCCTTTCGAACAAGTGGGAAAAAACATATACTATGTAAAGGGGGATTAAAATGTGCAAATTATGCGATAGTTATAACTTCGGTAGCGTGGGTTTTGATTGGAAAAAGGGTTACAGGGAGCCGACAATTTATTTTCCTTGTATGCTTGGAAATGTGCCGGATGATGAAAAATTCAGATTTTGCCCTGCTTGCGGCAAGGAGCTAACCGAAGAAAATTTCAAAAAACAGGAGGAAAGAAACAATGAGCAGGACGTGGAATGAGGAAGAATTGAAATTGGCAAGTGCCGAAATGAAGAAAATGGGATATATGACCTATGAGGAATTTTGCGAATACTTAAAAACGTGTCCCGGGTACATTACCGAGGATAGCATCAGCGAAGATGTTATCAAGAAATGGAAAGAAAGACAGCTCCAGGGCGAGAAAATGCCTTGCCCTCGTTGCGGAGAAGATAGAATGCGTACACCGGTTACGCATAACGCATTAAGCCGCAGAGCCGATATTTACATCTGTGAGGACTGTGGAATGGAAGAAGCAATCTATGATGCACAAGGGCATAACCCGTTACCTTTTCAATATTGGTACCTATATGCTCGTCTTGAATAAATTACCAAACAAAAAAAATCCCCCGTACCGTTGATTATTCTACTCATAAGTGGTAAAATAAATCGTTGGTACGGGGGATCTCTTTTCAAGGAGAAGGCAGGGTTTTTATGTATCTTGCTCTTTTTCTCCTGTGCCGGCACGTGTACGGCTTTTCACTTCCGATGTCGAGCCGTCGGGGATACGCACCAATATGTCAGTGAGGTCACATTCAAGAGCTTCGCATATACGGTCGAGGTGGTCTAAATTTACTCGGTCGCAAATCTCGTGATATAACTCATTGATTGTCGAGGGGCGTATCCCTGTTTTTCGTGCCAAGTCGGCTTGTGTCCACCGTCGTTCGCCTAACTTGGTGGACAGTAAAATTTTAATCGCCATACGCCATTGCTCCTCTCGTTATATTTTAACAAATTCAAGAGAAGAAATCTGCATTTTGTTAGATTATAACGGAATACGTTATAAAAAATATTTTATAGTCGAGAGAAGCAATAACTGAATTTTATACTATTTGCCTAATACTGTCAAACAGTTGGATATATACATAGCTGCCTGACCTCTTGTAATTTCCTGTTCGGGATAGAACAATCCATCCTCAAATCCGTTTACAACTCCGTAGGCTTTCAGAGTGTTTATATGCTTTTCTGCATAATGACCTATTGTGTCGGGGAAACTGTCTGCAGATTTCATCCCCACTCCACAATATAAGAGAACATTGCAGGCAATCATAGCCGCCTGACCTCTTGTTATTACCTGTTCCGGTCTGAAAGTTCCGTCTTCAAAGCCATTAACAATTCCGCAGGCTACCAGCTTTTTAATAATTGTTTCTGCCCAATGACCGCTTATGTCAGAGAATGCAGCTACACTATTTAACGAATAACCGCAGGCTTTTTCCAAAGCACCGACAGCCATTGCCGAAAATTCTGCTCTGGTAACAGTTTTATCGGGTTTGAATGTTCCGTCTTCATAGCCGTTTACAACTCCGTAATCACGGAGTTTTTTTATGTGGTTTTCTGCATAGTGATTCGCTATGTCCGGGAAATCAATTTTATTCACTGCACCATTGAGCAGAGCCTTAACATCTGCTCTGAATGTATCCATTGACTTTCCGTGTTTAGGAAACCAATGCATAACATCGCCGTGATTGGATGCAATTCCTTTTTTATATCCTTCACTATGGCAGATGATATTCTGCTCCGTCAGACCATATTCTTTGCAGAGATAAGCACAAAGTTCCACAGCTTCTTTATATACCGCATTGAAATATGTAGCATCAGCAAGACCATCCTCGCAAATCTCAAATCCGATATGCGTATTGTTTGAAGAGCCTCCACCATGCCAGCCTCTATGATTCCAGGGCAACGTCTGATATGTTGCAATGCTGCCGTCTGCAAGTTTTCCGATAAATGCGTGAACGCATACCTGTATTCCTCCGGGACGTGCAGTATTCCAATGATTGCCGTTTTTATTTACACCGAGCAACCCATCATCAGGACCAACGTATCTTTTAAGCCAGGGATTGTTTGCACCTGTGGAGTGTACCATTATGCCCTTGACTGTGATTTTTCTGCCGGCTTTATAGCAATCATTATTTGTTAATATTAGTTTCCGTAAATTCATAGCAATTCCTCCTATTTCTCCGAGCTAAACAATTTTCGCAAGAGTTCCTTTAATTCACCATATAAATTGTCATATCCAAACATAGCACAATACGCAACAACGAAGCCTACAACAATCGCTCCGACAATTAAATACCATACTATTTCTATCGAATAAATCTGACAAGCCGCAATAAATACGACCAACGTCAGAGCCACCGAAACAAGGAGAACGAAAACCCTTGTCGGCACTTCGCTTTTACTTGCAAAGCTCTTGAAAATCTGTGTGAGAATATTCACCACAACCACCAAAACGGCGAATAATGTAGCAAACACCCCTACCTGTGATAACTGTAACATAAAAATTACCTCCTTAATTCAATGGAATTTTGAAATCATTATCTATCTTTTGACCTGTTTTCTTTTCGTTACTTTTGATTTTTTCAACATTTTCAGCCTTTGCCTTATTGCTATAAAAACCAATAGCAACCGCAACCGGTGCGCCGATGTAGCTGAACAATCCGCACAAAGCGGTGGAAATATACATAACATTTCCACCGGCAAGGACTTTCCAAATAATCAACATACCAAAGGCAAGACCGATAAAGTACGAAAGAATAACTAATGCGAGAATGAGCTTTGAAAACTCAAACTTTTTCTTTTTAGCCATTTCATTCTCTCCTTTTCTGTCCGTGAGCCTTTTTGTTTATATGTTTTTCAATACGGTCTATGGCTTCTGATACAGGACCGTCGCATCCTTGCTCTGCAAGACCTTTAAGGCACGCAAGCAATCCATATACAACCAATGTCTGTTCTTCCTGAATTCCCGATTGGTCGTTATTATGCATTGTTTTAACGTCCTCAATTTGCTTATCGAATTTCTTTTCCACACGGGCAATCTCTTTGTCGATTTTATTATCCACTCTCTCGACTTCTTGGTCTTGCTCCTTTTGGTGATCAACCCATTTGAAAAGTTTCCACCCGAGAGCAAAAAAACCTGTTAGAGCAGTAAGGACAGCACCGGCCGTAATTATTGTCTGTGCATCTATTACCAAAATTAACACCTCCATAAAATAAAAAGCAGCAACGCAGTTTCACGTTGCCGCCAGAATCAATTATCTTCATTGCTTTTTTCTTTTCGCTTGAAAACAAGCGTGTCGGAAAGTTTTTTCCGCAGATAAAAACTGTTGCAGTTTTTCATCAATCCGAAATAGCTTGCCAGTGTAGATTTAACTTCGTCATAATCAATTAACCCCTCGCCATAAAGATATTTGATTTCTTTAAGCCGTTGTTTCATCTTGATAACAGACTTTTTTCGGATTTTTATGTGTGTGGACCATACTCTATATCCCACAAACTCTATACCCATTCCAACAGGTCTAATGGCAGTCTTTTCATTCAGACATAACCCCAATTTTGTATTGAGAAAACGTTCTATTTTCTCCTTGATTCTATGGAGGTGCTTTTTGTCCTTATCCAAAATTATTATATCATCCATATACCTTATGTAATAGTGAGTTTTGAGCCTGTGCTTACAATATTGATCCAGCTCGTTTAGATAGATATTTGCGAACATCTGACTTGTTAAATTTCCGATTGGTAAACCGGTTACATCACCGGCACCCTCAACGGGATAAGTGTCGGATATAAACCCTTGCGGAAGTCCCACGTCTGAATTTTCTGACGAAATGATTGTTTTCAGCAGTTCCATCGTGTCCTTATCTGCAATAGTTCTTTCTAAAATATCTATCAGTATTTTATGATTTACACTATAAAAGAATTTAGAAACATCAACTTTCAGATAATAATAATTATCTTCCTTTCGGCCAACGCTGCCTCCGCCGGAGATACAGTACTGCTCTCCCCCGCCTGTGCCAGCTTTGATGCATTCCCCAACTTTGAAG
>JAZOCR010000118.1:0-35486 GCA_045596605.1 Eubacteriales bacterium | reverse complement strand
TTTCTATATGCTTTTTTAAGTTCATCATCTGTTGCAGTTTTTGATACACCAAGCACATCATAGTAATCTCTTTTGTCTGCCATTATAAACTCCAAAAATCAAATTCCAAATAAACAGCAACATAATCCAAATCCGGAAAATAATACCGTTTGTCCTACAAAATCAGCCGGACTTTGGTTATGTAAACGCCCATAGAGGAACAAGGCTGTTTTTGCCCTGCTCCTCCGGGGAATTTTTATCAGTTGTCGCTCTTATCTGTAAAGTCAGCGTTTATTGTGCCATCGTCATTCTGTGTGCCGCCCTGTGCACCTTCTGCGCCTGCCTGCTGAGCCTGAGCATAAAGCTTTTCGCTTATTGCGTAGAATGCTTTCTGAAGTGCTTCAGTGTCAGCCTTTATAGCTTCGGTGTTGCCGGTAGCAACAGTTGCTTTGAGCTTTTCAATTGCTTCCTTAACCGGAGCCTTTTCACTCTCTGAAACCTTGTCGCCAAGCTCACCAAGTGCCTTTTCGGACTGGAAGATAAGGGATTCAGCCTGATTCTTTGTATCAACCGCTTCCTTCTGCTTCTTGTCCTCTTCAGCAAACTTTTCTGCGTCCTTAACTGCCTTGTCAATGTCTTCCTGTGACATATTTGTAGAAGAAGTAATTGTGATATGCTGTTCCTTACCTGTGCCCTTGTCCTGTGCAGTTACGTTTACGATACCGTTTGCGTCAATGTCAAAGGTAACTTCAATCTGCGGAACTCCTCTGGGAGCCGAAGGGATACCGTCAAGGATAAATCTTCCGAGCGTAGTATTGCCTGCTGCCATTTCACGTTCACCCTGAAGCACGTGAATTTCAACGGAGGTCTGTCCGTCAGCAGCGGTTGAATATACCTGGCTCTTTCTTACCGGAATAGTTGTATTTCTTTCAATAATCTTATTGAATACACCGCCAAGGGTTTCGATACCGAGGGAAAGGGGTGTAACGTCAAGAAGAAGAATGTCCTTAACGTCGTTTGAAAGAACGCCGCCCTGAATAGCCGCACCTACTGCTACGCACTCATCGGGGTTAATACCCTTGAAGGGGTCCTTGCCGATAAACTTCTTAACTGCTTTCTGAACAGCGGGGATTCTTGTAGAACCACCAACGAGAAGAACCTTGTCAATCTGACCAACTGTAAGTCCTGCATCGGAAAGAGCCTTCTTAACGGGTGTCATTGTTCTTTCAACAAGGTCAAGTGTAAGCTCATCAAACTTTGCTCTTGTAAGAGTCATATCAAAGTGGAGAGGACCTGCAGCTCCTGCTGTAATGAAAGGAAGATTAATGTTAGTGCTTGCCATACCGGAAAGCTCAATCTTTGCCTTTTCTGCAGCTTCCTTGAGTCTCTGGAGAGCCATCTTGTCAGCTCTAAGGTCAATACCGTTTTCAGCCTTGAATGTGTCTGCCATATAATTCATAATCTTGTTGTCAAAGTCGTCACCGCCGAGCTTTGTATCGCCGTTTGTTGCGAGAACCTCGATAACGCCGTCGCCGATTTCAAGAATAGAAACGTCAAAAGTACCGCCGCCAAGGTCGTATACCATAATCTTCTGTTCCTTTTCCTTATCCATACCGTAAGCAAGAGCTGCAGCAGTAGGCTCGTTTATAATTCTCTTTACGTCAAGACCTGCAATTTTACCGGCGTCCTTTGTCGCCTGTCTCTGAGCGTCAGAGAAGTAAGCGGGAACTGTAATTACAGCTTCTGTAACGGTTGTTCCGAGATAGCTTTCCGCATCAGCCTTAAGCTTCTGAAGAATCATAGCGGAAATTTCCTGAGGTGTGTAGTTCTTGTCGTCAATAGCAACCTTGAAATTTGTACCCATTTCTCTCTTTATTGAAATAACAGTTCTGTCAGGGTTCATAACCGCCTGTCTTTTTGCAACCTGACCTACCATTCTCTCGCCTGTCTTTGAAAATGCAACAATAGAAGGTGTAGTTCTTGCGCCTTCGGCGTTTGCTATAACGACGGGCTCGCCGCCTTCAAATACTGCTACGCAGGAGTTTGTTGTACCAAGGTCAATACCAATAATTTTTCCCATAATAATTTCTCTCTTTCTAAAGTATAGTTATAGTTTATTTGTTTTATTTAAGTTTGCATAAATGCAAATCAAATGCACTTTTTAAATCAGTTGCTTACCTTTACTACAGAATATCTGAGCACCTTATCGCCTCTCATATATCCTTTCTGGAAAACTGCGGTGATTTCGCCCTCGCCCTTGCTTTCGTCTTCATCGTGCATTACCGCATTATGAAGATTAGGGTCAAAGGTTTTTCCCATTGCTTCAATTTCACAAATTCCAAGTTTTGCAAAGATTTCCTCGCACTGCTTCATTATCATCTCAACGCCCTTGTACATACTGCTTTCCTTGTCGCTCTCCGCTTCAAGTGCACGTTCAAGGTTATCAAGCATGGGAAGAAGCTGCGCCGCAGTGTCGCACACCGCATCGGAATAAATTCCTTCCTTTTCCTTTGCTGCACGCTTTCTGAAGTTTTCGTACTCAGCCATCATGCGAAGATGCTTGTCGTTTTCCTCGGAAAGCTTTTCTTCAAGCTCTGCAATTTTTGCGTCCTTTTCTTCTATAGCCTTCTTTTCTTTTTTGGCTTCTCTGTCGCAGGACTGCTTCTTACAGCTCTTTTTCTTTTCGTTTACTTCCTCGGCACAAGTTTCCTGTGCAACGGGAGTTTCTTTTTCTTTCTGGTTTTCTGCCATAATTTCCTCCGGTTTATATTAGGGTATTATTTAATCATTATCGTCCGGGCTTTTTCCGTAATCGTTGTTGTCTGCACTTTCAAGGAATAAATCTCCGCCTGCATTTCCCATAGATTTTGCAAGATACTTAAGACTTGCAACGACTTTTTTATAATCCATACGGCGTGGTCCAAGCACTCCTATAACCGCCTGGGTATTTCCTACAGGGAAAGAGCAGTAAACAAGGCTCGTGTCGGAAAGGGCGTCATCCTGGGAATTTTCGCCGATATATATTTTCATTCCACCGCCTGCATCATGTGCAACAGGTGAAAGTGCTCTTTCGTTCTCGGCACTGTCAAAGATTTTCTTTATATCCTCACGCCTGCTTTCCACAAGCTCGATTATTGAGCGTGCTTTTTCTGCACTGTTGAATTCCGGATAAGAAAGAAGATTTGTAACGCCGTCAATTTTGATTTTCTCCTCACCATCGCCTCTTGTTACAGAGTACGCCGTGCGAAGTATTTTCCCAACGAGATTCCTGTGCTTTCCGAAGCTTTCCTCAAGTGCCATTATAACGTCAAGCGACACCTTGTCAAGCGGCACCGAGCAAAGGTTTTCACAAAGCAGCTCTTTTATTTTTTGTACATCTCTTTCACTAAGGGTAAAATCACTTGAAAGCTGTGCCGTCTTTGCGCTTCCGTCCTCAAGTATCATAACAAGAAGAAAGCTGTGGGGACTTATATAAACCGTATCAAACCGCTTTACAAATTCGCCCGTGTCGTGCTGTGTAAGTGATACCGCTGCATATTTTGTCACACCTGACATTATTTTATTTGCTCTTTCGATAATACTGTCAATCTGTGCGCTTTTGAATCTTGTAAGCTCACCAAGCAGCTCAAGCTCTTCAACGCTGAGCCTGTAATCCTCGTTCAGCTGGTCTACGTAAAACTTGTAGCCCTGCGCCGAAGGAACACGTCCTGCGCTGGTATGCGGCTTGTCAAGATAACCAAGCGTCTCAAGCTCACTCATTTCGTTTCTTATGGTAGCAGGAGAAAGAGAAATGTTGCCGTATGTCGTAAGATACTTTGAGCCAACCGGCTCGCCGGAGTCAATGTATGCGTCGATAATAGATTTAAGTATTTGCTTCTTGCGTTCGGATAAATCCATTGCTTACACCTCACATTCTCTTTCCACTTGCGGCATAAAATAAAGTCACACTCATTTAGCACTCGTTGCGTCTGAGTGCTAACAGTATGACTTTACCACCATTTCACTATTTTGTCAATAGCTTATTTGAATTTTTATTGTTAATATTCCGTGAATTGAAATTCCAATGCTCAAAAATCAGTCATTTTTGGCTTTTTTCAGGCTTATAAGGGCATATTTTGTTCTTTTTCATCGGGCAAGCTTCACACTTAGGATTTCTCGCACAGCATATATCTCTTCCGAAATTTACAAGTCTGTGGCACATATCCGACTGCTCGGATTTTGGCACAATCGGGTCGAGAGTGCGCTCGACGTGAAGCGGCTCACTTTTTTCGCAGAGTCCGAGGCGGTTTGTAATTCTCATACAATGGGTATCTGCCACAATTCCGCCTTTGCCGTAAACGTCACCGAGAATAAGATTGGCGATTTTTCTTCCGACGCCCGAAAGGGAGAGCAAGCCCTCCATATCATCCGGCACCCTGCCGTCAAAATTCTCAATTATCTGATTACAGGCTTCCTTTATGCTTTTGGCTTTGCCACGGTAAAGACCGCAGGATTTTATGTGTTTCTCTATTTCCGATAGCTCCCCATTTGCCATAGCTTCAAGGGTAGGAAATGCTCTGAACAAATCCTTGCTTACTATGTTTACCCTCTCGTCAGTGCACTGTGCCGAAAGCCTTGCGCATACAAGAAGCTTCCACGGTTCTCCGTAATATTCAAGAGAACACTGAGCATCTGGATAAAGCTCTTTCAGTATTTCTATAATCTTTTTTACCTTGGTTTCTTTTTTCATTTTAAACCTCATTGTATGTGGGGCTGCTCGCCCCACACCCTCGCTCGCTTTCTTATAAGAAAGCTCAGCAAAGAATTTTAATATCAGATACGCTCCTCGGTTTGCTTTGCAAATCCTGCGGAGCGTATCGGGTGTTAATTCAAATAAACATCTTTTGTAAAGTTCGTCTTGGTTTTAAATCACAGAAAGAATTTTCCTAACTTTTATCTTTATTACATCGTGTAGGAAGAATTTGCAAATCAAATTCTTCGGATGTAAGAAAAAGTCTTACGACTTTTTCGTCGTTAATTCCGAATTATTATTAGTATTCCAGATACTTCGCCTGTCTGTTGTAAAATTCAAGTATTCCGTTTGCAAGTGCATCTGCACTTCTCTCGTAGTTTCCGGGAGAAATCGTCCACTGGAATTCCTCTACGTTACATATAAAGCTCATCTCACAAAGAGTTGAGGGGTATCTGTGATTTCTTGCAACCGCAAGCATCTGATATGCAGTCGGACGCTGATATCTTGAAAGCTGTGTGCAGACGGTATCCGAAACAGCATTTGCAAGCATTATGCCTGCGCAGTCGGAATAAAGTCCAAGATATCCCCGTACCTTTGAAGCATTTACCGTTCCCGCCACTGAATTCTGATGAACGGATATAGCCATATCCGGTATCATTGAAGCAAGGATGTCTATTCTTGCATATAAGTCAACAGTAACGTCAGTATCACGAATCATAACCACCGTAGCACCGAGAGAATGAAGCTTGTCACGAAGTGCAAGAGCGATGGAAAGATTAAGGTCAGCCTCGTGAAGCGATGTTTTGATACTTGAAGGTCCCGGTGCACCTATATCGGTTCCGCCGTGTCCTGCATCAACAATTATAGTTTTACCCTCAAGAGGTTTATCCCCCTGCGCAAGTGACTGCGGATTGTTGAGCCTGAAAATTATCATTCCGTCCTCATAAACCGTATTGAAGCCGTAGTAGTTTTCTGCAGCAATAAGAGTTACCTCGTAAACTACGTTGCCGCCAACTGCCTTTCCGGAACATTCCTTTACAAGCGGATTTTTCGCAATTTGTACCGTAGGAATAAAGGCGGTGTTGGTATTAAAGAAGGTTATGGTTATCTTATCCTTTAGCGTAGTTACGTTCACCGGCACGTTTTCAAGAACACTGAAGCGGATATCCGTGTGATTGTTAAGATTATTGGTAGTATCCTTAACACTTGCCTCCACTACTGCACTTAAAATTTTATTGTCGTAAAGAGCATCGCCTTTGACAACATTTACGTTATCCTCGGAAACGTAATACCCACATCTCAGCTTATAGTACCCGTCAATATAACCAACAATGTAGTCTCTCATGCCGATAGATGCAGGTGTGGGGTCCTCATAGAATGAGGAGTCCGGTGCAATTTTGAAATATGAATAATCGTTTTTAACTTCTGCGTATATAAGCGCACCCTTGCCAAGCTGTTTTATAAGCGAAGCACTCTTCTGTGCGCTCTTTCCATTTTTCTGTGCATAGAATATCAGCGTTCCTATATCAGCCTCACCACGTTCAGGGGCAAAGGTTGTGGGGATAGTAACACTTCCGGTATATACTTCTTTATAATTCTTTGCAGTAGTCGCACTGTATAAGGTGGGTTTAAGGTTTATTGTTATACCGCCTATTTTAGCAGTGACCTTACTTCCTGCCGGCGCACTGCAGGACACGTTTACCGTATCGCCCGGTGAAAGCCATGTTTCCTTTGACGGATACACGTCGGTTATTTCAAAGCCTGCCATTTCGGTGGGCGCAGATGAATTAGTTCCCGACACCTTATTTATAGTATATCCGATAGAGCTGTCGTTTGCCTTTATTTCTATATTGTTTCTTCCGTTGGCAAGATATGTATAGTAGGAAAAATATCCGTCCTTGGTTCTTGATACCTTGTCCCCGTTTACAGTAAGAGGATTTTCAGGGTCAGAAGAACCGAGAATATAGGTCGAATCATCCTTTGTATTGGGTGTCGCCGGGAAATTTACTTCCGGCTTCTTTTCCTCAGCGGCAGAATCCTCATCATATTTCACTCCGACAGAAAAACAGTTTTTAAGACCATCCTTGAGATTTGCGGTATTCTTAACTATATCCGCATAGCCGTACATAACGCTTCCCTTGTAGGTAAGAAGTGCTCTTGCAAATTCCACCTGCATCGGAATTTCGTTTTTACCGTAGTCCGCAGCCTTATATGCTCCGTGACCAATATAAAGGTCAACCCCCGTGCCGTCAAGGTTTGCATTCCACCATCTTGCAAGGGTATCAAAGGGAGCGGCCGCCGTGTCAAAGCTCCAGTAAAGCTGTGGAACAATATAATCCACATATCCACCCTCTGCCCACGCAAGTGCGTCACAGTAAAGAACATTATAGGCTTCAAGCCCCGCAGTCTCACTGCCCTTTACGTATGTATCAGATGTGCTGTTAGCCCAGATGCCGAAAGGTGAAACGCCAAAACGAAGGTCTGTGCTTACTTCCTTAACTGCCGTATAAACCTCTTTTACAAAGGTATTTACGTTGTTTCTGCGCCAGTCAGCAAGTGCCATACCACCACCGTATTGTGCATAGGTGTCGGAATCATCAAACTGCCCGTCTCCTGATGGATAAGGATAGAAATAGTCGTCAATATGTATGCCCGCAAGCTTTGGATATTTTGTGCAAAGCTCGGTAATTCCCGAAATCACAAGTGCTCTCGCACCGGGCTCACCGGGATTGTAGTAAAGCTTGCCGTCGGCGTAAGCAACCGTGTATTCCGGATGGATTCTTGCCGGGTTGTTTTCCGAAAGAAGGCTTACGTCAGTCTCAGGCTTTGACGGACTACCGTTTGTTATTCTGAAAGGATTTACCCAGGCGTGAACAGCTATTCCCCGCTTCTCCGCTTCATCAAGCATATATGCAAGGCTGTCAAATTCTCCGTCGGGCGCCATTCCTTGCGTACCTGACACATACTCAGACCATGGGAAGATTTCCGACTCGTAAAGTGCATCTCCTGCAGGTCTCACCTGGAAGAATACCGTATTAAAGCCTACCTCAATGCAAGTATCAAGTATTGCATCAATCTCTTTCTGAAGCTCCTCTTTTGAAAGCTCCTTTTTACTTGGGTAATTAAGATTTCCGATAGACGCAACCCACACACCACGAAGCTCGTCGTTATCAAGAGCAAGCACAGTTTTATCCTTTTCACTCACGTCATTCTGCGTGCCCTGCACCTGTGCAGCATCGTTGTTTTCCGCACCTGACGCATTCTGTGCAGCATTCCTTGATATATTAAAAAATACAACCGCAAGAATAGCTGAAAGAATCAGCGTTGCGCATGTAACTGCAACCGGCATAATAAGCCCAGATTTGTTTATACTTCCGAATCCTTTTTTCATTCTGCATAGTTCCTTTCGGCAAATAGCCACTGACCGGTAAAAATTTACCGGTTATATTCCTTTAAACTCATAGCGTATAGTCCGCTTTTACATAATTACTGTAAAAAGCAGCATAATATTCATAAAGCAAAGTAAAGTTACTGTATTACATTATACAATATAATTCGACTTTTTTCAACAGTTATGGAAAATTCCTTGTTTCTAAACTGTTAATTCTGCACAATAAAGATATTAATTTCATATACTGTAGCATTTAAAAAACTGAACTTTGGGCAATTTTAAATTCTGTACTTGATTTTTCAGAAAATATATGCTATACTATCTTGACCGGATACGGAATAAGGTCACACTAATCGGGGACTTAGCGGAGCCCTGTACCTGCAATCCGCTACAGCAGGGACTAATTCCCGATTTGAGGATTTTTTCAAAGTGAAGGCTGCGCAAGGCTTCTGTGTTGAGATGCGGGTCCTGCGCAATTACACCCTGTGAACCATGTCAGGTGGGGAACCAAGCAGCATTAAGCAGTGCGTTGTGATGTGCCGCAGGAGTGCCTGCGTTGAGCAGACCTTGCGAGTGGCGCACTTTGGGAAAATTCGATTTTCGGGTGTGTGATCTTATTCTGTATCCGGTATACTAAGGAGTTTTCCCCTTGACAAAAGGGAAAATTTGTTATATAATATCACCATCATTTAAAATAAATATTGGGGTGTCGCCAAGTGGTAAGGCACAGGACTTTGACTCCTGCATTTCGTTGGTTCGAGCCCAACCACCCCAGCCAAAAATCTTCTCGGACGAAGTTCGGGGAGATTTTTACCTTTTCACTCTTCACTTTTCACTTTTCACTAAATCCGTCCGAGAAGATTTTTGGCAAGGTAATAAGTAATAGTGAATAGTGAAGAAGTAAGGTAGCTTTTCGCCGAGGTGAAAAGCTTTTTTTATTATATTAGGTTGAAAAGTAATAAAGTTTATGGTATAATGGAGTAAAGTCAAGTAAGGAGAAAAGTAATATGTCAGAAAGTCCTTTAATGATAAAATCGAAAGCGTTTGCTTTAGAGGTTATTCGCGCTTGCAAGATGTTGCGAGAGGCGAAGTGTGAAAGTGCACTGATCAATCAGTTTTTGCGTTCGGGAACGAGTATTGGCGCGAATATTCGCGAGGCATTTTACGCTCACGGAAAGGCGGATTTTGTGGCAAAGTTACATATTGCCCTTAAGGAGTGCTCCGAAACAGCATATTGGCTTGAGCTTTTGATTGAGAGCGGATATTATCACGATAAAACGATTTTGGATAGGTGTGTTGAGGTGAAAAGAATTTTGATAGCTTCTATCAATACGGCGAAGGAGAGCACGAAATAGACACATGAAGGATAACAGAATAGAGAAAATCAAACAGCATTATAACATAACCTTAAATGACAAGAACTTCAAAGTATTAAAGCATAAAATTGATATCGAAAAATCCCTATTTACTATCAAAACCAAAGTTTTTGGACAAGATTTCCCTCATGGAGACAACATTTCATTTTTTTCTTCAGATCATAATCAACACTTTGTTGTCACTTGGAAGGGCACGTTCAAGGACGAGAAAGTTGAATGTTGGGAATATAGAATCATTACATAGACTTCGTTTGCAAGCATGGCGTTAAAAGTCCGGTAGGTCGCGGATATTTTTAGTGCCATCACCGCCAAGCGGTTAGTGTACTCTCTGCAAAAAAGGTGAGGATTTCATCGTGCGCAGCACGATTTCATTTCTGATTCTCAATACAAGGCGAATACTTCACTTGAAAATTCAACAGATTTATGCTATGCTTGTGCTATAATATGGATGAAATCATTTTGTTACTTATATTATGTAAAACTGTTAGCATACAAATCAACTCTAAGTTGGAAGAAGCCAACAACTGCGTTATTGACTTATTAGATTTTTTCTTTTAAAATATAAGTGTAGCTACAAGAAAAAATAAAGGAGCGTACTTATGGATAACCTTAAGTTGAATGACACTATTTGTTTTTATAGAAAAAAGCAAGGCTTAACACAAGAGGAGCTTGCTCAAAGGTTAGGAGTAACCAATCAGTCGGTATCTAAATGGGAGTCGGCACAGTGTTGTCCGGATATCAGTTTAATTCCAAAGCTTGCCGATATATTTGAGATAAGTATAGATGAATTATTCGGAAGAGAACCCTTCGTTAACGATGTTTGTGGACAGTTTCCGCTTCGGGACGATGATACTTTCCGTGTTGTAGTTGCCAGAGGCAAGAAAGTTATGCTTGTCGATGACTTAGATAAAACGATAGATATAACTTTCCCAAAAAACTGCAACGAAACAACACGGCAATATTTTAAAGTCGAAGTCTATGGTAATATTTACTGTGATTCAAGTATTAACGGTGATGTAATAGCCGGCGGACAAATTGAATGTAATGAAATCAACGGTGATATAAAAGAATGTAAAAATAATATTTCTTGCAAGGGTGATATAAACGGTAATGTAAAAGCTAACGGAAATGTCGCTTGTGGCGATTCAGTCAACGGTAATGTTAATTGTGGCGGCAATGTCGGTTGTGGCGATTCAGTCAACGGCAATCTTCAATGTGGTGGATATGTTGCTTGTGGCGATGACATAAACGGTAACGTTAAATGTGGCGGCAATATTGAATGTAAAGCAATTGATGGTGATGCTGAATGTCAAGGAAATATTATATATAAATAATACCCAACTGATTTTTCAACCCGCTTTTAATAGTTTGCGAAAGACGGCAGGAATAGCTGTCATACATAACGAAATAAATCCCTATATGCGCTGCGGCGCATGTAGGGATTTATTTCATTTCACATTGCCACAAAGGAACAATATTTCACTTGAAAATTAAGCTATTTTATGTTATAATACTTTCAAGGAAAGAAGGTATAATATGAAAAATAAAATTTCAAACATAATTTACATGTTTTTCCGTATTTTAGGCTCTGCCTGGCTTGCGTTTATCGTTGATTGGGTTCCTCTTTACATTTATCGCGGCACCAAAAACGATACTATTTTTGGCGAAAATCTTCTTTGCTCTGTCAGTGGTTTAGTATTCGGTTTTCTTTTTCTTACATACTTCCAGGCGAAAGACAACAAATCACACAAATATAGCATACGGAATTTTCTCCCGATAGCGTGCGGAGCAGTTGGAATACATATGGTTTCACAGCTTTTGCTCTATTTCCCTACTAAGAATAATTATCTCCTTGCCGTTTCAGGTTATAATTTTTCCAAGTTGATCGCCACCGGGGAAGATAACTATCCAACCTTTCCCGCTGCACTTATCTCAGCTCTGGTATTCGGACTTGTATATTTTGCCGCAATTCTTGCAGGCATAAAAATAGCCCATAAACGCAGAAATCGATTGTTAAAAGATTTAAAGCAGGATAAATAATACATATATAAGGTACAATGTAATAATTAGCAGTCAAGAAGTAAGATAGCTTTCCGCCTCGGCGGAAAGCTATTTCACACCAATCAAAATCCGTCATTGACAATTACAATTCTTCGTGATATAATTGGCAAAAAGGCAGCGGAAAGGGGTGCTCTATGTATACCTTTAAAAAAGATAATTTGATAAAACAGGACTCCAGCTTTCATATTTTCTTCTCCAACCAAAAATATCCTGCGCCCATTCATACGCACGACTTCATTGAAATAGTATATATTTCGGGGGGCAGTGCACGCCAAGAAGTAAACGGCACCGAATTTGACACATCCCGTGGCGACCTCGTATTTATAAACCGTAACAGTACTCACGCATTTGTGCCAAAAGGTGACTATTCTTACTACAATATATGCTTTTCTCCAGAAGCCGCAGAAGGCGCCGCTCTGCCGGAAAATGCATTTTCAATGCTGCAGCTTACCGTTTTTGAAACCTTGCGTCAGGGCAAGGAAAGCGGAATCGTAACCTTTTCCGGCACAGAGCGTGATGAAATTGAAAATCTTTTCGCTTCAATGTGCATTGAATATAAAAAAGAAAATGATTTCAAACGTGCTGTACTTGAAAGCTATATAAGTATTCTGCTTGTAAAAATTCTGCGAAAGACACTTTCACCAAACAAGCAAAAAAGCGAGTGGCGAAGCCTTGCCGAATATATCGACGAAAACCTTGCAAGCGACCTTTCACTAAGCACACTATCACAGAGATATTTCTATAATTCGTCTTATTTCAGCCGTGCTTTCAAAAAGCAATTCGGCATGTCACTTACCGAATATATCGGAAGCAGAAGAATAGCTTTTGCAGCAAAGCTATTACGTGAAACTCACCTTACAGTTTCAGAAATTGCACAAAAAGTTGGATATTCGTCAAAATCCTCTTTTTACCGTGCTTTCACCAAGACCACGGGCAAGTCTCCATCTGACTACCGTGAGTAAAATAATGGGAAACAAAAGTAAAAACCGGCTATTTACAGATAGTCGGCTTTTTGTTATACTTTGCATAGATAAAATGAAAGGAGAATTTTCTTCATGAAACTTAATTTTGATAAATACCGTGACAAGGTATATGCTTGTATGATAGGCAAAAACATCGGCGGTACCATCGGTGGTCCTTATGAGGGCCGGCGACAAACCCTTGATATAAAAGGCTTCTCCACCGAAGCAGGCGTTCCCCTGCCCAATGACGATTTGGACCTTCAGCTCGTGTGGCTTGTAGCAATGGAAAAATTCGGTCCCCACAATCTCGACGCAAACGTGCTTGCGGATTATTGGACATACGGCATAGTTCCCAACTACAACGAATACGGCATCGGAAAGGCAAATGCCCGTGTGGGATTTATGCCCCCTATGTCGGGCGATTATAACAATCCCTGGAAGGACTCCAACGGTGCGTGGATAAGAACTGAAGTTTGGGCGTCCCTATGTCCCGGTAATCCCTATGGTGCAGTAAGATACGCAGTAGAAGACGGCATGGTAGACCACGGTACCGGTGAAGGCACTATTGCTGCTGCTTTCGTCGCTGCAATGCAGAGTGCGGCATTTATAGTTAGTGACGTAAACGAAGTTATAAAGGTAGGTCTTGCGGCAATACCGGAGGACAGCCGTACAGCTAAAATGGTTAAGCTTGCTTACGAATGCTACGAAAAGGGTATGGATGTTCTCGAAGCAAGAAACATAATACTTAAGTCAAACGAAGAACACTACGGCGGTTGGATGGAAGCACCTTCAAACATCGGATACGTTGTTCTCGGACTTCTTTACGGTGAAGGCGACTTTAAAAAGTCAATGCTCCTTGCAATTAACTGCGGTGACGATACTGACTGTACAGGTGCAACCGTCGGCGCAACTCTCGGTATTCTCGGCGGAACAAAGGCAATTCCCGAGGACTGGAAGGCTCACATAGGTGACGACATCGTAACCATTTGTATTGCAGGCGGCATTATCTCGCATATGCTTCCCAAAACCTGCAACGAGCTTACCGACAGAATTGTAAAAATATCCCAAAGCGTACTTGACGCCCAGTATAAAAATACAGTACAGCTTCATAGCGGTGATGACGAAATTGACGAGAAGGATATAAAGAATCTTACCGCTCTTTTCGACCACGAAACAAACGGTCCCCTTGTAAAACGCCCTCTTGCTATGCTTACCCCGAATTCCATAAAATTTGGCAACGCATTTATTGAGGTAACTGTAATTTATGATGACAAGCCGGAAATTGCTCCTCTTGAGGAAAAGAAACTGAAGGTGCTTATCCGCAACAAGCATAACACCGATTCTATGGCAGGAGTTTCTGCACCGTATATTGCTACGCTTCGCTGGCTTGGCGGTGATACCCTTACTGCAGAGAGCCGTACGGGAATAACTATTATGCACGGTACAAACAGAACGAGCTTTACACAGACTATTGACGTAACAATACGTGCCGGTGAAAAGGTAAATCCGATAAACCGTATCGTACTTGAAATCTTCAATCAGGATATGGCGCAGACACTGTACGTGCCTGTTACTTTTCTTGGATAAAACAGAATCGTATTTTTGAAGATTTAGAAACAAAAACCTACAGCAAAAGCAAAAAAATATGTATTGAAAAATTAATTTATATCTGTTATAATGAAACTGTCTGGAGTTGTTCCTTTTAATATATCTCTTATAAAAAGCCACGGAGGATAATGATGAAAAAAACATTAAAAAGGATTTTAAGTGTAGTTCTTTGTATGATTGTTGCCGCAGGAGCAACAGGAATGAATGTCGCAACCGGAGCAGGCACGCTTACACTTGACAAAAATGCAGTATTTATAGACGGATATCCGGATAAGACCTTCCTTCCGGACAAGACTATGACAAGAGCAGAGGCAATAAAGGTAGTATCGGTGGCTGCAGGCTACACTACCGCTTTTGATGCTTCAGGCGTGAAAACTGCATTTACGGATATGGCAGGCACCGAATGGTATGCACCTAACGTAAAATATCTTGAAAAGTATGATGTTCTTGACTTTTACGGCACAAAGCTTGATGCAGGAAAGGGAATAACAAGAGGTGAATTTGTAAAGCTTATCGCAACCTTTGTTCCCGAAAAGACCGGCACCAAGTCTTTTCCCGACGTTCCAACATCACATCCTTATTATAATGAAATAATAAAGGCTGCAAAAGCAGGAATAGTTGAGGGTAATCCCGACGGCACCTTTGCACCTGATGCAACTCTTACAAGAGCAGAGATAGTAACTATTATCGACAGACTTGTAGGAAGACACATATTAGATGATAATACAAAGAAAGTATCGAAATTTTCAGATATAAATGGACATTGGGCGGAAAGCTATATAATTGCGGCTTCCTGTACGCCTGCTTATAATGATATTGTTCTCTGGTACAGCGGAAATGTGTACGCTTCCAACTCACCGGTTGACAAGACAACACTTGACTATTCGATGACACAGACAATACTTGAGGGTATTGATGCTTCAGACGGCGCAGCTGCTGAAAAGGCGATAGAAGCATATAAGGACAAGAGAATAGAAGAAATACGCAATACTCCTACGACAATCAAACCCGCCGAGAACAGAACCGCCTACTATGTTAGCACAAGCGGAGATGACGCAAATGACGGACTTACTCCTGAAACCGCCTGGAAAACACTCAATAAAGTTGCGAATGTCTACTTAAGGGTTGGCGACGTGGTTTACTTCAAACGCGGTGACACCTTCAGAGGACATCTTGAAACAAAAAACGGTGTAATATATTCTGCTTACGGCGAAGGTGCAAAGCCTAATTTTTACGGTTCTTTGAAAGATTATGCAAGCGGTGATTTCTGGCAGAAAACAGAAGTGGAGAACGTATATGTTTCAAAGGAATCATTCAGAAGCGACGTCGGAAATATTGTTTTCAACAACGGTGAGGCATGGGGTTATAAAAAAGCCCAGGGAATCAACGGAACAGATATTGCTTCAGACCTCGAGTTTTATCACAACACCTCTGATAAGAAGATTTATCTGTATTCAGTATCTGACCCCAATACGCGCTTTGATAACGTTGAAATTTGCAGCAATGCAACCATTATCGGCGGTACCGGAAGCAAGGTTACCATTGATAACCTTTGTATTAAATACACAGGCGGAAGCGGTATCGGTTATGGCGGAAGCACATACGGGCTTACTGTGCAGAACTGCGAAATTGGATGGACCGGCGGAAGTCTTATGCGTACCGGAAGAGACCCTGTAAGATACGGTAATGCGGTTGAGATTCACGGCTTGTGCGGTGACTATACGATTGATAACTGCTATATATACCAGATATACGATGCAGGCGTTACGTTCCAGTATTTCAAAAACAACAACAATCCCAGTGTTATGAAGATGGAGGACATCAGCTTCAGAAACAATGTAATTGAGACGTGCACCTACGCCATTGAGTACATCAACGGTCAGCCTGAAGACCGTGGGATTATGCAGAATATCGAGTTTTCCGGCAACATGCTTGTTCATTCCGGCTCCGGCTGGGGAAAGCAGCGTCCGGACAGAAATGGTTCTACTACGGCAGTTATCAAGGGCTGGAGTGGAACAAATCACTCCCAAAACTTCCTCATTTACGACAACGTGATTATGACTAAGGATTCCTATGCGACACTTGTTCATATGTGTGTTGATGATGCAAAGAATATGCCGGAGGTAACGGGAAATATCTTCGCCAATATCAAGGGACAAAAGTTCGGTCTTTACGGTACGGGTAACAAGAGCCGTGAAAGAGATATGATAATATACAATGAGCAGATTACTGATAAAACAGTAGGTCTTGATGACAATACCTTTGTATTCCTCGAATAAATTTTCAGCTCCCAAAGCGCATGCCTTTTTGGTATGCGCTTTGAATTTTAAAAGCAGCGGTAATAATGTGATTTTGATACAGTATATTGTTGCAGATTGAAATGTTTATATGAAATAATTATAAAAAGGTAAAAAAATGATGCAGAAAGTACAAAAATGAATATTGCAATAAAGCTTAATGTATGTTAGAATAGACTCATATACGACCTTGGAGGTAAATATAATGAAAAGAATTTTTTGCTTGATTGTTTGCATACTTATTGCAGTTTCTGCAGTTAGCGTATGCATGGTATCCGGAGCGGAAACACTTACACTTGATGAAAACGCAGTATTTATAGACGGCTATCCGGATAAGACCTTCCTTCCTGATAAGACTATGACAAGAGCGGAGGCAATAAAGGTAGTATCGGTAGCTGCAGGCTACACTACCGCTTTTGATGCTTCAAGCGTGAAAACTGCATTTACGGATATGGCAGACACCGAATGGTATGCACCTAATGTAAAATATCTTGAAAAGTATGATGTTCTTGACTTTTACGGCACAAAGCTTGATGCAGGAAAGGGAATAACAAGAGGTGAATTTGTAAAGCTTATCGCAACCTTTGTTCCCGAAAAGACCAGCACCAAGTCTTTCCCCGACGTTCCAACGTCACATCCTTATTATAATGAAATAATAAAGGCTGCAAAAGCAGGAATAGTTGAGGGTAATCCCGACGGCACCTTTGCACCTGATGCAACTCTTACAAGAGCAGAGATAGTAACTATTATCGACAGACTTTTAGGCAGAAATATAGTTGAGACTAATACAAGAAAGGTAGCCAAGTTCTCTGATATTGCCGATCACTGGGCACAGGAAGAGGTAATTGCGGCTTCCTGTACGGCTACATATAACGGCATCATACTTTGGTATACCGGAAATGCATATTCTGCAAATTCTCCGGTTGACAAGACAAAGCTCGACTATTCAACCACACAGGCGATACTTAATGGAATTGATGCGACTGATGCGGATGCTGTAAATAAGTCTATCGAAGCTCACCGTGAAAAGAGAATAGCTGAAATCAGAGCTACTCCCAACACATTCAAGGAGGGCGCAGGTAAGACAAATTATTACGTAAGCAGCAGTACCGGCAATGACGCAAACGACGGTCTTACTCCTGAAACTGCGTGGAAAACTATTGACAAGGTAAACAGCATGGCTATCAAGGGCGGATCTGTTGTATACTTCAAGCGCAGTGATACATTCAGGGGAAAAATTGCCACTCGGTACAACGTAACCTACACTGCATACGGCGAGGGTGCAAAGCCTGTTATCAACGGCTCACTGCGTAACTACGCAGAAGACAAGGCTTTCTGGCAGAAAACTGACAAGAAAAACGTATGGGTTTCAAGTGACACCTTTGACGAGGACATAGGAAACATCGTATTCAATGACGGTGAGGCCTGGGCATACAGAAAGGTTCCGGGCATTAACGGCTCGCTTCTTATAAAGGACCTTGAAATATTCTACGACACATCGGATAAAAAGATATACCTATACTCAAAGACGGACCCTAACACCCGCTTTACCTCTACCGAAATATGTACCTATACTCCTATGATAAGCGGCAACGGAACCAAGGTTACCATTGATAACCTGTGCATAAAATATGGAGGCGGATATGCTATTTCCTTTACGGACGGCACGGCGAATCTCACCGTTTCCAACTGCGAGATAGGCTGGTGCGGCGGTACTCTTTGGAAATCCAGTGAGGACCCCATAAGACTTGGTAACGGAGCCGAGATTCACGGAAATTCCAAGGATTTCACGGTTGAAAACTGCTATATTTACCAGATATTTGACTCAGGTGTTTCACATCAGTATTTCGGTACTAATTATCCCGGAAGAATGGATATGATAAATATCAAATATCTTGATAACGTTATTGAAAGCTGTGCGATGGGCGGGCTTGAATACGTCAACTCTTCTGCTGCGAACAAAGGCATTATGAAGAATATTGAAGTTTCCGGCAACCTCTTCGTTCGTACAGGCGACAGCTGGGGCCTTCAGCGTGCCCAAAGATACGGTCACATGCAGGTTGCTATTATGGGACGTCCGGATGTAAACAATGCGGAAAATTTCCTCATCTACGATAACGTAATTTCTGTAACCCACAAGGAAGCGCAGCATATTCAGATAGGTGCTGAAGATGCGGCTTATATGCCTGAAATTACAGGAAATCTTTTTTATGGCATAAAGGGTCATGAATTTGGCGTTTACGGTGCCTCTGCGGATATTAACCGTTATAATGCCATGCTTACTTACGATGAAACCATTACCGATAAAACGATAGGTCTTGAGGATAACATCTTCGTATTCCAGGACTAAGCACGACAAAATAGAAATATTGTAATTTCAAACCGCATTGCTTCGGCAATGCGGTTTTCTTAATTTTCATAATTTAATGTTGAAAAATCACATAATTCGATGTATAATATCGAGTAACAAAAATTACCTAATGGAGATTTTAAAGGATGACACTTACATATCTTTTTAAAAATTTCTTCACTCACAAGGATTTTCTCCCTGGCGCAAAAGAACTTGCAGGAACGCTTTTTACACCGCTTCATATAGTGTTTGCCGTAGTGGTGCTTATTGCAATAATTACCCTTGGGCTTGTGCTCTCAAAGAAAAGCGAAAAGACTATACGCACTGCTTTCACATTTATATGGGCTGCGGCGCTGATACTTGAGGTTGTAAAAATCATATGGGAAACCTTTAGCGGTGCAAGCGTAAGCTTCGAATGGGGCGGCGTTCTTCCTCTTTATCCCTGCAGTATTTTTATGTATGCGATGCCCTTTGCTATCTTCGGTAAGGGTTGGGTACGTTATATGGGCTGTGGCTACGTCTGCTCCCTTGGACTTCTGGGCGGTGCGATAAATTTCATTTATCCTGCAAATATCCTTAATAACTACTCCTGCATATCCTTCTCCGGCTTCCACACCTTCTTTTATCACGGTGCAATAGTTTTCTGTGCGCTGGTAATGCTGAAATCCGGTTATCATTCCTACAAAAAAGCAACTCGGTTTTATCATCTTCTTATCCCGGCAATACCTGCCCTTGCAGTTTCGGTGATTGCAAATGCAGTGAACTTCTCAAAAATCGGGTCTGATTATATGTTTTTCAAGCTCAACTCATTTTTCTTCGCACCAATAGGAGCTGCTACTCCTGACTGGTTTTCGGTAATTCTCGTTTATTTTATTTATCTTTTAATACACGCACTACCCTATCTTCCCTTTTACATATACAACAAAACAAAGCACGTTTCAGTTTAATATCCTATAAAAAGCACCTGCACAGCCAAATATGACTGTGCAGGTATTTTTGCACAAAGAAAAGTATCTGCAACAAATATTGCTGCAGATACTCCTTATTTTATACTGCTTTAGTCAAAAATTACAGGCATTCCTGTTTCAGCTGACTTGTAGATAGCGTCGATGATTTCCATAAGAGTGATTGCGTCTTCCATCTTACACATACATTCAGTGCCGTTTACACAGCAGTCAACAAAGTGGTTGATTTCTTCCTGGTAAACGTCAACCGCATCAAGCACGGGATGAACTTCTCTGAGGTATCCGTCCTCGGTGTCAACCATAAGAAGCTCTCTTCCCTTGTTGAAGGGCTCGAGTCTTGCAGCTGCCTTTTCACCGCAGATGTCGATATATGTATCTTCAACAACGCTCGGAAGCACGAAGCTTGTCTTGATGTAGAGGTATGCGCCGTTGTCAAACTTAACGTAGCCGCTTGCAACGCTTTCAATATCTCTCTTGTAGCTGTTCTTGTCAGCAGACACCCAGCCTACGTTGTGACCCTTGATTCTTGCAGGGCACTCCTTGTTTGCATCGCTTGCCAAGCCCATTACTACCTTGGGCTTGGGATATCCCATAAAGTAAAGTGCGGAGTCAATTTCGTGGATATTAGCATCGATAAGAGGACCGCCGCCGGACTTGCTCTTGTCAATAAACCAACCGCCTGACTGATTGCAACGATAAATACGAACTGCTTCAGCGCACATAATCTTACCCATCTTACCTGCGTCGATATATTCCTTAAGATACTTGTGCTCGTTTCTGAAGCGGATTACGAAAGCGTACATTATGTGCTTGTTATGCTTCTTTGCATACTCTACGCACTCACGTGTTTCCTGAGCGTTAAGTGCCGGAGGCTTTTCGCAGAGAATGTGCTTGCCGCTGTCTATTGTTTCAATAAGAATGTTCTTGTGAGTAAATGTAGGAGTACAAATACTTACTGCGTCAATTGTCTTGTCATTGAGTATATCGTGATAGTCAGCATAAGCATTCTTAATGCCGTACTTTTCAGCAACCTTCTGTGCCTGAGCAAGATTGAGGTCAGCAACCGCAACTACTTCACAGTCAGGATTCTTAACATAAGAGTCAATGTGGCACAGAGAAATTGAACCTGCACCAATGATACCTACTTTTAACATTTGGTTTTATTCCTTTCATATAGTTTGGAATTTTGCGCTATGAAAGCTTGTGCTTTAGCGCAAAACTCAACGATAAATAATACCGTCATTACTTTATCATTCCAAGGAAGTTTGGGTCGAAAACACAAACTTCAACGATAAATAATGCCTTGAGGCATTATTTTTCGTCCTCGTCGTTCCAGTAAAGATGTACTGCAAGAGCCTGGCTTCTGTCCTTAACAAGCATCTTATACATATCAGGAGCATTCTTGTAGTTTGCCTTATGTGTAATCATATGCTTGAGTGAAAGCTGATGACGAGCAAGAAGGTCAAGGTGATACTGTGTATCACGGCGTCTTGTCCAGGGGTTCTGATCAGTTGCAACAAGGGGATGGCAGAGCCAGTTGTGAGCACCGATAATTGTGATACCTCTTCTGCTGCAGAAGTCGAAGCTTACGGTAGATTTACCCTTGGGGCTACTTGTGATGATAAGCTTACCGTTGTTGCCAATGCATTCAAGCTCTGTCTCAATGAGAGCCTGAGCACCTGTTGTTTCAAATACGATGTCAGCAAGCTTGCCGTCGTTGTGAGCCTTGATGAATTCAATAACGTCAACCTTCTTGGGATTGATGCCGAATACGCATTCGTCCTTGGGAAGCATTTCAAGTCTATTGTCAGACATATCAACAACGATTACGTTGTAAGCACCTGCGATTCTTGCAAAGCGAGTAACCATCTGACCGATAAGACCTGCACCGTAAACAACTATAGTTTCACCGATTCTTATCTGTGCAGCTCTTACGTTACCGAGAGTAATCTGTGAAATAACGCCGAATGCAGCTTCGTCGAGGTCAACTCCATCCGGAATAATCTGGAATGTATGAGTATCAACTATGTCGGAAACTACATACTTTGCGTGGATACAGTCGGAAAGACACTTCTTGCCGATAAGTGCAGGGTCAACATTAGGACCAACTGCAATAATCTCACCTACGTTTGAATAGCCGGGAAGAAGAGGATAGAAAAGATTGATCTTTGCCCAGGGTGAATCGGCGTCAACGTTACCCTCGAGCATTGTGAGTTCTGTACCTGTGCTTATCTGAGAAACGATAGTCTTGATAAGAACCTCGTTTTCGCCCGCTACGGGCATTGGAGCTTCCTGAAGCTCAACCTTACCCATTTCAGGGTATACAACCTGATAATTTTTCATAATAAATTCCTCCTTATATATAAATATATAGTACTATTTAATTGTAAATCAAAAGGCACAATTTGTTAATAGCTTTTACAAAATGAGCAAAAAGCGGTATAAAAAAGTAAAAAAAACATATGATATTTCACAAAACCTCTCCACCAACCTAAAAAGCACGGAATTTTGCATATGAAAACTCCGTGCTTTATTTCTCCCAATGGCTTTATATATTCAGACAATCTCACGCTTTTTATAAAAAACTACTGACAAATACCAGGACAGTGCATACAGCCCGGCACCTGCTATGCATAATATTATTGGCAAAAGACCGCCAAAGGCTACCGTCGAAGCAAGTGCTTCATTATAATAATCCGACGCAATAAAGCTTCCGGCGCACACTATACCTATCATAATGTAATACGCCATTCTTCCTTTTTCAACCCCGTATTTGAAAATAAAGGGCAGACAAAGTGATGAGGAAAAGCAAGCAAGTGTAAAAAGCATTGACATGAGAATAAAAAACTCTCCCACCTTGAAGCCGCCGCTTGTAATCATGCTTACCGACTGCACAAGCGCCGACAGCAAAAGCAAAAGACCTTGTGCAAAAAGACCTATAAGATACTTTGACGACACTATCTGCGCTCTTGTATAAGGAAGCGTGCCGCAATACTGCATCCAACGACTTCTCTCATCGTATCCAAGCAGGTTTACAGGAATCATTCCGCAGAGCAAACAAGGGTAGAAAACGAAGAACATATTGCCGCTACTCATCATAGAAAGAATGATAAATCCGATACAAACGAAAAAATAATATCTACAATATTTTTTTGTCATATACCAATCTTTTAATAATAGTCCCTTCATATCATTTCGCCTCCTTTACCATAAATATGAACAGCTCCTCTATGCTGATGGGACTTATGTTTATATTTCCCGGGACACTCTTGCGCAAGACGATTGCCTCTACGCCATAGGGTGACTCCTTTTTACATTTAACCGTACCTTCACTAAATTCAAGGAGCTGCTCTGCGGTGCAATGTACTATACCGTATTTCGATAAAAGCTCGTCCTTTTCCTCACAAAGAAGCAACTTACCCTTGTGCAAAAATGCTATATAATCGCAAAGCTTTTCAAGGTCACTCACAATATGCGACGACATAAGCACCGAATGATTTTCATCTCTCGTAAAGTCGTAAAGCATCTCTACGACCTCGTCACGCACGACCGGGTCAAGTCCGCTTGTCGCCTCGTCAAGAATAAGAAGCTTTGCACCGTGGGACATAGCAACAGCAATTCCAAGCTTCATTTTCATTCCCCTTGAAAACTCCTTGAACGGCTTGTTTTCCGGCAAAGAAAGCTTTTTAATATATCCGTTATAAGCCTCGTCGTCCCAGTTTTTGAACGTATACCGCATAACTTTACCGACCTGCACTACACTTAGGCATTCCGGTATTCCGACCTCATCCAGAACAACGCCGATATCCTCTTTTGTAAGCCTTATATCATCTGTGTTATCCCTACCGAGAATTCTAACCGTTCCGCCATCCTTTTTGAGCATATCCAGAATAAGTCTTATAGTGGTACTTTTCCCTGCTCCGTTTTCCCCGACAAGCCCCATAATGCAGCCACTGGGAAGCGTAAGACTTATATTGTCAAGTCTGAAATTCCCAAAGCCTTTTGATAAATTTTTTATTTCAAGTGCGTTCATTGCCGTTCCTCCAAACTAAAGTCTAACATAGAAAGAATATCCTTGCGGCTTAAATTACATGCAGCAGCAAGAAGTACTATTTGCTCAATGTGCTCCTCTATTTTCTTTAAATTTTCTTCCAGAAGCAGCTCCGTGTTTTTAGGTGCAACAAAGCACCCCTTACCCTGAATCGTATAGATAAATCCGTCTTTTTCAAGCTCCTCGTATGAACGCTTTGTGGTAATGAAGCTTATACGAAGGTCCTTTGCAAGACTTCTTATTGACGGAAGCATCTCGTTCTCTGAAAGCTCACCGCTTATTATCTGGTTTTTTATTTGAGTGTATATCTGGTCGTATATGGGAGCGCCGCTTTTATTGTCTATAAGTATATTCATTCTCTGTTCCTTTCATACAACTGTATATATCGATTATATACAGTTTATACAGTTTTGTCAAGCAACCATTTGTAAACAAATAAAAAAGTCCCATCTGAAATGCAACCGCATCTCAGATGGGAAAGCTTTATAAAACTTTTCTTAAATAGACAATTACATATTAAATTTCTATATCTAGTGGCTTGTCAATTTCCTCTGATACGTATTTTCCGTTTTTCTTCCTCTGACGCACACATTCGGTAAGAAGATATTCAATCTGCCCGTTAACGGAACGAAAATCATCCTGTGCCCAAGCGGCGATATCATTGAATAGTTTTTCCGAAAGACGAAGAGGTATCTGCTTTTTCTCTGCCATATCAATACAAGCTTCCGGAATTTACCACCGGCTGAGCATCACGGTTGCCACAAAGCACTACAAGAAGATTTGAAACCATCGCCGCCTTGCGTTCCTCGTCAAGATGAATTGCATCATTCTCCTGGAGTCTTTCAAGTGCCATTTCCACCATACCAACAGCACCGTCAACTATCATTCTTCTTGCATCAATAATTGCTGACGCCTGCTGACGCTGAAGCATAACTGCGGCAATTTCGGGAGCATAGGCAAGGTTTGTTATGCGTGCCTCTATTATTTCAAGTCCGGCTTCTGACACCTTTGACTGTATTTCATCACGTATGCGCTGCGCAACTATTTCGCTGGAGCCTCGCAGACTTCCTTCGTCTGCTACGCCGTCACCGGTTGTATCAATGCCGGGAGCCATATCGTAAGGGTATATGCGAACTATGTTTCTAAGGGCGCTGTCGCACTGGAGTGACAGATATTCCTTATAGTTATCAACGTTGAATACCGCCTTTGCAGTGTCAACCACACGCCACATTACCGCAATGCCGATTTCTACCGGATTTCCGAGGCAATCGTTGATTTTCTGACGCTGATTGTTGAGGGTCATTATTTTAAGGGAGATTTTGTTTGACGGTACGCTTATCGAAACGCTGTCCTTATCCGTCTCACGTCCAAAAACCGAAGCGTTTTTAACATCGCCGCTCTGGTTAAGCTTTGTCTTTGCCGCAGGATTGAACGCAGTGCAGAAAGGATTTACAAAATAGAAGCCTGCGTCCTTAAGCGTTCCCACGTATTTGCCGAACAGAGTAAGTACGAGTGCCTCCTGGGGCTTGAGGATTTTAAGACCGAGAAACGGAATCCAGCCGATACACACCCAGATAATTGACAATACGAAAATCGGCACACCCACTGTGTACACTTCACGGTCAAGCATCATTCCGCCATATATGCATCCACCTACTGCTATAAGATATAAAAGAGATATAAGAAGCATTGCTGCCATACCGTGCTTCTTGTTCGATAATAGTTTTTCTTTCATTGGATATTTCCTCCTTTATTTGATATCTTTATGATATCATAAAGATTTCTATTTGTCAATAGCTTTTTAAATTTTTTGCAAGCGACGAAAAAATCGCCTAAAGTAATTGCATAACGCAGTTTTTTATGATATACTTGTTATAATAGTATAAATACTTTATGCTTACAATCACTTCCCCGAAAGGAGTAAAACAATGAAAAAAAGAATAACAGCGCTACTTCTTTGCGCCCTTGTACTTAGTACACTTATGACTTCCTGCAAAGATAAGGAAAAACAGAACGATATAGCAAGCAATCCCACTGACATTTCCGAAGGCTCAAATACTGATAGCATTCAGGAAAATGACGATGCAAATATATCGGATGTAACTCCGGACAACAAAGAAAAGATTCCCGAAAGCACCGGTGACACTGTGCTTACAACGCTTGAAAGCGGCTATGAAATTCTCTCCGATATAGACGGCACAAGGTTCTACATTTTCACAAAGCAAACCGGTGAACGTTACTTCTACGGAATAATGGACATAGACGGTAATATAGTTGTAGAACCTACCTACACTACTCTCGGTTGGTGTCCCGAGCACGAGGTGGTTTACGCCGAGCCCTTCGCCGAGGGCGATTCTCCCGTCACACTTGATGAAAATCACAGAATAGACCTTCACTACGGTCACGGCGGCTGGGGCACTTATGAGTTTCTGTTTGATGAATCAAGTGAAAAATTCTTCCGGTATTATTTTAACTTCGACGAGATAGTCGTCGAGGAAATCTCCGGAATAGACCCCCTTGTTCCTTACGTCATATACGACAAAGCAGAACCGATAAAGGAAGGTAGCTACTACGCCTTCACCGACACTCTCTACGATATTCTCGCTGAACTTGGAAGTGACGCAGTGTACGAATTTGTCACAGATAAGGGCAGCACGGCAGAGTTCAGAGAATACGACTATTT
Organism: Eubacteriales bacterium; assembly: GCA_045596605.1. Taxonomy (GTDB): domain Bacteria; phylum Bacillota; class Clostridia; order Oscillospirales; family CAG-382; genus SIG622. The sequence goes on along the minus strand of JAZOCR010000118.1, from coordinate 9,031 downwards.
TTCAGACTTTACAAATGACTACTTTTATGCTCGCAGTAACTGGAAATATGGCTACATCGACGGCCTTGGCAGAGAAAGCTCTGAAATTATCTACGAAGCCTGCGGCGGCGCAGCTTACGGTGGCAAAGCCTGGGTAAAAAAAGACGGAGTATGGCAGGTAATAAAGCTTAAATAAGCCCTGAATAAGATTACACCGCATCACCAAAAAAGTGATGCGGTGCTTTTTGCGCATATTTTATTCTGCAAATACAAAAGTATTGCTTTCAAGTGCGTGTGTTTTTTCAATGATTTTTTCGTTGTAAATCGGATATTCACACTCTGTTATCGACATTATATCAAAAAGACCGAACTTGTTACCCTTTTTGCCCACGAAAATGTTTCCAACTATAGCAGGAAGATACGCCGGTTCTTCTCCGCCTATAATAAGGTGACAGCAATTATCGTCCATTGTTGTTATTATGTTATCGCTTACAATAAAGTCGGCAGAATGATTTATAAGTGGCCAGCCCTTTATGCAGGCGTCACTTCTTACAGGGCGCTGATTTCCCCAGCCCTCTCCTGCATGAAGGAGAATATTGCCTTGCATTCTTATGTTCTTCATAACTGCGTTATCCGCCGGTTGCCCATCACAATATTCTATGTTGTAGGTACAGTATTCAATAAAGTTATTGGTAAAATTGATATTTTCCATATCAATACGTTTTTCTCTCTTCGGGAAATTGAAGTACTGGAAAGTAATACCTGCATCGTACACTTGGTAAATGTAACAGTTGTCAACAGTCATATTTTTGCAGGAGCCGTATATTTCAACGCCGTTACCGTATCTTACAATTCTGCCGTTTGAGCAGTCCTGAAGGCTTCCGCCAAGCCAGCCCATTTCACAATTGGTAACAGTAAGTCCCTCCGAATAGTTACCGGAAACGCCGAATGCACCACTGTACATAAGGCAAAGGTTATCGACCGTAATATTATTGAAGTTCTTTGTTACTATTACACTCTGATGAATACCTATTTCCGTTGAGGTAAAGCGGGTATTGGGGTCGCTTACTGAATAGAGATAAAGTCTTTTATCCTCTTTGTTGTGGAACATTTCAAGGTCCTCACGAAGTATGCCGTCAAAGCCAAGAATTCCATATGCCCTTTTTACTACCCAGCTTTTTCCACCTTCAAAAATGATGCTTCCAACGTCAGCATCAAAAGTTTCCTTTGATACATATACATTATCTTGCTCAGTTTTATCCCAAAAGGGCGATTCAGAATAATCACGAGGTGAAGCATAAAGCTTCGGCTTTTCCCCTTCACCATATGCGGAATAGGTTACCCCCTCCTTTGCATCTACAAAGCCACGGAAAAGGTCACCTCTTCTAAAAAATACACCGTCACCGGGGAGAAGCTCCGCTTCCGACACCTTTGCAAGCGTCTTCCACGCAGTTTCTGGAGTCTTGCCATCCGCATCATCGCAGCCGTCGGCACTGACAAAGTAGCTGGTGCCTGCAACTTTTATATTCGTTTTGGTGTTTCTTATTTCTTCTCTTCTTTTTGCCGCATATGCGTCAATATCAGCAACAACCGTCTTGGGATTGTTCAGATTTACATTGCTTTTAACAGAGTTTGTAAGCACAAGGTTCAAAGTGCTTACGTCTACCGGTGACAGTGCACAGTATACATTTTCATTGGTGTTCATAGTTTCTCTCCTTAAAAATCGGTCAAGGCGCATTTCGCAGCCTTGACCGAACGTAATGCTAAAATGTCATTGCATTAAACTGATAATTATTTTGCGAAAACGAAGGTGTTGTCGTCAAGTCCGATAGTCTTATCAAGAAGCTTATCATTGCACTTAAGCATATTCTTCTCAATATCATACTCAAGACCGTAAAGTCCGAAATAATTTCCGTATTTTGCAAAGAACACATTGCCAGTAATTTCAGGCATATCAGCTGCATCGCCGATGGCCATATGAACAAGAGCTGCCTCATCATTCTTTGTCATAATTACGTTATCGTAGATTACAAAGTTTTCAGCATGATTTGCATCGCCGCCACCCCAGCCTTTGATTACTGCAGTAAGGGAACCGTTTCTGGGCGGACGCTGATTACCCCAACCGTCACCTGAATGTGCAAATATGTTGCCGGAGAATTCTATATCCTGCATAACTCCGTCAGGGCTATCGTTTTTGTACTCTATAGCATATGTGCTGTGTGTAATTACGTTATCTATATACTTGATATCAGAGAAGTCTCTGGTGCTATTGGTGTCTGCACCGAAATACTGATGTGTCACAGCAGCATCGTATACCTGATAGATATAACAGTTTTCAACAGTAAATTTACTTCCCTGGTCGTAAAGCTCAATTGCATTACCGTATCTTACAGGGTCATCACCTGTACGCTGGAGGCTTCCGCCTATCCAGCCGAGTTCACAGTTCTGAATTGTCAGGTTGGAGTTTCCTGAATATCCTATACCATGTGCACCTGTATACATTATACAGAGGTTATCGATAGTAACGCTGGAGCCATTTCCGGTAATGATGTGCTTCTGAACGCAAATTTCAGTAGAGTCAAAGCGGAAGTTCGGGTCAGAAGTTGAGTAAAGATAAATCTTCTTATCACTTGTATTGTGATACATTTCAAGGTCCTTAAGAACTGCAGTACCGTTAATACCTGCCGCCTTCTTTATTGTCCACGCCTCACCCTCGTTGAATACGATAAGACCTACATCAAGATCAAATGTTTCAGATGAAACGTAAACGTTCTTAGTTGCAGTGGGCTCCCAGAAGCTCTTGTCTTCGGAATAGTTGCGGAGTGAACCGTAAAGCTTCGGCTTCTCACCTTCACCATATGCTGAATATTTAACACCAAATTTTGTTACAAGCTGACCTCTGAAGATATCTCCACGGTTAAAGTATACTACGTCGCCGGACTTAAGAGTTGCACTCGAAACCTTATCGAGCGTCTTCCATGCCTTTTCGGGTGAGGTTCCGTCATTTGAGTCATTTCCGCTATTGCTTACATAGTAAGCTTTTTTGCCACTTGCAGGCTCTATGATGGAAGTTGTATTTCTGATTTCTTCTATTCTCTTTTCAGTGTAAGTATCAATTGATTTTTCAACCGCTGCAGCATCTGTCTTGTCAATTCCCTTGAGAATTTCTGTTGTTGTGTCAAACTCGAGTTTTGATGTGTCAACAGGAGAATTTCCTGCGTACACGCCGCCTGCATACCAGATAATCACACCATTTAGTGTTTCACCGCAGGAAGCTGCAATTATATATTTTTCAGCCCAGTGTCCGTCAATATCTGAGAACTTTTCTACCTTCACAGCATTGCTTTCGATAATGTTTCTCTCGAGCAGTCTATCAAGCATAGTTACGATCTGCGCTCTTGTAAGAGTTGTATCAGGAGCAAATGTGCCGTCGGGGTTTCCTTCAACAATTCCTGCGTTTGCGGCTTTGATTATTTCTTTATAATAAAGATGAGTCTTGCTTACATCCGGGAAGGAAGCTGTTCCGGGCTGTTCCTTGATAAGTGCAGAAATAAGCTTTACAAACTCGCCTCTTGTGATTTCTTTTCCGGGTTCAAGCTTGCCCGAATAGAAGCTGAGCACTCCGAGTGTTTCAAGATACTTTACGTTTCCGGCATACCATTCGGTACTGGGAACGTCTGTAAACTTCGAATCCTTGCTGCCTGAACCTGTATAACCACAGATTACAGATACAACCTTTATCGCTTCCGCTCTTGTCATTTTCTTGTCAGGGAGGAAGGTATTGTTCGGATAACCATCTATAAACACTGCATCAGTCTTCAGGGGAACATCTATTTCATTACCGCCCTTAATAACAACAATACCATTAGCAACCGGAATATCCGCTCCTTGGTATTCAGAAAGGTCAAGAGTCATAGTGCCTTCGGTGTTATTTTTGCTTGTAACTGATCCAACGCTTGCTTTGCCGGTGATTTTTACCGTTGCGTTCCCCATAACAGTGCAATTATCTCCGTCACCACCGAAATCTACAGAATCAACGGTTCCGCCATTAATTGTAATATTGGCATCGCCTTTGATATTACCATTCTTTGTACCGGTCATTATCGTCTTGAATTTACCGCTGTTTATGGTAATGTCTGTTGCAGCGTAGGTTCCGCCTTCCTCAGCTCTTATGCTGAGGTATCTGTTAATACCGGTTCCAAAAGCAAAGTTAACATTTTTACCGATAACAAGAGGAGTTCCTCTATGAAGAATATATCCCCAGTCCGCAGCAATAAGAATATTGAGGTTTTCAATAGTAGTATTGTTAGTTCTGAGTGCCCAGGATTTCATTACGAAAACGTCCTTGCTACATGTGGACGTAATGTTTACGGGATAGCTGAAGTACGTTCCGTCGTAGGTGTAAGTTCCGGTAACTACAATCGTGCCGCCCTCTGGACCAAGTACATTTTCTGCAACATAAAAGCTCTTAACGGGTGTGTCCTTTGTCTTACCGTCGTTATTGTCATTACCTGCATCAGAAATATATACGATATTATCTATGCCGGAAAGATCATAGGTTGCTTCAGGAATAGCAAAAAATCCTGAATAATCAACCGCAGGCTTTTCACTTAAGTTTTCGCCGGAGAAGAAAAGTCCCTTTTCAGCTTTTTTCTTGTTTTCATCGGTAAGCTTTCCGCCGGGCTTTGCTTCATCCGGAACATCTGAAGCCTTTTCAAGCACTACTACTCCAAGGTCGTTCCAGCTATCAGCAAGCTTGCCGGTAAATTCAGTTACGTCAACGTAGCATTTGCCTACGTTGTCTACTATTTCAAGCACCTTGCCAACATTCGCCATACCGCCAACAAGCTTTATTGTAGATGCACCCACAAAAGGAAACTCTGTAGTCGCCTCCTCGCTTCCGAACGTGAATGAGTTAACAGAAGCTGTATCATAAATAGTAACATGACCGTTACCGTTTACGCTCTGAAGCCTTGTACCAACCGAAACGGCGTTCCATTCACCGCTCTTAATTACAATTTCTGTGTTTCCGTTAATCGCCTTTTTATCGCCACCGCCTCTGATGCCGAGATTTTTGTTAATACCGGTATTTCTCTGGGTAGTTACGTTTTCGTCGATAACAAGCTTATAGCCGTTACAAAGAATATAAGACCAGTTTACAAACACCTTTAAATTAATGTTCTTAAAGGTTACGTTACCACCAAGGTCGAGCCTCCAGGATTTAAGATTAATCACAGAATCCGAATTCAAACCTGCAATTGTACAAGCAGGAAGTGATTCATCATACGTATAAGCGTCAGTTACTACAACCGTGCCATCCTTACCGGCAAGTGTTGCAGCCTTCGCAATGGTTTTAACAGCGTTTTCGGCTGTTTTACCATCATTTTTATCATTGCCGTTATCGGAAAGGTAAATTACCGTTCCCGTATAGGTGTACTCCTCAGCACTTGCGGTACATATGCCAACTGCCGTCATCGCAATAAGCATACAAAGCACAACGCTTAAGACTCTCTTTAGTGTTTTTTTCATATTTGATCCTCCATAAAAATTAGTATGTGTGAATTATATCATACAATTATGGATATTTCAATATGTTTTTTACTTTTTTGTATATTTTTTTGTAAAAATTTGATATATTGCAATATTTTTACACTTCTATATACCCAAAAGCATACAAAAAAAGCAACATATTTTCCGGGCAATGTACAAAATAAAACGAGCGGGGTATATTCTATCCCGCTCGCCGTAAAAGACTTAGTATCATCTGATTTTATTCAAGGAAAATAAACGTATTATCGTCAAGACCCACCGTTTTATCGGTGATGGTTTCGTCATAGGTAATCATATCCCTGTCACGTCTGTGCCTGCCCTCGCCGTAAAGACCGAATTTTTGTCCTCTGACATTCGCAAAGATATTTCCAATAACCCTCGGCATATTTTTTGCGTTGTCAACGCACATATGAATAAGCGTAGCATAGGAATCCTTGGTCATAATCACGTTGTCGTAGATAAGGAAATTACTTGAGTGGTTAACCCCTCCCCAGCCCTTTATGGCTGCCGTAACAGACCCTCCTCTGTCGGGACGCTGCTTGCCCCAGCCGGCACCGATATTTGCAATTATGTTTCCGGAAAACACTATATCCTGCATAATTCCGTATTCCTCGGATTGTGCATTAATATATTCTATTCCATAAGTGGCGTATTCGATAACGTTGTCGGTATACCTGATGTTCTTCATATCAACTCTGAAAGCAGTTGTATTGTTAAACCACTGGAAAGTGAGTCCGGAGTCATACACCTGATAGATATAACAGTTAGTAGCAGTCTGAGATATTGCCGTATTGAATGTACCCGCACCGTTTCCGAGTCTTACCGGGTCGTGTTCTCTTGCTTTCATAAGGCTTCCGCCACACCAACCGATTTCACAGTTTTGTACTGTAAGATTTGCCGGCTTGCCCGAAGTATAGTCAACTCCGCTTACGCCCGCATATTTCAGGCAAAGGTTATCAATGGTAACGTCATTTCCGTTTCCGCTTACAATGCAGGCATAATGACAAATCTCAGTGCTGTCAAAGCGACTATTGGGGTCTGATACGGAATAAAGATAAATATTATTATCCTCTGTATTGTGATACATATCAAGGTCTTTTTCAAGCAAAGTACCATTAATTCTTGCAGCCTTTTTCCTTGACCACGCCTCACCGTTATTAAAAACTATAAGTCCTACGTCTTCGGTGAAGGCTTCCTTCGATACGTAAACGTTTTCGGTCTCCGTTTTATCCCAGAATTCTTCCTTTGCATAGTCTCGCTTTGAGCCGTAAAGTCTTGGCTTTTCGCCCTCGCCGTAAGCAGAATAAGCTACTCCTCGCTGTGTTACGAGAAGTCCCCTGAAGATATCACCACGCCTAAAGTAAACCGCATCGCCTATTTCCAGCTCTGCCGCCGAAGCCTTTTCGGGAGTTGCCCACGCAGTTTCGGGTGTAAGTCCGTCGTTTGCGTCATTACCGCTATTGCTAACATAGTAAGCCTTCCTGCCCTCGGCTGCTTTTATGGTCGTGGGTGTATTTCGGATTTCTTCTATTCTTTTTTCCTTATATGCTTCTATTGCCTTTTCAACTGCCGCACCGTCGGAAATATCAATGTCCTCGAGGATTGCCTGTGTGGTAGAATAATTGAGTTTTGTTTTGTCAACCGGGGAATTTGCAGAATATATATTTTTCCTTTCCATACCTATCATCTCCTTTCCATAAAGGAAATTACAATCCTTTAGATGTTCACAAACGCTTTGGTTAAATGTCAGCATATTTTTCTTTTTCAAAGGCAAGGCGCATACCAAAAGCAGTATGCGCCTTCAAGCTCTTTATTTATCAAAGAAAACAAAGGTATTGTCGTCAAGACCTATTGTAGTGTTAAGAATCTTTTCATCGTACTTTATCATATTGTCGTCACGGTTTTGATCTCCCGTACCGTAAAGTCCGAACTTTTGTCCTTTTACGTTAGCAAAGATGTTTCCTGTTACCTCAGGCATATTCTTTGCATCGTCAACGCACATGTGAATAAGTGTTGCATAGGAATCCTTTGTCATAATTACGTTGTCATAGATAAGGAAGTTCTTGGAGTGGTTTGTGCCGCTCCAGCCCTTGAGAACAGCTGTGGTAGAGCCGGGTCTGTCAGGACGCTGCTTGCCCCAGCCGGAGCCGGAATGAATAAGGAAGTTGCCTGAGAATGTTATATTCTGCATAAGGCCACGGTCTTCCGGCTGACCGTTGATGTACTCGATAGCATAGGTACACTTTTCAATTACGTTATTTGTGTAATAAATATCTACCATTTTGGTCATCGCCGGATTATTGAGATTCGTAAAATACTGGAAGGTAAGACCTGCGTCGTATGCTTCGTAAACGTAGCAGTTATCTACCACGAACTTACTGCACGTGCCGTGAGTTCCTACGCCGTTGCCGAGTCGTACAACGTCACCGTTGGTCTTTCCCTGCTGAAGCGAACCGCCTGTAAATCCGATTTCACAGTTTTGAACGGTAAGGCTGGTTGTGCCTCCACCATAGTCTACGCCACTTACACCCGCATATTTAAGGCAAAGGTTGTCAAGAGTCACACTGCTTCCGTTTCCGCTTACAATGCTGCCGTAATCGCAGATTTCAATAGAGTCATAGCTTGTGTTAGGATCAGACTTGGAGTAGAGGTAAACCTTTTTATCACTTGTATTGTGATAGAAATCAAGGTCACGCAAAAGAGCCGAGCCGTTGATACCATCTGTTTTCTTTGTGCCTGCCTTCTCGCCATCGTTAAAGAAAATTGATCCGACATCTTCAAAAGTGTCACTTGAAACATATACATTCTTTCTGTTTGTAGCCTGCCAGTAATCACTTCCTGCGTAATTGCGAAGCGAACCATAAAGATTAGGCTTTGCACCTTCGCCATACGCAGAGTAGGTCACACCGAATTTTGTAAGAAGCTGTCCTCTGAAGGTGTCGCCTCTCTTAAAGTATACCACATCACCCTTTTTGAGCGTTGCTGTCGAAACCTTATCGATAGTCGCCCACGCAGTTTCAGGTGTAAGACCGTCGTTTTCGTCGTTACCGTCAGCACTTACATAGTAAGCCTTTTTACCGCTATCAGGCTTAATTGTAGTTTCGGTGTTGCGGATTTCTTCTATTCTTCTGTCCTTATGTGCTTCTATTGCTTTTTCAGCGGCTGCTCCGTTGGAAATATCAACATCTTTAAGTATTGCCTCGGTAAGGGAATAGTCAAGCTTTGTCTTGTCAACCGGTGAGTTCGCAGAATACTTGCTGCCGTTATACCAAAGAATTTTTCCCTCGTATGTCGCCGGGCAGGATGCTGCTATTATTTCCTCCTGCGCCCAGTGTCCTGCTATATCAGTAAACTTGGCTATCTTTCTTGTGTTGCTGTCAACTATGTTTCTTTCAAGAAGTCTGTCAATAATAGTTACTATCTGCGCTCTTGTAAGAGTTCCGTCCGGATTAAAGGTGCCGTCCGGGTTTCCTTCAACGATTCCTGCCTTTGCAGCCTTGAT
>JAZOCR010000117.1:0-8027 GCA_045596605.1 Eubacteriales bacterium | reverse complement strand
TATCCGTTCTGAAGATATAATTGAGCGAAGCATAGCAAGAATACCGATGTATCAAGCATTGGGTACCATTAAAATTGATACCAACGCCAAAAACGTGGCTATGATTGCCAATGAGATAAAGCTGTTGTAATACCGTCAAATCCCAATTTGTTGAACTACATATTACATATTATCCGACAGGAGCAAAGTTGAAATATACTTTGCTCCTTTTTATTTAGATTTTCCATATTCTTTTTATGCAAAAAGTTTTAAATTTTATGCAAAAGCCCTTGTATTTTTTTGCACCCTATGCTATAATTAAATGAATAATTATAAATATTTGAAGACAATTCGGTATAAATTCAAGTTTTTACGGTGGATTATAAATGTATAAATATCTTGATAGCGTTAATTCTCCAAATGACATAAAAAAATACGGCTACGGTGAAATGAAAGAGCTTTGTGCTGAAATAAGAGATTTTCTCATTCGTGAAGTTCCGAAAACCGGCGGTCATCTTGCGTCAAATCTCGGTGTCGTTGAGCTTACGCTTGCACTTTATAAGGTCTTTGATGCGCCAAGGGATAAGATTGTCTTTGACGTTGGTCATCAGTCCTACGTTTCAAAAATTCTTACCGGCAGAAAAGATGCCTTCTCGACATTAAGGCATGAAAACGGCATATCGGGATTTCCCAAAAGAAGTGAGAGCGAATATGATGCTTTCGGCACCGGACACAGCAGTACGTCTATTTCTGCGGCACTTGGAATGGCAAAGGCAAATAAGCTTTCGGGAAATAATGATTACGCAATCGCTGTGGTCGGTGACGGTGCATTTTCCGGTGGCCTTGTATATGAGGCACTTAATAACTGTGAGGATGACCTGAATCTCATAGTTGTCCTTAATGAAAACGAAATGTCTATTTCAAAAAACGTCGGAAATATTGCTAATATGATTTCAAAAATCCGAAGTAAAAAGAATTATTTTAAGTTTAAGCACGCACTTTTAAAATTTACTGAGCACATTCCCTTTGCAGGTAAAGGGATAAGCCGAACACTTAAAAAATTTAAAAAAGCCTTTAAGAACGCTCTTTTCAGCGGAAATATAGTTGAAAAATTTGGTTTTAGATACTATGGACCTATTGACGGGAACGACTACGTAACAGTAGAACGAATTCTCACGGAGGCTAAAAAGCACGGCGGAAGTGCCTTTATTCACCTTAAAACTCAAAAGGGTAAGGGCTATGCACCCGCAGAAGAAAACCCCTGTGGCTTCCATATGGTAAAGTCCGAGGGAACGCCGAAGAAATCCGGCAGCTTTTCAGAAAGCTTCGGCAAGGGGCTTCTTGAAATTTTGGAGAAAAATGATAAGGTCTGTGCCGTTTCTGCAGCTATGACGGAGGGAACGGGAGTTGCTCCTGTATTTGAAAATTACCCCAAGAGATGCTTTGACGTTGGCATTGCAGAAGCGCACGCAGTAACCTTTGCGGCAGGACTCTCGTCTTGCGGATACGTTCCCGTGTTTGCGGTATATTCAAGCTTTCTTCAAAGAGCATACGACAACCTTATCCACGATGTAGCACTGCAAAATCTACACATTGTACTCGGTATCGACAGGGCAGGGCTTTCCGCAGACGACGGCGCAACCCATCACGGAATATTTGACGTGGCAATGCTTTCCCAGATAAGCAGTGCTGAAATCTATGCTCCCGTATCCTATATATCCCTTGAAAATGCACTGCAAGATAGTATAAGCGGTGAAAACAAAATTTACGCCATAAGATATCCGAAGGGTGAGGAAAGCCTTACAGGACTTAAAAAGGCAGAAAAGTATGTTTTCACAGATACCGAATACTGCGAAAACGCAGAGGTTACAATTGTGACCTACGGAAGAATTTTCGTAAATGCACTTATGGCTAAAAAACAGCTTTCCGAAAAGGGAATTTCCTGCAATGTTGTTGTAATTGAAAAGCTTACTCCCTATAGCGAAAGCTATGAAACAGTAGTAAAATATTGCAAGAGCTCTAAAAAAATTATTCTACTTGAAGAAGGCATAAAAAGTGGAGGCTTTGCTGAAAATATGCTGTCTGTTAGTAGCTCCAAAAATGAGCTGTCGGCAAAAATCAGTATACTTGCAATAGACGGAGAGCTTCCTACTCACGCAAGTGCGTCTACACAGCAAAGTTTTTGCGGCATATCAGCAGAAGATATAGTAAGGGAAGTGACAAAAAATGAGAATTGACAGCTTCCTTTATGAAAAAGGCTTTTTTGAAAGCAGGGAAAAGGCAAAGAAGGCACTTCTTGACGGGCGTGTTTCGGTAAATGGGAAAACGATTGTCAAGTCGTCCTTTGATGTTTCCGATATTGATGCTATATCCGTTAAGGAAAGTGAAAAAAGTGAATATGTAGGCAGAGGCGGAATAAAGCTGGAATATGCCCTTGATAAATTCAAAATTGATGTAAACGGTCTTCGTGCTATCGACATAGGCGCTTCAACAGGTGGCTTTACCGATTGCCTGTTGCAAAGAGGTGCAAAAAAGGTGTATGCGGTTGATATTGGTCACGGACAGCTTCATAAGAGCTTACTTTGCGATGAAAGGGTTGTAAATCTTGAAGGTGTTAATGCAAGAACGCTTTCTGCCGATATAGTGGAGAATTTCCCCTGCGATATTGCAGTATCTGATTTATCCTTTATTTCTCAGAAGCTTGTTGTGCCTTGTGTTAGAAATGTTCTCAAATGCGGTGGCATACTTGTAATTCTTATAAAACCGCAGTTTGAAGCAGGTAGGGAAAACCTTAACAAAAACGGTATAGTAAAAAGTGAAAAGGTGCGACTTCGTGTAGTCGAGGATATTGTTTCTTTCGTGAAAAACGAGGGCTACGAGTGTTTGGGAAGCACTGTTTCTCCCATTGAGGGCGGTAGCGGCAACACAGAATATCTTGGAGTGTTTGTAAGAAAATAAGGCTGTATATTAAATCATAAATTAAAGCGAAAGTTTAAGAAAAATATTTGAAAGGAGCGCTTTGCGCAAAAATTCGGTATGAAATCTTTAAGACACGAAAAAATTCTTGAAATTATCACAAAATACGATGTGGAAACTCAGGAGGAGCTTACGGAATATCTCAAAAAAGAGGGCTTTGCAGTAACTCAGGCAACGGTATCGAGAGATATCAAAGCACTTCGTCTTATCAAGGTTGCTAAGGGCAGTGACGAGAGCGGAGATAATAAGTATAAATATTCCGTAAATAATTCAAAGGACGAAACTGATTCCGTTCTTGGTGCAAAGTTTAAATCAATACTCGGTCAGTCTGTTCTCAGTATCGACTACGCAGGAAACCTTGTTGTAGTAAAGACCTATGCGGGAATGGCAAATGCTTCGGCGGCAGCACTTGATGCTATGAATATTAAAGATATTCTCGGTACTCTTGCGGGTGACGATACTATTCTTATTATTGTGCGTACTCCCGAGGAAGCATCGGAATTTGCAAAAATGATTGAAAAGCTGACAAAATAATTAATTAGGATTAAGTACGGAGGACGCTATGCTTTCATCGGTACATATAGAAAATATTGCGCTGATATCCTCACTTGATATAGATTTCAGAAGCGGTTTTTCCGTTTTTACAGGTGAGACCGGCGCAGGTAAAAGTATAATAATTGATGCTATAGGCTTTGTTCTTGGCGCACGTGCCGACCGTGACATCATAAGAAGCGGCACTGACAGTGCTTCTGTTGAAGCCCTGTTCTGTGAGCTTTCACAGGCTACACAGGAGAAGTGCGCACTTTGCGGAATAGAGCCTGATGAGGACGGCTGTATATTTATTCGCAGAACCATTTCCTCTGACGGCAAGGGAAGCGTCAGAATTAACGGAAGACAAATTCCGGTTTCGCTTCTTCGTGAAATATCTGCGTATCTTGTAAATATTCACGGACAGCATCACAACGGTGAGCTTCTCCGACCTGAAAAGCACATAGAAATTCTTGATGCCTACGGTGAAACAGAGAGTGCACTTATCCAGTACCGTGAGGTTTACCGTGAATACTGTGCTCTCAAAAAGAAGCTCTCGTCTCTACTTATGGACGAAAAAGAAAAGACGAGAAAAATTGACATTCTGAAATTTCAGGTGCAGGAAATAAAAAAGGCAAAGCTTTCGGAAGACGAGGAAGAAAAGCTTTTGTCTCAGAAGAATAAGCTCCGAAATATTGAAAAAATATCAAAAAATGTAAATATCGCATACGGTGCTCTTTACGGAGAGGGTGGAAGTGTCACCGAAAAAATAGATAAAGCCGTCAGTGCCGTTCGCACGCTTGAGGACATAATCCCGAATTGCACGGAATATGTCGAACAGCTTGAGGATTTTAAATACAGAATTATGGATATTGCAGAGCTGCTGTATGAAAACATAGACGGCATTGACGAGGATCCTGACAGCGCTCTTGACAGAATTGAAACAAGGCTTGACGTTATTTCAAAGCTCAAAATGAAATACGGCTCGGATATTTCTGAAATTCTAAGCTACCTGAAAAAATGTGAAGAGGAGCTTTCAGAAATAGAACTGTCTGATGCTTTGTCAGCGGAAATTTCCACAAAGCTTGAGAAAGCAGAGGCTGAGCTTTCAAAAAAAGCAGAGCAGCTTACATCGCTCCGCATAGAAAGCGGAAGAAAACTTTCAAAACAGATAATAGAACAGCTTTCATTCCTTGATATGAACGGTGTTAAATTTGCTACAAGCATTACACCCTCCGAATACTCGGAAAACGGCGCAGATAACGTTGAATTTCTTATATGCGCAAACCCGGGTGAGCCCTTTAAACCACTGTATAAAACCGCATCCGGCGGTGAGCTTGCGAGAATTATGCTTGCAATTAAATGTGTTATAGCAGAAAAGGACAGTGTTGAAACAATGATTTTTGATGAGGTTGATACCGGTGTATCCGGCAAAACTTCAAGGAAAATCGGCTTGAAGCTGCTTGAAATTTCAAAGGGAACGCAGGTTTTGTGTGTAACCCATTCTGCGCAGATTGCTTCACTTGGTGATAATCATTATCTTGTTGAGAAATCAGAAAGCGACGGACGTACCCAAACAGACGTAAAGCTTCTCTGTGGTGATATGCGTACCGATGAGGTTGCGAGAATTATATCCGGCATAGGTGTTACAGACTCTGCAAGAATTGCGGCAACCGAGCTTATAAATAACAAAAGTGTATAGTAGAATTTAATTTGAAAGGAATATTAAAATGGGAGCACTTTTTGGCCCTGGAGGAAACTCCAAAAGCTTTTATGACGAGGGCTTTAAATCTACTTTTCAGGCACCCGGCTGGGTAAAAGAAAAGGGACTTGACGCATATGAATATGAGGGCGGTCAGGGAATACGAGGAAGTGAGGAAACTTTTAGGAAAATTGGTGACGAGGCAGAAAAACACGGCGTTAAGCTGTCGGTGCACGCACCTTACTTTATTTCACTTTCTTCTGTAGAAGAAGAAAAGAGGAAGGGGAGCGCAAGATACTTTATTGACAGCGCAAGGTGCGCAAAGGCTCTTCGTGCCGAGACTATTGTAATACATGCCGGAAGCACAGCAAAGCTTGACAGAGGTGTTGCTCTTGACTACGCAAAGGAAGCACTTCTATATGCTATTGAAAGACTGTCCGATGAAGGTCTTTACGGCGTGGCACATCTCGGTATAGAAACGATGGGCAAGGTAAATCAGCTGGGTACACTCGACGAAGTAATTGAGATGTGCAATGTTGATAAAACCGTAAGACCCGTCGTTGACTTCGGTCATATGAATGCAAGAGAGCTTGGCGGATATTTTGTAACAAGTGATGATTACAAGCGTATTTTTGACAAAATTTCTACAGAGCTGTGTCCCGAATATGCAGATAGGCTGCACTGTCATTTTTCAAAAATAGAGTATACAAAGGGTGGAGAGAAAAAGCATCTTACCTTTGAGGATTCACAGTTCGGCCCTGACTTTGAGCCACTTATGAAAGCGATTGCAGACCTTGGCGTATCACCGACTATTATCTGCGAATCTGACGGTACAATGGCAGAGGATGCCCTTAAAATGAAGAATGAATACGGAAAATATATCCTGAAATAATACTGTTTGGCGGTGAAAATATGACTCGTATCAAAAGAATAATAAGCGAGATTGTGAAAAAGGGCGACGCAATGCTGATAACATCCGACAGCAACAGATTTTACACTTCGGGATTTGCATCTTCCGCAGGCTTTATGCTTGTTTCAGAAAGAGAAGCTGTTCTTTATCTTGACTTCAGATACTACGAAATGGCAAAGATTGCAAAGGAAAAAGGGGAGCTTCAGGAAGGAATTGAGATTGTTCTCGCAGAGAAAAAGAGAAAAGAATATATCTGTGATTTTGTCAAACGTGGCGGTATAAAAACACTTCTTTTTGAAGACGGTAATATAACATATAGCGAATATATTACTCTGAAAAATGAAACCGCAGGTGTTTGTGAAATAAAGAGCGCAGGGGATATAATTGAGTCTTGCCGTGCCATAAAGGATGAAAGTGAAATAGAAAGAATTAAAAAAGCACAAAGTATTACCGATAAGGCTTTCAGTCATATACTCGGATATATAAATCCTGATGTTACTGAAATGGATATCGCCCTGGAGCTTGAATTCTTTATGAGAAAAAACGGGGCAGAGGACATAGCCTTTGATACTATATGCGTTTCCGGCGCAAAGTCCTCACTGCCTCATGGAAGACCTGAAAATGTAAAACTCGGCAAAGGCTTTCTGACTATGGATTTCGGCGCAAAGATTTGTGGTTATTGCTCTGATATGACAAGAACAGTTTGCATAGGAAATCCAACGCATGAAATGAAAAAGGTTTACAGCACCGTTCTTGAAGCTCAAAACAGAGCCTTTAATGAAATATTTGCGGGAACTCTTGGAAACAGGGTTGACAGTGTGGCAAGGGACTATATTTATTCTTCTGGGTACCGTGGCTGCTTTGGTCATAGCCTTGGACACTCTCTTGGTATTGATGTACACGAGAGTCCGAATTTTTCACCGACTTGTAATATTGAGATTCCGGAAAATGCAGTACTCAGCGTTGAGCCGGGGATATATATCGAGGGACAATTTGGTGTAAGAATTGAAGATATTGTAAAAATTTCTGCTTTTGGCTTTGAAAACCTTACAGAAAGCACCAAAGAACTGATAATTATTTGAAAAAGGTCTTGCTTTTTCTGAATTTTTGTAGTATAATACAGTTGTAAAATTTTGCGTATACATTGAAGATTGCAATGTATACAGATAATATACGGAGGATATAATATGATATCAGCAGGAGATTTCAAAAACGGTATTACATTTGAATGGGACGGCAAGGTTTGCCAGATAGTTGAGTTCCAGCACGTAAAACCCGGAAAGGGCGCAGCTTTTGTAAGAACAAAGCTCAGAAACGTAATTACAGGTGCGGTAATTGAAACATCTTTCAACCCCACTGAAAAGTTCCCCACAGCACTCGTTGAGAGAAAGGATATGCAGTATCTTTATACAGACGGCGAGCTCTACTACTTCATGGATATGGAATCCTTTGAGCAGATTCCCGTAAACTCTGACCTTCTCGGTGACAACTTCAAGTTCGTTAAGGAAGAAATGATGTGCAAGGTTTGCTCATACAAGGGCAGTGTATTTGCAATTGAACCGCCTATGTTCGTTGAGCTCGAAGTAACTGAAACAGAGCCCGGCTTCAAGGGTGATACCGCAACAGGTGCTGCAAAGCCCGCAACTCTTGAAACAGGCGCAGAAATCAAGGTTCCGCTCTTTATCAATATCGGCGACGTTCTTAAGATTGATACAAGAACAGGCGAATACATTGAAAGAGTTAACAACAAGTAATCAAATTTTAAAAATATTAAGGAGGACAATAGTATGACAATAAGTGAAAAGGTTGCACATCTTAAGGGTGTGATGGAAGGAATGAATTTTTCCGCAGAAACAAACGAGGGAAAGCTTATTTCTCTTATAGCTGACGTTCTTGCTGATATGTCCGATGAACTTGACATCATAACTGATG
>JAZOCR010000116.1:0-5208 GCA_045596605.1 Eubacteriales bacterium | reverse complement strand
TTTGTTCTTTTATATTGAATTGCCGATTTTTTAAAAACTGTGTAAAAAACCTTGTATTTCTGCAAAAAAGTGGTATAATTAAACAGTAATTTTTTAAAGGGAGGTAAGGACTTTTTAGTTCTTATTGATATATGAAAGTATTTCAGCCTAAAATTATTTCTTCAGTTAAAAGCTACAGTTTAAGACATCTGACAAGTGATATTGTTGCAGGTATAATCGTTGCAATAATTGCACTTCCTCTGTCAATTGCACTTGCAATTGCTTCAGGCGTATCACCGGAAAAGGGACTTTACACTGCTATTGTTGCAGGCTTTGTTATCGCACTGCTTGGTGGAAGTAAGGTTAATATTTCCGGTCCCACGGCTGCATTTGCTACAATTGTTGCAGGCATAGTTGCAAGCTATGGAACAAGTGGACTTGTAATTGCTACAATAATGGCGGGTATAATTCTTATTTTTATGGGAATATGCCGTTTTGGCTCTCTCATTAAATACATACCTTATACGATAACAACAGGCTTTACCTCCGGCATTGCGGTAACGATTGTAATTGGTCAGATAAAGGATTTTCTCGGTCTTACATTTCCTGCGGGAATACCGACTGTTGAAACAATGGAAAAGCTTGAGGCTGTAGGAAGGTCGATTACAACATTTAATCCTTTGGCACTTCTTGTTGGAGCTATTTCTCTATTAATACTTATTGTATGGCCTAAAATAAGCAAAAAAATTCCCGGCTCTCTCATTGCGGTGGTTGCTGGTGTTATTGTAGTTAAAGCGTTTAGTCTTGAAGTAAATACAATCGGAGATCTATACTCAATTTCAAGAGCACTTCCGGCTTTTTCTTTCCCTGAAATAAGCTTTGGAACTATAAAAGAACTTTTACCAAGTGCATTTACCATCGCAATTCTTGCGGGTATAGAATCTCTTTTATCCTGCGTTGTGTCTGACGGTATGATAGGTGATAAGCACAATTCTAATACAGAGCTTATAGCGCAAGGAGTTGGTAATATATGCTCCGGACTTTTTGGCGGTATTCCTGCAACAGGAGCTATTGCAAGAACAGCAGCAAACGTTAAGAACGGCGGAAAAACACCTGTGTCCGGTATTGTTCATGCACTTGTTCTTCTTCTTATACTTGTTGTACTTATGCCGTATGCAGCATGGATTCCTATGCCTGTTATTGCTGCTATTCTGTTTATGGTTGCTTACAATATGTGCGAGTGGAGACAGTTTGTAAAAATTTGCAAAACCGCACCCAAAAGTGATATTCTTGTACTTGTAGTTACTTTTGTTCTTACAGTTGTGTTTGACCTTGTAATTGCTATTGAGGTTGGCATAATTGCTGCTGCACTTCTGTTTATGAAGCGAGTTGCAGACGTTTCACGTATTCGTAAATGGGAAAATGCTGACAGCCATAATGAAAGACTTAAAGAAATACCTGCAAACACTGAAGTTATTGAAATAGACGGACCTATGTTCTTTGCAACCACTGAAAAATTTGATGAACTATCCTTCAAAGAGGGAACAAGAGCTGTTATTCTGCGAATGAGAAATGTTCAATCTATGGACATTTCTGCAGTTCTTGTTCTTGAAAAGATATATTCAAAATGTAAAACGTCTGATATAACTCTTATTCTTTCCCACGTTAACGAACAGCCGCTATCGGTTCTCAAAAAATCCGGATTATACAGCAAGGTTGGTGAAGAAAACATTTTTGCCAATATTGATGAAGCTATCACCGGCGCATCAATAATAAGTAAAAATGCTGACCTTAAATAATTTTTAAAAAAATTAAAATTTGCTATTGACAACTAAAAATATATGTGATATAATACGATATCTTAAAACACAGTGATGAGGAAAAAGCAGTATTTACCGGATTCCAGAGAGCCGACGGTTGGTGTGAGTCGGTAGATGGCTTATTGCACACTCGCCTCGGAGTGGTCTTACCGAAAGATTTTCGAATAGGAGGAACGGAGCCCGACCGTTATAGCGGGGAGTAATCATATGGTTACGGTGAGTGGTCACATATGTTGTGGCAAAAAGGGTGGTACCGCAAGAATATATCAGCAGCTGATGTAATTCCTGTCTCTTTATTTTAAGAGACAGGTTCTTTTTTTACCGCAAATATGCAAATTCATTGTAAGAAACTTTATTATTGCCGCTATTATAGCGGAGAAGGAGTACAAAATGAAAAATAAAATTTTTATCTCTGACATTACACTTCGTAAACTTTCCGAAGAACGGGAAATTGCATTGCTGTTTCGTGAAAAAACAGCCGTTGCTATGTGCGCTGATTCCCTTGGAGCTGATGCGGTAGAACTTGCACCAATTAAAAATCTTAGGGAAGATACAATTATATATAAAACTATTGCTCAGAACATCAGTAGTGCTGCTGTTGTAATTCCCGTTGGTTTTACAAAGGAGGATGTTGCATCTGCTTGGGAGTGCATTAAAGAAGCGGCGAAGCCTCGTCTCCAGATTGAACTTCCCGTTTCAACGGTGCAAATGGAATATACATATCATATGAAAGCCGATAAAATGCTTGAAAAGATATCCGAGCTCGTAAGTGCTGCAAAGGCGCTTTGTGACGATGTGGAATTTTCCGCACTTGATGCTACAAGAGCAGATATTGACTTCCTTATAGTAGCGCTCAAGGAAGCCGAGAAGTGTGGTGCTACAATGGTTACAATATGTGACGATGCCGGAGCGTTGCTTCCGGAGAATATTGCAGATCTTGTGTCTAAAGTCAGATCCGAGATTAAAATTTCGGTATACGTTCAGGTTTCCGATAAAATGAATATGGGCGTTGCCTCTGCTCTTGCCGCTATCAGAGAAGGAGCGACTGGTCTTAAGTGTGCAATGGGTGGCAAGGATGTTCTTCTTTCAGGAGAAATTTGTGATGCTATAAATGCTTTTTCTGCTCAAATAGGAGTTGAAACAGGTCTCAATAATACCACCATTCACACAAGCATAGATGATATGCTTTCCAATATCAATCATCGCAGTTATGAATCTGACAGTACGGTAAGTGAGAAAAAGAAGCTCATTCTTGAATCCGATTGCACTATAGACCAGGTTGCACAGGCAACAAGGTTGCTCGGATATGAGCTTACCGATTCTGATGTTGGAAACGTGTATAAGGCGCTTATGCGTGTGTGCGAGAAGAAAGGTGCAGTCGGTCCTAAGGAGCTTGAAGCCATAATTGCAGACTCTGCTATGCAGGCTCCTTCAACATATCATTTTGAAACATATACAACCACAAGCAGTAATGCCTCGAGCTCAATGTCGCAGGTTACTCTCAGGTGTAAAGACGAAATCCTTTGCGGTGTAAGTAATGGCGATGGACCTATCGATTCTGCTTTCCGTGCTATAGAACAGTGCATAGGCCACCACTACGAGCTTGATGATTTTCAGGTTCAGTCAGTAACGGAAGGCAAAGAGGCTCTTGGCTCGGCGCTTGTAAGACTTCGCAACAACGGCAAGCTTTACTCGGGTAATGGAACGTCAACGGATATTATTGCCGCAAGCATCAGAGCATACATTAACGCCCTCAATAAGATAGTCTTCGAGGAGGAATAATCCTTTATGAAAATAGTATTTTCCACAAAAAATGTAAATCGTGCATCCTTTCTTGATGTCTGCAGATATGCTTATGATTACGGCTTTCAAGGATTTGAAATATACGATGCAATAAAGGAACGAAGTCAGCACTATGACAGCATTCTCAGACGTGAACGTGTTTCTGACGCCAAAAGAAAGCTTGTCAACAGAAATATAACTGTTTCTGCGCTTCGTATGCCATATCCTGTTGAAAATAAAGAAACTACAGCTGATACAATTGTAAAATACGTAGACCTTGCTGCAAACGCAGGAATTGAAAACATAATTGTCTGTGTTGAGGAAAAAACTGCTTTTGATATATTAAAAGAGAAGCTTTCCCAAGCGGTAAAAAGAGCTGAAAAGTCTGACGTAGGAATTCTTTTTGAAACAGTCGGATACCTTTCAAACACAGAAAACGTGCTTGACATTATAAACTATTTTTCCTCTGCAGCGATAGGTGCTTCCTGGAATGTAAGGGGTACTTATTTCGGCGCAAACGAAACGGCTGAGGAAACTATTAAAAATCTTGGCGCATACATAAAATACGTTCGTCTCGGTGATATGAAGGACGGAAAAACTGTGCTTATAGGTGAGGGCACACTTCCTGTTGAAAACCTCATAAATGCTTTGTCGTCACTTAATTTCGATGGATATATTTGTGCTGCGTGGAATGAAGATATAAATGATGCGGATATAGTTCTCACACATTTTGCAAATTATGTTTCTTCGCTCAAAAGAGAGAAGAAAAGCTTTGACAAGGTCTACTATAATAGAGATAAGACCGGTACTTTCGTGTGGAAGAAGTACGATGTAATTGATTGCACATTTTCCGATGTGCTTGATACAATGGCAGAAAAATATCCTGATCAGTACGCCTTCAAATATCCTACTCTTGATTATACAAGAACTTATCAGCAATTCAGACGTGACGTTGATGAATGTGCTGCAGCACTTATTTCACTTGGTGTTAAAGCAGGCGACCACGTGGCAGTTTGGGCAACCAATGTTCCGGAGTGGTTTATTACATTCTGGGCGACTACGAAAATCGGTGCAGTTTTAGTTACTGTGAATACTGCGTATAAGATTCACGAAATAGAATATCTCTTAAAGCAGTCTGATACTCATACGCTTGTAATGATTGAATTCTGTAAGGATATAAATTACAAAGAGATAATAGAAGCGCTTTGTCCTGAGCTTAGCACGCTTAAGCCCGGTGAGCCTCTTTATTCAAAGAATCTTCCGTTCCTCAGAAACGTAGTAACAGTTGGATTTTCAATGAATGGCTGTCTTACGTGGGAGCAGATGTTGAAGCGTTCTTCGCTTGTTCCCCGTGACGAAGTAAGAAGAAGAGCTTCTCTTGTAAAGCCCGATGATGTTTGTAATATGCAGTATACATCAGGTACTACCGGCTTTCCGAAGGGAGTTATGCTTACTCACCGAAATATTGTAAATAACGGCAAGACAATTGGTGACAGAATGGATCTGTCAACTGCTGACCGCATGATGATTCAGGTTCCTATGTTTCACTGCTTTGGAATGGTTCTTTCCATGACTTCAACGATGACACACGGTGGAACCCTTTGTCCGATACCGTATTTTTCACCCA
>JAZOCR010000115.1:0-15863 GCA_045596605.1 Eubacteriales bacterium | reverse complement strand
GGGATTGCAAAAATATTATGACTGTGAAGTTCCCCAGTTAAGTTATGTATGGGCACGTTCAGCGACGATTGATTATCCAAATGATTACAGATATCTTGAGTGGCTTGCGTACGCAGAGTACCAGCTTGCCTTTGAAGAATACAAAAAAGGCAATGACAGAGTTAACCTGAAATTTATAAACGAGATGACAGAAAACGCTCTGCGAAGATATGAGACAATTATCAAAAACTGTGACGACAAAGAATTATATCGCAAGGCTGTTTTAGGGAAGATACTTTTACTGTGTTTTGGCAAGCGGTATGATGAAGCAGAATGGAGCGCAGAATTTGAATATCCCGAGAAAAATGTCAACAAAGTTTCTGATGTATTGACATTGAGTTGCGCCGGACGCAAACTACTGAAACTACTTGAGAAAAAAGAATGAAAACAGTATTTGTTAAACTATAAAAGGCAAAAGCGTTTTTCTCCGCTTTTGCCTTTTGCTTAGTTATTGCTCCAATATTTTCTGTCAAGACTTCTGTACTGCACCGCCTGGGCGATATGCTCACGGCGTATAATATCGCTCTTTGCCATATCCGCTATGGTACGTGAAACACGAAGAATTCTGTCGTAGCCTCTTGCCGACAACCCCAGACGTTCAAAGGATTTTTTCAGCACGTCCTGCGCCGGCTCATCAAGAATACAGTATTTTCTAATCAGTGCAGGTGTAAGGTCTCCGTTGGCAATTATCCCTGCTTCGTCTTTATAACGCTTTGTCATGATTTCACGAGCTTCAAGCACCCTCGCACGAACCTTTTCCGAGCTTTCCTCCGGTGTGTTCTGTGCAAGTGCTTCGTATGTAAGTGACGGCACCTCTATCTGCACATCCATTCTGTCAAGAAGCGGTCCTGATATTCTTGAAAGATACTTTGAAATCGAGCCCTTCGGGCAGGTACACTGCTTTGTAGGGTGTCCGAAATAACCGCATTTGCAGGGGTTCATTGCACATACAAGCATAAATCTGCAGGGGAAAGACATTTTCCCTCCCACACGGGTTATAACTACCTTTCCGTCTTCAAGCGGCTGGCGAAGTCCCTCTGTTGCATCTTTATTGAATTCGGGAAGCTCGTCAAGGAAAAGAACTCCGTTGTCCGCAAGGGAAATTTCTCCCGGCTGAGGTATCTTTCCACCACCCACAAGTCCTGCTGAAGACATAGTGTGATGAGGACTTCTGAAGGGTCTTCTTGTAATAAGCGTATCATTACCAAGCATACCTGCGGCAGAGTAAATCTGCGTTGTGCGCAGTGCCTCCTCAAAGCTCATTGGAGGAAGTATTCCGGGTATTCTTTTCGCAAGCATACTTTTTCCGGTGCCGGGCGGACCAATAAGTAAAAGATTGTGCATCCCTGCGGCAGCGACCTCAATGGCACGCTTTACCACCCACTGCCCCTTAACGTCGGAAAAATCGGGAATTCCTGCATATGAAAGCTCAAAAAGCGCATTTCTGTCGCAGACTGCTTTAGGAATAACACCGCCCTTTAAAAGATGCAGAACAAGCGTACTTACGTCAGGAACACCGTAAACGTCAATTCCGTCAACGACAGATGCCTCTTTTACATTGTCAATCGGCACGTACATTTCGGAAAATCCCGCATCCCTCGCCGCCATACACATAGCGAGAACACCGTTGGTCTTCCTTACCGCACCGCTTAGCGACACCTCTCCCGCAAAGCATTTTCCGGAAAGATTGCATTCCGAAAGGACAGTACACTGAAGCAGCGACACAAGTATTGCAAGGTCGTATGCCGTGCCCTGCTTAAGTACGTCTGCCGGTGCAAGATTTATGGTTATAGTCATATTCGGAAAATCGATATCCGAGTTTTTTATTGCCGCCTTTATTCTGTTGTAAGACTCCTTTACCGCCGCATCCGGCAAGCCCACAAGCTGAAACTTCGGAAAGTTTCCCGAAGCGTAGCATTCCACGTCAACAATATATCCGTCAATGCCGCAAATTGCAGCACTGTTTACCTTTGAAAGCAAAATTAAAATCTCCTTGTTTTTGAAAATGTCAAATCAATATCTGTCCGCACCCTTGCTGTATCTTTCAATGTCACGTATAGCCTGTTTTTTTGCCTCGGTATCACGCTTGTCGTACAGCTTTTTACCCTTGCAAAGTCCTATCTCAACCTTAACTCTTGAGCCCTTGAAATACATTTTAAGCGGAACGAGAGTTACCCCCTCTGTTCCCACCTTGCCGAAAAGCTTCATAATTTCCTTTTTGTGCATAAGAAGCTTTCTTACTCTCAGCGGCTCTTTATTGAAAATATTCCCTTTTTCATAGGGACTTATATGAACTCCGGACATATAAAGCTCGCCCTTTTCTATAAAGCAGTATGAGTCCTTCATGTTCACTGCACTCGCTCTGATACTTTTTACTTCTGTTCCGTACAGCTCAATTCCCGCTTCATAGGTTTCAAGTATAAAGTAATCGTGATTTGCTTTTTTGTTCTGGGCGGCTATAAAAATATCGTCTTTTGTCTTTTTTTCAGCCATTCGAAATCTCTCCTTTCCGGGAAAGTGAAAAATCATATTTCAGTTTATAACGTTTCTCTTTTCGCCACGTACAAATGCCGCCGCATTTTCATAGGCTTCATTCATAAGGCGTGTTCTCGCTTCAATTGTTGCCCACGCAATATGAGGCGTAATTATACAGTTGGGTGCAAGAAGAAGGGGGTTGTCCTTTTTCGGTGGCTCACTTGAGAGAACGTCTGCGCAGAACGCACGAAGCTTTCCGCACTCAAGTGCCTTTGCAACCGCCTGCTCGTCAACAGTCCCACCTCTCGTGGTGTTTATTATTACCGCACCATCTTTCATCATGGAAATACGCTCTGCATTAATGAATTTATCCGTCTTTTCGGTAAGTGGACAGTGCAGCGAAAGGTAGTCGCTTTCACGAAGAAGTGTGCTTTCGTCTACCCATTCCACGGTATCGTCGTCTTTTCTTGTTCTGGAGCAAACTATAACACGCATACCGAAGGCTTTTGCGATTTTTGCAACCTTCGTGCCTATTGAGCCGTATCCGAAAATTCCAAAGGTTTTGCCGGCAATTTCATAAATGGGACTTTCATAAAGGCAAAAAATCGGGCAATCAGACCACTTTTCATGAGCAAGCTCATTATGACGTGATGTCTTATGCTCACATTCAAGAAGCAGTGCAAAAACAAGCTGTGCAACGGAATCCGTTGAATAAGCAGGAACGTTTGTTACGTCAATGCCACGTTTTCTTGCTTCTGCTATATCAACAACGTTATATCCGGTTGCAAGAACGCCGATATATTTGCAGTCAGGCATCTGCGAAAGCTCGTCTTTGCCTATAACAACCTTGTTGGTTATAACCATCTGTGCTCCCTTTACCCTCTCGACGACCTGCTCCGGAGAGGTACGATCGTAGACGGAAAGCGTTCCGAGCTCTTCAAATTTTCCCCAGGACAAATCTCCGGGATTAAGTGCACTTGCATCAAGAATTACGATTTTCATTTTATCACCATTTCTGTTAATACTTTACCCTCAAATACAATTATATCCAAGTATAACACATATCTTCCAAAAAAGCAAGAAAATAATGCAAAACTTATTCTTTTGTAGTAAAAAAACTTATGTCAAACCACATAAAAACAGAAAATACGAAAGCCGGAATCCGACCTTCGTACCTTCTGTAATTTTAAGGAGAGTATCATATACGAAAATTGCAATATTAAGAATCCATAATATCAAGATTAAAGGTTATATCCTTTTCGCCTTCACCGTCACGGTAAATCCTGAGAGTAACCTGGTCACCCGCTTTATACTTGGATTTCAGCTTGTTAAGCTCGTCAACCGTTTTCACTTCTGTTCCGCAGAAGCCTATTATCATGTCGCCTCGTCTGAGTCCTGCAGATACGGCAGAGCTTGTATTTTTTATCTGAATTACTATAATTCCTTCGGGAATTCCGTAATATTCTGCTTCCTGCTTGCTTACCTCGGCGTACTGTGTTATACCGATTGCACCGTTGCCGGATACAAAGCTGTTATCATATTCGGAAACCTTGCCGTCGGAAATAAGCTGATTGAAAATTTTAACTGCACTGTTTATCGGGATAGAGAAGCCTATACCCTCGTAGCTTGAAGTAAGCTTGAGTGTATTTATTCCGATAACCTGTCCCATATCGTTTATGAGAGGACCGCCGGAGTTTCCGGGGTTTATTGCAGCATTTGTCTGCATAAGCGTCATGGTCTTTACAATAGTTCCTCTTTCGTTGGTTATTTCAACATTACGGTTGATTGCCGAAATAATACCGTCAGTAACAGTTCCTGCAAATTCAATTCCGGCAGGTGTACCGATAGCAATTACACTGTCACCTACAACCATCTTATCTGAATCTCCTATTTCCATAGGAATAAGACCTGAAGCCTCAATTTTCAGTACTGCAAGGTCGGTAATAGAGTCAGAGCCTATAAGAACTGCGTCGTGCTTTGTACCGTCGTCAAGCTGCACCGTGATTTTATCCGCATCTTCAATAACGTGATGATTTGTTGCGATATATCCGTCTTCCGTAAGAATAAAGCCTGAACCCACACCGCTTGTCTGATAGGAATATCCGTAAATACTGTATGACTTAGACGTAACCTCAATACCTACAGAGGACGGCTTGCATTTCACCGCAATAGCTTGCTTTGAAAGTGCGTTGCCGTTGTCAATTACAGTGCCTATTGTCTGCTGCGGTTCATTTGAATTATTTGCATTATTTTGACCTATGACCGGCTTCTTATATTCTTCTACGCTTTCAGAAAACGTGGTAACCCTTCCGGTTTTAATGTAATTTGATGTAATTACCGCAGAAAGCGCCGCTGTTCCGACCACCACAAAAGCAACCACAACAGCCATAAAAGCGACAAATCCCTTGCTTCTTCTCTTTTCGTGGGTTTTACCCGGCATCTGTCCGCTCTGCGAACCGTAATAATTCCAGGTGTAGTTTCCGTCACCGTTGCTTTTATCTGCATCGTATCTTATTCCGGCACTGTTTTGTGACTGATTGGTTTGTCCATAAGGGGCGTGATGTTCATCGCTATAAGAATTTGCACTGCTTTGACTATAGCTGTTATTTTGATATGTGCCGTATAAATTATCATTTATAGGATTGACATTGGGATTTTCAACAGGTTTACTTTCCGGAGAATCCTGGACTTGCATACTAAAATCCTTTGCTGAATTCTCACTTATATTGCTGTTTTCGGTCTGCATATTTTCAGGTGTATTGCCACCTTCGGCGCTGCCATCGGAAAAGTTGAAATTTTCATTTTCATTAAATTCATTATCGTTCAACATAGCATTAAACCTCCGTTTCTTATGCTGTGCTTATATTTTAAACCCTAATATTGAAACGCTTATGTTACCTGTGTGAAATTTATGTGATAATTGAAGTGTTTTGTCTGAAGTTCTTTGGAAAGAAAACAAATTTTCCAAAATTTTCTTTATGGGTATTGATTTTTCATTATTGAAAGTATATAATCCTATATTGAAAAATATTTTGGAGAATAGAAAAATATGCTACAGATACTTTCAAATATGAGCGGCGTATTTGCAAACGTCGGAACAGTGCTTCTCGGAAGCCTTATTGGAATACTTTTTAAGAAAGCAATTCCGAAATCCCTTTCTGATTTACTTATGCAGGGACTCGGATTGTGTACACTTTTTATAGGCGTACAGGGTGCAATGAAGGGGCAGAACACCCTTATTATGATACTTTCCGTTGTTATCGGAACCGTAATCGGAACGCTTCTTAGGCTTGACGAAAGATTAAACCTTTTGGGTGCAAAAATCGAAAACAAATTCAAAAAAGACGATGGCAATTCGCCAAGTCTTGCGCAGGGCTTTGTAACAAGCTCACTTGTGTTCTGCGTGGGTGCGATGACTATAGTAGGCTCGCTGAACGCCGGTCTTTACGGCGATAACACAATGCTTTACACAAAGGCAATGCTGGACCTTGTTTCCTCCTGCGTTTTCGCTTCAACCCTCGGCTTCGGTGTTATGCTGTCAGCAATTTTCGTATTGGTTTTCCAAGGGGCATTAGTGCTTCTCGCAGGCGTTTTAGCACCGCTGTTCGCAGGCGACGTGCTTATTGCGGAAATGACCTGCGCAGGCTCGATACTTATTATCGGCATCGGTCTTAACCTTATAGGTGTTACAAAAATCAAGGTTATGAATATGCTTCCTGCAATGTTTCTTCCGATGCTTCTTTGTCTTTTTATGTAATCACAATTTTACTATGCCGTACACGAAAGACTCGTGTACGGTTATTTTTATGCCTTTTTGTTTTCGTTCCAGAATTTCACAAAGCTTTCAAAGGTAAACTCCTCAACTCCCATAAGGTCGTCCTTCACCTTTCTGAAAAAACAACTCGGAATTTCTCCGTTTTTAAGATTCTTACTTACGCATTCATCGCACGAGTGGCAGTATGTCGCAGGATTATTCGGATTAAACTGGCACTCTCTGTCACGGCAGGTACAAAAATGCTTCTTTTTATTACAGCTCATTTTATCACTCCTTTTTACGTGATTATATCATACCTCTTCCCCAAATTCAAGTACATGCGGAATATGAAAAACCCTTTGTGAATATAATGTACCAAAAATTCACATAAAGAGAGGAAACGTAAATGAACAGAAAACAAAAGCGTATAAGATTAAGAATCACTATGGCAACAATGTGTATGTGCTCTGCTGGGGTTCTGTTGACCTTTGCTTTAAAAGGCAACTTAAATACCAATGCAAAAGAAGCCGGCGCAGATTATTCTGATACCCTGTATATGTCACTGTCAAGCATTTATTCCGGCACTCAGACAAGCATCAAAGCATCAGAAAGCAGCGAAAAGAAAGAGATGATTCCAAACGAAAATCAGCCTGCAGAAGAAACGCAAAAAGCCACTGATGAAGCATCCAAAGCCACAGAGGTGTTTTACGACTATTCAGAAATAAAAACGGTAAAGCTCCTTTTTCACAATGAAAACGTAATAAAAGAAATCCCTCTTGACTCTTACGTTGCAGGAGTTGTTGCGGCAGAAATGCCCGCCGCATCACCAACGGAAGCGCTCAGGGCACAGGCTGTCGCCTGCCGAACTCTTGCGGCAAACCTTATCTTAACAAAGGATAAGTCCTCTCACGCAGGAGCGGATATATGTACGAGTCCCGCCCACTGTCAAAGCTTTGTAACAAGGGAGGAATATATAGAAAAATACGGTGACGCCGGTGCAAAGTGCTATGACAACGCAAAAGACGCCGCAGATGCAACAAGAGGTATAATTATGCTTTACAATTCAAAACCGATTGTTGCCGCCTTTCACGCTTCAAGCGGTGAGTATACCGCCTCAAGCAAGGAGGTATGGGGAGGAAGCGTTGATTATCTGGTTTCTGTAAAAACAAACGAGCTTGAAAACGACTCGCTGAAATCCCAGGTGAATGAAAGTAAAAGCTTTACTAAAAAACAATTTATAGAGAAGCTTAAAAACGCAAATGTAACAGATGCTTCCGGCTATGAAACATCGCCGTTTCACCAGTGGGTATCCGGGATAACCAGAACAGCGTCAGGGCGTGTGGATTTTATTGAAATAGCAGGAACAAGCATCAGCGGAAACACAATAAAGAATATATTCGGGCTTAAAAGTACTAACTTTTCAATAAGCTACACCGACGATGTTATTACATTTAACACAAAAGGCTACGGTCACGGCGTGGGAATGAGTCAGCTTGGTGCAGTAGCTATGGCTCAGGAAAATCACAGCTTTTATGAAATATTGAAATATTATTACCCCGGCATTTCCTTCGGCATAGCCGGAAGCTGATTAAAAAGTTTTAAGATAATAAAATACCGCACTCCCTTTTGGATATGTCCAATCGGGAGTGCAGTTTTATGTTGACTTATTTAATTATCTCGGAATAACAAGAGTTTTCTTTCCCACGATATCAGAATGATTTTTCATTCCGTTTATTGCCATAAGCTCAGATGGAGACACCCGGTATTTTTTAGCGGTTGACCATAAGGTATCACGGGCGTCCGGATAATAGATTATATACTCAGATTTATCCTTTAAAAGCTCTGTGCTGTCGTCTATCTGCACCGCCGTAACCGCTCTCACATGGCTTCTTGCAAGTGCCGCAGTTGAGCACATAAGCTCAAGCTCGCATTTTACCTCGCCGTTTTCTATACGGCATCTGCAGTCAAGAACGTCAATACTTGTATCAAACTTATACTTCTCGTGCCTGCCTTCAAAGCTTCTTGAATAGGGAAGCTTTACCGGGAAGCTACAGCTTGAACATTCTATGCCACCAAGCTCGTTTGTTCCGGTAATTTTTACGTTTGCTCTTGCATTAATCACAAGCCTTGAGTCCACAGCTTCCGCAGACAGCACGTTCACCGACCCACTCTGCGATATTATATCCGTCATATTTCCAAGGTTTGCGTGAACGCTTTCACGGGCTGTTATTTTTTCACAGTAGCTTCCCGCAAAGCAATCATATAAAAGCTCTTTTACTTCACATTCGCAAGGATACATCGTGCAGAAAACGTCTTCACACACAGTAGCATTTCTTGTGCTGTATGCCTTTGAACTGATGCTCCCGTTTATTGATACGGAAATGATTTTTGACTCTCCGTAGCTATCTGATACCGCATCTGCTGAAATACCTGACAAGGAAGTGCGGCACAGTATATAAGTATCCTGTGAAAGCCCCCCGGAATTTGTCTGAACGGAAAAAGGAATTGATTTTGAAAGTGATATGTATTCCGCTCCCTCGCCACCGTCGTCACCGAGATACATACAGTTGAATACCGCACTACCCCTATATGTACACATTCCCTCCGACACCTCTGTGCTTTCAACGGATAAATTACAGTCGGCAAAGACTATTTCCTGAGCCTGAGGCATACCGGCTTCGAGATTTATATTTTCGTCAATACGTATTTCAGCCGGTGGAAGCTGGGAAATCTTCAGAACTCCAATGTCACTTGTAAGCTTTTTAAGGCTTTCGTTTTCCTCCGGGTCAAAAACGTCATTCTTTTTTTGAGCCATAGCCTCTGCAAGTACCGTCACCTTACAGGAAAGAGAAAGCTTTCTCGGAGTAAGCACCGTTGCTTTTTCCTCCGACGCAAAGGCATAGCATTCTGCAAATCCGTCGTCCCCGAGCTCTGCCTTAAGCCCTCTTACAGGGAAGGTATGGGAAAACTCGCAGGGGAACACCGCACACTTGAGCTTATCACGGAAGTCCGAAACGTAAACTACGCCAAACACAGCTCTGCCTCTTGCGGAAAGTGAATCCTCAGAAGCTTCGGTTGCCGATACTGCAGGCATAACCGACACCTTTACAACCTTTGAAATGTTCGGTAGATATTCAGGCAACGACACCTCTGTAATTAAGGATTTTTCTGCTTTTTCGTAAAGTACTTTTTCATAGACGGGAAGATAATTTTCCATTTGTTTTTCTCCTTTGCTCGCATCATTGACAAAAACATCTCCGACACGTTATTTTTATACAAATATACTCGCAAAGGGCAATAAATATTCCGGCAATAGTTTTTATTGCTTCTTTTTTATAAACAGCTTTAAAATCGGCACCAGAAGCTTCGGAGGCTTAAACACAACTATTTTCATAATACAACCCCGCTTAATGTAGAATAATTAAAGTCAGCAGACGGAAAACACGAAGAAAACGCCTGCGGCAATGAGAAGCACCGCCTGAACAAAGACCAGAGCCCCCGGCGGAAGTATACAGCAAAGAAGTATAC
Organism: Eubacteriales bacterium; assembly: GCA_045596605.1. Lineage (GTDB taxonomy): Bacteria > Bacillota > Clostridia > Oscillospirales > CAG-382 > SIG622. The sequence goes on along the minus strand of JAZOCR010000115.1, from coordinate 6,067 downwards.
TCATACCGAAGGAAAGAATAAAAATTCCGATTATTGCCGCAAGCTTGTTCATAACGGTAGTTTCCTTTCAAAGACCGCCGTGCGGCCGTTCTATGGCTTTAAAATTTCATCTGCCACACTGTATATTATGCAAAACAGGTAGAATTTGCCACAAAAACAGGGCTTTAAATTGCTTTTTTAAAAACAAACTCCCGTGCAAGCATTTTTTAGCTTTGCCGGGAGTTTCTAAGGTTCATATAATAATTATTTGTTTAGCATTCCGTATATCTCATCAACCCTTGCACCTGTACTTGCGGACATAAGTCCGTTTACAAACAGAACGTCGGTAACACCGTACTGATTAATGAAATTAACTGCATTATAGGGGAAATATCTTATATCAGCCACGTGAATTTCTTCAAAGTGGGGTGCAAGGAAAGGAATGAGCGGGTTTCCGTAGGATTCCTTGAATACAATAAGCTTTCTTCCGTTTTTGTTTTCCGTCACAGCTTTGATATAGGGGAAATCTCCACCAAGGAAAGCGAGATAGGAATTTGCTTCACCCTTAACGTAGGTATAATAGAGTCTTGCGTTATACGCCCCGCCGTTTGCATCGTAACGTGTAACCGCCATAGGAACGTCAACCTTGTAATAATCAACATAGTCCGGAGATGCTTTGAGTGCCGCATCTCTTGAGGACTGATAGAATGTTCCAAGGAAAGGCTCTATTCTTCCGGTTTCATAGCTTGTAATATCAACCGGCTCAAAACCAAGCACTTCACAGAATTCTGCGTATGCGTAATAGGCACCGAGGGCTGTCCAGTGATGGTCACTTCTGAAATAGAGATACTCTCCCATTTCATAGTGCTCACGTATTTTATCGTAGGGATCTACAAAGGTTATGCGCTCGACAAGATTGTCACGTATTGCGTCAAGCACCGGACGCTGCTCGTTTGATACTGAGCGGTCGGAAAGCGGTAGCGCAAATTCCGTATGCGTCGGCACTACCATATCGTATATATTTACTGTTTCCGGAAGATATTTTGCATAGGTGTTTATAGCTTCGGCGTAAATCTTTGATGAAACCTCATTACCCCGGAAAAGCTCAAGTGCGGTATTGCCCACAACGTACAGTGAACCTCTTTTTTCTCCTGCAGGTCCTTCGGCTCCTACCGGCTTGTCGTTCTTCTTTTGTTCTTCCTGCTCTTTTTCGGGTTCGCCCTTGTTTCCGGACTCTCCATCGCCTTCACTTACGTCTGCTTCCGTATTTTTTGAATCGTCAGGCTTTGTTTCCTCGTGCTGTCCGGGAATAAATTCATCTTCCTCGGTGTTTACAACTTCATCGGAAATTTCTATTTTTTCAGCATTATTGAATTTGCTCTCGTCAATTTCAACTTCTTTTTCCTCGGTTGAATACATATCGTCATCGGCGGTATAAATGGTTTTACCGCCTTCCACGAAAGCACGAACTCCCTTGAAGTCCTTTACTGTTGTAGCAAAATCCACAAGTGTATCTCTGCCGGGGAAGGTATCGGAAAAATAAATATCGTAACCGTCGGTAAATGTGCCGTCTGCAATGTTTTCAACAGTAAGCTCCGGCATTTTTGCGAGCTCACGCTTTTCTGATTCGGAATAGGTGGGCTTAGGCGCCAAAAATGCATAAACACCGACGCCTATTACAAGAACGCTGAAAATTGATGAAATTAAAATATTTGATATCTTTTTTGCCTTATCTGCTTTTTTGCTTTTATCAGTACTTCTTATTTCAGACATATCAAAGCTTCCCCCTTACGCTTTTTTAGGTTCAAACAGAATTTCGCTTCTTTTAACTGTATAGACATCGTCATCGGTAAGCATCCCCTTATCCCTCATAGCACGAAGTATAAGCTCGGGATTGAGATAGCTGTCAGCTCTTGCATCAAGCACGGCACATATAATGGTTTTACCGCAGGACTCACAAAACTCGGCACTGCGTATCTGACCGGAAATATTCACGGTTTTCTCACCGCTCTTGGTCTTTTTAAGAACGCTTATTTCAGTGCCGAAGAACTTTTCAAGCTCACAGCATAGTCCTGTCTTTGAAATCTGTATAACATATTTAGCACTTGAAATATGATTTATCTTTCTGTCTGCTTCGTAAACCTCTTTAATAGTTATGTGCGCCGGCATCTCGGCGGAAAGTATTTTATATAGGCTTTCTGCAGTCATATTCTCGTCTGCAACACCAATATCAAGTATTTCGTTTTCCCCTGCCATACCTACGGACAAGGGAAGCGCAAAAACAATCTTAGGGTGGGGATTGAAGCCCTCTGAATATTTCAGCTCCACTCCTGCCCTGTTCAGCGCTCTTATAAAGGTGTGATTAAGGTCAAGATGTGATATGTATATAAGAACGTCATCCTTGGAGAAGATAACTCTGAAATTCGGCATTTGTTCTGTTCCTTTCAAAAATACTATACATTATGTAAACACATTTTTGCACAAATATACAAAGCTAATAATATCATATGTTTATAGACAAAAGATGACGAAAAAATCAATTGTTTAATAAATTATCCCTTTTTTATGCCCTTTATTCAAGAAGTGTGACTTTCTGTGGAATTATTCTGTTTGCGCCGTCTATTTCTTTGTGAACGGGTGATGTAACGTATAGCTGTGCGTGAGAATTGTAATTGCCCTCATCTGCACTGCTTACTCTTTTACAGAAAAACACGCAGTAATCCTTGCCCTTTGCAAAGCTTGCTGCAAGTTCAGTACTATATTCGTCTGCAAATATGACTGCGTAGTCAGAAAATTCAAAGCTTGTATAGCTTTTATCGTGCTTGCATTTGATTACTGTGTTTCCAAGCGCAATTTCTTCGCTGTAAAAGCAAATATCGTAATTCCGCTCCTGCAGTTTTCTGACAAAATACATATATGCTTCCCTATCAAAGCCTGCACGGTCACACGCCTTAAGTGACGGAAGAAGCAGGGTGTTTATTCCGTTATTTTCATTAAATACGGTTACGTTGTAATAAACCGATTCCAAATCCGTATCTTCACAAATACTCACAGTATAAATATTATCCGTTTTATAAAGGTCATTGCCAAGAACTTCGCTCATAAAATGCCTTGAGGCAAGCCCCTCTCCGCTGTCAAAAATCACTCGGGTATCCGCAACACGGGCACACGCATACGGAAGCTGTGAAAGGGTACCTATGCTTAGCGTAGGCTTTCCGTACGAAATAGCGGTATTTGTAAAATACACCGAGGTGCAAGCAAGGAAAAGTACAATCACCGAGCCACAGGCAATAACACTTGTGCGGCGATGACGGAAAATTGCAAACACAACGGCTGTAATTACAAGTGCAGAAAAAAGCATATTTACAGTAAAATTATCTGCAGCATCAAGATTCGAAAAAGCAAAGGAGGAATTTATTTCTGCGATGCGTATACAAATCGATGCAAGAAAAGCAGATATTTTTCCGAGTAGTGAACAGATAAACACCACAGGCACAGCTGCAGGAAGCAGTGACAAAAGTGCCAGAAAAAGCAACAATGCCAGAAGCGGTGTAATAATCGGAGTTATAAGAAGATTTGACAAAGCAGACATTGATGAAAGCGCTCCAAAGTTATACACGCACACCGGGAATGTGAAGCTCACTGCGGAAAGGGTTATAACAAGTGAAGTAATTACCGGACGTATAAAGAACGGATTGATTCTCACCTTGTATTTTGAATAAACGGACATTGAAAGAACAATTCCAAGAGTAGACAAAAAGGACATCTGCATACCTATGTCATATAAGGAATAGGGTGACACGACACATATTACCGCAGCGGCACCGAGAAGTGAGGTAAGACTGTCAAAATGTCCGAAGCGTTGCGAACGCATTATACTTTCAGGCTTTGAAAGCTTTTGAACGTAGTATTTGTAGGCTTCAAAAGCACTCGAGATTATCAGCATAAATCCGGCACGCATTATAGACGGTGTAAAGCCGGAAATAATCATATAAAGAATTGCAACCGTGCAGGAAACAAGCTCTGCAGCAGGAAATCTTCTTCTTTTACGGTTCCTGCGAAGTCCGAAAATATACATTACAGTGTAAAACAAAATTGAAAGATGCAGTCCCGAAACGCTCAGCACATGTGAAACGCCGCTTGCACGGAAAATATCTTTAAGATAGGAGTCTATCTCACTTTTGTCGCCAAGAAGCATACATTTTGAAACAGCCGCCTCGTAGCCCTGCGTGTATTTCCCGATATATTTTGAAATTCCCTCGCTCATTTTACTGCGAATGCTCTCCACGGCGTTCATTTTTCTTTGTGCCACCGGCAGGAAAGCAGATTCTGCAGTACAAGTGACAAAAATACACTGTGATTCAAGATAACGCCTCTCCTCAAAGCCACCTGCGGTTACCTGTTCCGGAACAGACGGCACGGCAGAAAAGCTTACTATCTCTCCAACTTTTAAAAAGTCATCGCCAAAGGCGGAAATACGGATTTTTGGATTTACTCCGAATTTTTGATTTATCGCTTTACCGTCTGCAGAAAGAATTACTGCGTTGTAATTTGCATAGTTGTCGCCACGTGATGCAATTTCTTCAATTTCCACAAGAAGCTCACACTGCGCCCCGCCGTATTCGTGGATGAATTTTTCTGCAGGAACATAATATACCGCACGTGCAGACATAGCAACAAATATGCCGGCTACCGCCGACAGAATAACCCTTGAGGCTATCCGGCAATAATACCGGTAATCACCTTTGACGAAAAGAAGCCCTACTGAACACAAAGCCAAAAGAATTGCGCAAGCGCCCGGCACAAAGAAGCTTCCGGAGTCCAGAAACAAAAATACCGAAAGGCAAAAAGCGGCGCAGTAAAGCCCGTATTTATTGTAATTTTCGGAATGGATAATCATAAAAGCTGCCCTCAAAAATATAGTACACTATATTTTAACACAGCCGGACGAAAAATACAAGGTTTTTTGTCAAAAATGTAATCCGCACAGTAAGTTTCGGGGCACAACTTTAACAAATAAGCTCTTGACAAAGATAAACATATGTGATATAATCTGCAAAAATATGCTTTGATGGAAACAAGTAGATACCGCAGTGGCGTTTCAGAGAGCAGACGGTCGGTGAAAGTCTGCACCCGTGCGTTATCAAATACATTCCGGAGCTTCACACCGAAAATTTTTAAAAGTAGGCTGTGACGTACGCCGTGCGTTATGCGGATATAAGTGGTGTAAAATCAGTTTTACACAATTAAGGTGGTACCACGGGAGCTTCTCGTCCTTACGTTTGAGGACGGGATTTTTTTGTTTCCGCAAACGTACTGCTGTCTTTAAAGTAATTAAATTTAAGGAGATATAAAATGCAGATTTTCGAAGAACTTCGTGCAAGAGGGCTTCTTGCACAGCTTACAGATGAAAACGAAATAAGAGAGCTCGTAAATAACGGAAAGGCAAAATTTTACATCGGATTTGACCCGACGGCAGATTCACTGCACGTAGGTCACTTTATGGCACTCTGTCTTATGAAAAGACTTCAGATGGCAGGCAACAAGCCGGTTGCTCTTATAGGCGGCGGTACAGGTTACATCGGCGACCCCTCCGGAAGAACAGATATGAGAAGTATGATGACCCCGGAAATCATTCAGCACAACTGTGACTGCTTTAAAAAGCAGATGGAGCGTTTTATTGAGTTTGGCGAAGGCAAGGCGGAAATGGTAAACAACGCAGACTGGCTTTTGAAGCTCAACTATATCGACCTTCTCCGTGAGGTTGGCGCTTGCTTCTCCGTTAACAATATGCTTCGTGCAGAGTGCTACAAGCAGAGAATGGAAAAGGGACTTTCCTTCCTTGAATTCAACTATATGATTATGCAGTCCTACGACTTCTACCATCTCTACAAGGAATACGGCTGTAATATGCAGTTCGGCGGCGACGACCAGTGGTCGAATATGCTTGGCGGTACGGAGCTTATCAGAAGGAAGCTCGGCAAGGACGCATACGCTATGACTATTACCCTGCTCCTCAACTCCGAGGGCAAGAAAATGGGTAAAACCGCAAGCGGCGCCGTATGACTTGAACAGAAACAGACGAGCC
>JAZOCR010000114.1:0-14918 GCA_045596605.1 Eubacteriales bacterium | reverse complement strand
GGATATGCCCGGCTATGCAGTGCCGGTTATTATGGCGGCAGGCGCATTTGTTGGCGGTGCTTCAATCGAGCTGTCCGCCGACGCACCGTGTGTTGCACCCTATACCGTCTATATGCAGGGCGGACTTACTTATCAGAGCGGAAAGCTCGGCGTGATGTATGCGGCGAAGGAAGTTTTGGCGGTAAAAGAATAAAAAAAGAAATTGCAAGGCTAATTTGTTACAAAATTGCGCTTGACAATTCGTAAAATAGCATATATAATGTAATTTGACTTATTTTTGTTAAAAACAGGAGGAATTTTCCTTATGCAGAAGAAACAGGTATACGTATCAGCGGAAGGACTTAAAAAACTTCAGGAAAGACTTGAATATTTAAAGACAACAGGCCGTAAGGAAGCGGCAGAGGAAATCAAGAAAGCAAGAGCCTTCGGCGACCTTTCTGAAAACAGTGAATATGATGAAGCAAAAAATCATCAGGGACTTCTCGAAAAGGAAATTGCAGAGCTTGAACAGCAGCTTGAAAATGCCGTAGTAATCGAGGAAAATACCTCTACCGACAAAGTAACCATCGGCTCAAAGGTCAAGGTTTACGACTACGACTTCGAGGAAGAGGTTGAATACAGCATAGTTGGTTCAACAGAATCAGACCCGCTTCAGTTCAAAATTTCCGACGAATCTCCTATCGGCAAGGCACTGCTGGGCAAGAAGGTCGGCGACGAATTTCTCGTTGAAACTCCCGGCGGTGACGTTAAGATAAAGATTGTAAATATCTCAAAGTAAAAACGGAAGCTTTGGAATTTGCCATAAGAGGCCTGTGGCAGAAAGGACAGGAAATATAAAATTGAGCGAAAACGTAAAGAACAACAATAATACGGAAGAAACAAAGGTGCTTACCGAAAAGGAATTAAATCAGCAGATGCAGGTAAGACGTGAAAAGCTTTTTGCACTTCAGGAAGCGGGCAACGACCCCTTTGAAAACGTAAAGTATCCCCAGGATACCCATACAGATGAAATAATTAATAACTTCGAGGAAATGGAAGGCAAGACCGTTTGCATCGCAGGGCGTCTTATGGCGAAGCGTGTAATGGGTAAGGCTTCCTTCTGCAACGTGCAGGACAGAAACGGTAACATTCAGTGCTACGTTTGCCGTGACGACCTCGGCGAAGAGCCCTACGGAGCTTTCAAAAAGTTTGATATCGGTGATATAGTAGGCGTTAAGGGTACTGTATTCAGAACAAAAATGGGCGAAAAGTCCGTTCATGCTACCGAATGCGTTCTTCTCGCAAAGGGACTTCGTGTACTTCCTGAGAAGTACCACGGTCTTACAGATACCGAAACAAGATACAGACAGAGATACGTTGACCTTATCGTAAACCCCGAGGTTAAGAGCGTGTTTGAAAAGCGTTCAAGAATTATAAAGGAAGTGAGAAACTTCCTTGATTCTAAGGGCTTTATGGAGGTTGAAACTCCGGTTCTTCAGACAATTGCAGGCGGTGCTTCCGCAAGACCTTTCATCACTCACCATAATGCACTTGACATTGATATGTATATGAGAATAGCTCTTGAGCTTCCGCTTAAAAGACTTATCGTTGGCGGCTTTGAAAGAGTTTACGAAATCAGCCGTGTATTCAGAAACGAAGGTATCGACGTTCGTCATAACCCCGAGTTTACCCTTATGGAGCTTTATCAGGCGTACACAGATTACCACGGAATGATGGATATCACCGAGGAAATGTTCAGAACTGTTGCCCAGAAGGTAACAGGCGGCACAAAGCTTACTTACGGCGGCTACGAGCTTGACCTTGGAAAGCCCTTTGCAAGACTTCCTATGGTTGAAGCAGTAAAGCAGTTCTCCGGCGTTGATTTTGATGAACTTCATACTCTTGAAGAAGTAAGAGCAGTAGCAAAGGAAAAGGGCGTTGAATATGAAGAGCATCACCTTAAGGGCGATATTCTCAACCTGTTCTTTGACGAATTTGTTGAAAAGAACCTCATTCAGCCGACATTTATCATTGACTATCCCGTTGAAATTTCTCCCCTTACAAAGAGAAAGCCGGACAAGCCCGACTACACCGAGCGTTTTGAGCTCTTTATCGTAGGTAGAGAATACGGAAACGCATACTCTGAGCTTAACGACCCCATTGACCAGAGAAAGAGATTCGAGCGTCAGGCAGAGCTTCGTGCCGCAGGCGACGACGAAGCAAACCTTATCGACGAGGACTTTATGTGCGCTCTGGAATACGGTATGCCTCCCACAGGCGGTCTCGGCGTAGGTATCGACAGAATGGTTATGCTTATGACGGGTGCAGAGTCTATAAGAGACGTTATACTTTTCCCCACGATGAAGCCGATTGACTAAAAATAAGAAGGACTATGACATAGGTCGTAGTCCTTTTTTACTTTTAATTACTCTTTATTTTGAATTCTTGCACAATCCTTACAACGACCGAGCTCATCCAACTCCAACATAGAAAATGTTTTAGTTAATTCCTCATATATTGCTTTGTTAACAGAGAATATAAATGGGTCTTTTTTCTTGTCGTTTAAAAAATCAGGATGTTCTATGGCAGGGCTATAACCTTTGTATCCGCATATTTTACATTCATTAATATACTTTTTTGCATTGGGATTCCATTTGTCTAAATATAATGAATGACCTCGTTTGTTATATTTGCTATGTGACATAATACCTCCCTGTTATGTAATACCCAATATTTTTATCAAAGATGAGATATTTGTTTTAATGTTAAATCCTTTTCATGTTTTACTGTGATGTTTTTTACTTCTGCCATTTTCACAATATACCAAACATTCTCCATATCGGTGTTCAAATCGATTACACATTTGCCGTCGTCGTTATAAATCGCAATAATAACACTTTTTTCATCTGTTTTCTCAACAACTTTTATACACGAAATTTTGTCCCATTCGATATATTTACTAAACAATCCCCAATAGCTCTTTTTGATATGCTGTTCTGTAACATAACAACGAAAAGAAAAAGCAATTAAAGTTAAGATTAACAAAACACCGAATAGGATAATAAATATTATATACAAGAGTCGAGTATCATGATCAACAAATATCCAAAGCAATGAAAACACGGCAATAATAATTAATGTCGCAAAAATTCTGACAATATTTTTCTTTGCAGGATGCCTGACTATAAAACGGGGATTATATGAAATATCAGTTGGCATTTTATCGGGTTTGCTTTTTGCCAATCCAAACAATAATTCAGCAATCAATTCAAAAAAATGTTCCATTTGCTCACCTCGCATTTTTATTATTGTAGCATAAATCATTTAAACTGTCAATATTTCCGCAATCTTAGGAGTCTTAACAATTCTTACAGAATCTTTATGACTCTTTATAATTTATATTTAAAACACAAACCCAAAATCCCCTTGACAAAATATCCCAATTGTGCTAAATTTATTAGGTCAGGAGGTAAGACGATGAAACTTGATTTTGAAACCTTAAAAACTAAATCAGTATATTTTTTATACTTTTTTCTGAATATTGTTTTTTCCGAGCTTACAGTTCGCTTTTTCTCACTGGGAGTAAAGTCCGGCGTGCCGATTTTTATGGTGCTTTTTGCACTTAGCACTGCATTTCTTTTGTCGTCGGTCTGCACCCTTTTCGGTAAAAAGGCAAGAACTGTTTTGTCCTTTGTTTTTTCAGCGGCACTGTTTATTGTTTTTGCAGTTCAGCTTGTTTATTACCGCTTCTGCAATTCCTTCATGTCGGTTATTCAGCTTGCAATGGGCGCAGATGCAATGGAGAGCTTCGGTGAGGCGGCAAGACTAAAAATAATAGAAAGCCTTGGTGGCATTTTGCTTCTTCTTTTGCCGATAATTGCACTTGTTATTGTAAATCTGAAGGTAAAGCTTAAAAGTAAAAGAACCCGTATCGGAGCATTTGCCCTTGAGCTTGTTTTCTTTTTCGTGCTTCATTTCTGCACCGTCGCTTCTCTCGGCTTTGCGGGAAAACAGCTCTATTCTCCCTATGACATATACAATAATACCTTCGTTCTTGCAATGAGCGAAAAGGATTTCGGAGTACTTACTTCGCTTCGCCTTGAGCTGCGTGGTCTTATATTCGGAACAAAGGACAGCGAGGTTATTTTCCTGCCCGATGATGCGCAGGATAAAACCGATGCTGAAGATGAAACCGATACAGAGGAAAAAGAGCCTGAGGTAGAGGTAATAGAATACGAGTACAATAATACGGATATAGATTTTGACAGTCTTTTTTCTTCGGAAACAGATAAGGAAATAAAAGAGCTTCACAGCTATTTCAAAGTGCAAAGCGGCACAAAGCAGAATGAGTATACCGGGAAATTCAAGGATTACAACCTTATTCTTATATGCGCAGAGTCCTTTTCCGGTTACGTAATTGACAAGGAGCTTACCCCCACGCTTTACAAAATGGCAAACGAGGGCTTTGTGTTCAATGACTTTTATAACACAGTCTGCGATAATACCTCAAACGGCGAGTACGCAATTCTTACGGGACTTATCCCGGATACCTCACTTCTCGGCAAGGGCTGGAACAACTTTTACAGCTATAACAGCTTTACCGTTTCAAAGGAAAACCATTTTCCCTTCAGCCTTGGAAAGCAGTTTTCTAACATGGGCGCAAATTCCTATGCATTCCATAATTATAAATACGACTACTACGGAAGACATATGACGCACACAAATCTCGGCTATGATTTCAAGGCGATGTACAGAGGTCTTAAGGTTGTAAATGACTGGCCAACGTCAGACGTAAGTATGATGGAGCAGACGTTGCCACTGCTTCTCGGGAAGGACGAAAATGGAAATGTAAAACCCTTCCACGCATATTTTCTCACCTTCAGCGGACATATGCCCTACGTCTTTTCAAGTAACACCATGGCAAGCAAAAACAAGGCGCTTGTAGCGGAGCTGCCCTATTCAAATGCTGTAAAAGCCTACGTTGCGTGCCAGCTTGAGCTTGAAGCGTCGCTTACCTATCTTTTAAATGAGCTGGAGACGGCAGGGGTGCTTGAAAACACACTCATTGCGCTTACTAACGACCACTATCCCTATCCCCTTGGCATCTCCGGACTTTCAGAGCTTTCAGGCAAAACTCTTGATGAGCATCTTGATAAATACCGCTCGGACTTCCTTCTCTGGAGCGCATCTATGACAGAGCCGGTAGTTGTTGACACAACCTGCTGTTCTCTGGATATTCTTCCTACACTTTCCAATCTTCTCGGTCTTGAATATGATTCAAGGCTGCTCATTGGAAAGGATATTTTTGCCGAGGGCGACCATATTGCAGTGCTTGCCGACCGCAGCTTTGTTACGGATAAGGTATATTATAATTGCACAAACGGAGAAACGGTTCTGAGGAATGGAACTACCGAGCTTCCCGAGGGGTACGTTGACCGCCTACAGATTGAGGTGCGCAATAAGTTCACCCTCTCGGAGAAAATGCTGTATAAGGACTATTATAGCAAAGTTTATCAAAGTTAAAAAGGAATATAAAAGGCACTAAAAAACTGTTTCGTAAATACGGAGCAGTTTTTACATTTTATTTCCATTTAAAGTTATCTTTAGTATTGATAAAAAATGCACGTTATGGTATAATCTTTTGTGCAAGTAAAACAATTTTTGGGAGGAAACTTATGAAAATCAAGAGATTATTGTCAGCATTCCTTGCAGTGCTGTGCACAGCTTCATGCATTGGAGGTATAACAATGGCAAAAGACGCAAAGCCCGAATATCTTGTAAATACACTGTATAAGCTTAAAATTGATAAAGAGCTTACAGTCGGCTATTTCGGTGGTTCAGTAACTGCAGGCACAGGACTTCAGGGCTCTGACGTTGAAAAATACTCCTGGAGAGCTCTTAGCCGTGATTGGTTGAAGGATAACTTCCCGCAGGCAAAGGTTACGGAGGTCAATGCGGCAATCGGCGGAACAGGGTCAATCTACGGCGTGTTCAGAGCAGACGATATGCTTATAAAGGATAAGGCACCGGACCTTAACTTTATAGAGTTTGCAATTAACGACCACTATGACGGAATATATAACAAGAATGAAAACTACGTGTATGCAGAAACAATAGTAAGAAAAATCTATGCGTCAAACCCCAATGCAGATATTGTTTTTGTAATTACAGGTGCTAACTATCAGCTTCAGGACGACGCTAAAAGCGACATTCCATTCTTCGGATACCCTTACCAGCTTCTCGGACAGAAATACGATATTCCCGTGCTTTACGCAGGCCGTGAGCTTATCCGTAAAATTTATGCTGAAAATAATAACGTTTATCCCAGCCAGACAAGTGATATATGGTATAAGTACTTTACCGATATAGTACATCCTACCAAAAACGGCTATGCATCATACGGTGAAACTGTAAACAGATTCCTATCTGAAAATCTCATTACAGACTATAAGCCCACCGCTGCAGACCTTGTAGACAAAACCAAGGCGCAGGACTACGAAATCACCTACAGCGAAAAGGCAAAGAAAAATAAAGACACGATTACCGTCGAAAAAATGATGGACGCAGACCTTGTCGGTGCAAATGAAATAGAAAACAGCAAGTATATGGGCAAATTCTGGCAGAGCACCGAGGGCGCACACCCGGCAATGACCTCCTCAAAGGCAAACGGTGCGGTTGCTTCCTTTGAATTTAACGCCGCAAATATAGCTCTGTGGACATATACATTTGGCGACCAGGCACCCGGTACCTTAGTTTATTATTCAATAGACGGCGGAAAGCAGCAGATGATTGATGCCGTTTACAGCGGAAGCTCAAATCATAAGATTTACACTCTCGCAACCGGTCTTGAAAGCGGAAAGACCCACACTATAAGATTTGACCACAGCGAAACTGCAAGCGCTTCCTTCAGAATATTCTACTTTATGCTCTGGGACGTAATTGACGGCGAAGAAGCAAAGGTTACTGCAGTGCCCTACTATGACTTTGCAGGCGATTATTCCGTAAAAATCGACGGACTCGACTTTGCAGACTTTGACCCTAACAAAAAGTCCTATGAAATTCCCGTAGGCGAAGACGACAAGTATCCTCAAATCTCCTTTACCGCAAAGGACTATTACGGATACAGCATAAAGCAGGCAAACAGTAAATCAAATGTTGCAACTCTCAGCATTGACAACGTTGGAAAGTATACATTCAAGTTCGTAAAGGGAGCAAAAGCAGAAAACGTAACCGTAGGCTTTGACACCAACGGTGCAGCAGAAATTGCTATACAGACAATCAAAACCGGCACAAAGGCAACAAAGCCCCAGAATCCCACAAAGGAAGGCTACGTATTTGACGGCTGGTATAAGGACGCAACCTTCAGTGAAAGATTCTTCTTTGGCACAACCGCAGTAAACTACAATACGACAGTTTACGCAAGATGGCTTGACAAGGATGAAGTATCAAAGCGTATGACTCTCACTATTGATAAGAAAGAAGCGGACGTATTCGGAGAAGTAAAGAGCAACGACGTAGCACCTATTATCAGAAACAGCAGAACAATGCTTCCTGCAAGATTCGTTGCAGAAAACCTTGGCGCATCTATTGAGTGGGACAATGACGAAAGAAAAGTAACCATCAAGAACGATGAAACGGAAATCCTTATTTACATTGATTCCGATACCGCAAAGGTAAACGGAAAAGACGTAAAGCTCGACAGCCCTGCCTTTATTGAAAACAGCAGAACCTACACTCCCGTAAGATTTATCGTTGAAAACCTTGGCGCAAGCATTGAGTGGAAAGAGGACGACCGAGAGGTTGTTATTATAAAGAAGTAATCTTTCCTCGGCTCACATTACCTCCCGCAGTTTTTTCTGCGGGAGGTGCTTTGTTTTACCAAAAAATGATAGCTACAGTGTGTTTTGTGTTGACAAAAAGAAAGATTTGGTATATACTTGTCTTGTACTTTAAACATCAAAGGAGAAATAATATGAAACGACTCACTTCAATTTTTGTAGCTTTTTGCCTTGTTTCAGGTATACTTTCCACAGTATCCTTGGCGTCGATACCCTCCTGCACGTATGATGAGAATTGTACGCATACCGCTGCTGTCGGTGAGATTCATTACGACACTCTTTCCGAGGCTGTTCCAACCTATGTGCCTTGGATGGTAAACTACGAAATCGTAGTTCTTAGAACACCTGCAGAGGACGACGTTGCAATTATAAACGAACCCGTGAGCTTCACTGTTTCCTATAACCGTGAAAACGTAGACTTTAGTCAGGATATGCTGATTCCCGGTGATGGACTCAAGCGTAAGGTCCGTGGTATGAGCTACGAAACCGACAATGTTGAGGCATATACCTTTTACGACTGCGATATAACCTACGACCCCAACGGTGGTACTTTTATCACGGAAACTTATTTGTCAGACGGTGCAATCTCCACAGGAAGTTATAATCTTCCCGGTGCATTCAGATTTACTGCACCCGAGGGAAAGCATTTCAGTGCCTGGGAAATTAACGGAGTATTGTATCTTCCAAATGAGTGGGTAAATATTAGAGAAGATACTGTTATAAAAGCAATCTGGTCAGATAATGGCACTTTTTCGGTTATGTTTGATACAAACAGCGAAAACGCAATCCAAACTCAGACCGTCAAAGAAGGCGCACTTGCAGTAAGACCTGCAAATCCGACAAAAGAAGGATATATCTTTGACGGCTGGTATACGGACGAATACTTTTACTTTACAGAAAGATTCAACTTCGGTACAACAAAAATCAATGCAGATACAAAGTTGTATGCAAGTTGGCTGAATGCCGACGAGGTTGCAGAGCGTATCACTCTTACAATTGACAAGACAGAAGCAGTCGTATTCGGAGATGCAGTTACCAACGACGTAGCACCTATTATCCGCAACGGCAGAACAATGCTTCCTGCAAGATTTATTGCTGAAAACCTCGGTGCAAAGGTAGGCTGGGATAACGATGAAAGAAAGGTAACTATCACAAAGGGCGACACAGAAATTCTCATTTACATCGACTCCGATACCGCAAAGGTAAACGGTGAGGACGTAAAGCTTGACAGCCCTGCCTTTATCGAAAACAGCAGAACCTACACTCCCGTAAGATTTATCGTTGAAAACCTCGGCGCAAATATCGAATGGAAGGAAGACGAGCGTGAGGTCGTAATAATTAAAGAGTAAAAGAGGTTGCCTCCCGAAAAAACGGGAGGCAATTTTGTGTACTATGCACTTTTGTAAATTTTTTCTATGCAGTATGCGATGAATGTGTGATAGTGCTTGATTATTTGCGTTTTGTGTGCTACAATATAAATAAGAAAATTACGAAGGGAACTCTTTTGAAATCATGGATAACAACAAAATTCAGATGACTTTTGTGCAAAAAATAGAAAACTATTGGTATCACTATAAATGGCATACCATAATAGGCGTGTTCGCATTTGTGATTGCACTTATCTGCATCACACAGTGTGCAAAAAAAGTCGAATACGACGCAATGATTATGTATGCAGGCAATTTTAAAATTGCAGAGGAGTACAGAGAAAAAACACTTGAAAATATAATGAGCGAGGATTATAACGGCGACGGAGAAAAGCTTGTAAGCGTTTTCCAGCTCGTACTTAATATCGCCGGTAAGGACGGCGAGTACGAATACTTTGACCCGGTGGCGCAAAACGAGGAAATCCAAAGACTTGAAATAGAGCTGTCGGCAGGCGATTCGGTAATATATATTCTTCACCCATATATCTACGAGCAGTATAAAACTATGATGCGCCCCCTTGACCAGGTGCTTGACCAGGTGCCGGAGTATGCCATTGATGAATACGGCTTGCCCATAAGCGAGATGTTTTCCTATATGAATACAACTCTGAATTTCTATCCTGAAAATTCGATAGTATGCATAAGAAATATGCGCACCGAAAACACCCTTGTGAGCCGTAAGGACGACCCGGAGTACTACGAAAACAATGTAAAGTTTTTCCGTGACCTTGTGGAGTATTGATAAATGCAAAAAAAGAAGTCATAGCCAAAAACGGCTATGACTTTTTTATTTGACTTAAAGAATATTCCCCTCGAAAACTTTCTCGCAAAGCTTATCCTCAAAAAGCGCCCAGGGGTATATGGACACATCGGGAAGAGATTTTATATCCACCTGCTTTTTTGTAAAAGGATGAGTAAAGGCAAGTCTTGCCGAGAAAAGCGCAATACTTCCTCTGTTTGTGTGGCTTCCGTATTTACCGTCACCGAAAAGGGGAGTCTTACGTGAGGCAAACTGAACCCTTATCTGGTGAGTTCTTCCGGTGTGGAGCTTTATGCGCACGAGAGAAAGAGTGCCGTCTTCACTTTCGCTGCTTGCAAGCACCCTGTATTCAAGGGAGGCATCACGCACACCCTTTCTCATTTTGTCAGTAACAAAGGTTTTATTTGAAAGTGAATCACGGAAAAGCAAATCCTTGTAAATTCCTTTTTCCTCGCCCGGTACTCCGTGAACAATCGCAAGATACTCCTTTACTACAGCCCTCTCGGAAATAAGCGCAGAAAATTTCCCTGCGGCGTCCTGACGCTTCGCAAGTATCATTACCCCTGAAACACCTCGGTCGAGTCTGTGAATTATTCCGGGATTTTTTATTTTGCACATCTCACCTATAATGTCTGCAATACACTCGTCACCGTTCGGTGCCGGCGCTGAAAGAACACCTGCCGGCTTTTCGCAGCCTATTATGTATTTGTCCTCATATAGTATTTTTGGCATTTTACCGCTTCCTGTACTGTTGTTTTTTATAATGGTAACAGAAACAGACGGAAATTTCAAGTGGATAAAGTAAACTATTTTATGTATAAAAGCCTGTTATACGCCCCTATGAGTCGCAAGCACCTCTCGGCAGCGTCTGTGCACATGCAGATAAATTCAATTTCAAAAAGAGCCTTTGTAATGCTCCCGTTCCTTGAAAGGGCACGAAAACGGTATAGTCTTGATGCAGTGCAGAATTTTTCTATGTCCGAGCGCAGTATATCTGCCTTTCTTACAAAGGATGCTTTCTCACCTTGCGATATGGCGTTGTCAAAAAGCAAAAAGCTACGTATGCTGAGATTTGCACTTGTGCGGTATACTTCACTTTCAGTAGATGCAAATATCTGCTTTTTGTTTTCAAAAGCTGACAAAAGAGAGAAGTACAGAGCCTCTCCTCTGTCTAGCACCACCGAGAGCTCTTTGGCGGTTTTTAAATATTTTCTTTCCGACGCAATCTGAAATTTTGCCCCGGATAATACCGTAAAAAAGGACGCAGTGTCAAAGCGCCCGCAGCGCACCTCGAATGCGGCACAGCGTAGTGCCTTTGATGCAGCACACATTATTGGACTTGCCGAAATCATCTCATATCTCCCGTTTTTATTTAATGCTTATTCTGTGAAAACGGGAAATATTCGGAGTGGGATTTAATTTATAATGTTAATCTATTTTGCAAAAAATGTAAATTATACGTATATCCCTTTGACTGCGGGGAAAATATGTTATATAATTTATGGTTGTGAAGAAAAAGAAAATAAATCTGCTGTGAGCGGAAAGGAATACTTAAATGATAAGAAACGACCTTAGAAACATCGCAATAGTTGCCCACGTTGACCATGGCAAGACAACTCTCGTTGATGAAATGCTAAAGCAAAGCGGTACCTTCAGAGAAAATCAGGTGGTAGAGGAGCGTGTAATGGACTCCAACGACCTCGAAAAGGAAAGAGGAATTACCATTCTTGCAAAGAATACCTCACTTATTTATAAAGATATAAAAATCAATGTAGTAGACACCCCCGGACACGCAGACTTCGGTGGTGAGGTTGAGAGAATACTTAAAATGGTTGACGGTGTCGTGCTTCTCGTTGACGCACAGGAAGGACCTATGTCTCAGACGAGATTCGTTCTCGGCAAGGCTCTCGAGCTCGGTCATAAGGTAGTTATCGTTGTAAATAAAATAGATAAGCCCGGCGCAAGAATAAACGAGGTTATTGATGAGGTGCTTGAGCTCTTTATCGACCTTGACGCAGACGACGACCAGATAAACAGCCCGATAGTATTCTGCTCCGGTAGAAACGGAACTGCTTCTCTCAGCGCAGAACAGCAGGACGCTGACCTTACCGCACTTTTTGAAACCATTGTAAGCCATATCGATCCTCCCGAGGTTGACACCGAGGGCGCAAGTCAGATGCTTGTTTCCTCTATCGACTATAACGAATACGTCGGCAGAATTGCAATCGGCAGAGTTGAGCGTGGTACTATAAAGAAAAACGCAGAGGTTATGGTGTCAAACTTCAACGGAGCCCACGAGGACTACCGCTCAAAAATAGTAAACCTTTATCAGATAGACGGACTTGGTAAGAACACAGTTGACGAGGTAAGTGCAGGTGATATAGTATGTATTTCCGGTATTGCAGACGTTACTATCGGTGATACAATCTGTGACCTTCTCGCACCTGAGGCACTTCCCTTTGTGAAGATTTCCGAGCCTACTCTTGAAATGACATTCTCGGTAAACGATTCACCCTTTGCAGGTCAGGAGGGTAAGTTCTGTACCTCAAGACACCTTCGTGCAAGACTCTTCAAGGAGCTTCTCAAGGACGTGTCACTTCGTGTTTCCGAAACCGACTCCACCGAAAGCTTTAAGGTTGCAGGCAGAGGCGAAATGCATCTTTCTATCCTTATTGAAACAATGCGCCGTGAGGGCTACGAATTCCAGGTAAGTGCCCCCAAGGTTCTCACCAAAGAGATAGACGGCGTAGAGTGTGAGCCTATTGAAGAGGTTATCTGCGAAGTGCCGGAAATATATATGGGCGCAGTAATGCAGCGACTTGGTGAGCGTAAGGGCGAGCTCGTGGATATGCAGCCCAGAGGCGACAGAATGAAGCTTCAGTACCATATCCCTACAAGAGGACTTTTCGGTTACCGTAACGAATTTCTCACCGATACCCACGGAGAGGGTATTATATCCTCTATATTCCACGACTACGAGCCGGTACGAGGCGAAATTATAAAGCGTGATTCGGGCTCTCTCATCGCATATGAAAATGGCGTTACTACAAGATACGGCATCTTCCAGGTTCAGGACAGAGGCGTAATGTTTATAAAGGAAGCTATGAACGTCTACGAGGGACAGATAGTCGGCGAAACTCCCAAAAGCGACGATATAGTTGTAAACGTCTGCAAGAAGAAGCATATGACTGCCGTTCGTTCAACAGGAGCCGACGAAGCACTCCGCCTTATCACTCCCAAATTCTTCTCTCTTGAAGAAGCAATAGAGTATATAAACGAGGACGAGCTTATCGAGGTTACTCCCAAGAATATAAGACTTCGTAAGGCAATCCTCAATAACGTTGACAGAGCAAAAGCCAATGCAAAGCTTAAGAAGTAAGCGGATGAACGGTATAAAGGTTATACTCTTTGATATCGATAATACGCTTCTTGACTTCAATAAGGGAGCAAAGGCGGCAATGGAAAAATGCCTTGAGGCTCACGGCATTACTCCTGGTGATGAAATGTTTGATACCTTCCTGCGCATTAACGACAGCCTCTGGAGAAAAATAGAAACAGCAGAGCTTACCAAGGCAGAGCTACACAGAACACGCTGGCAGCTCATCTTCAAAGAACTCGGCATAGCCCTTGACGGCGAAGCCTTTGAAAAAGAGTTTCTCACCGCACTTCAGACAAGCGCAAGACCGGTTGACGGAGCCTTTGAAACACTTGACTACCTCTACGGTAAATATACCCTGTGCGCCGCAAGCAACGCCCCATACGAGCAGCAGATAAAGCGCCTTTCTAACGTGGGTATGATGAAATACTTTTCAAAGCTGTTTATTTCGGAAAAGATAGGACATTCAAAGCCGAGCCGTGAATTTTTTGACGCCTGCTTCAATGAGCTTCCCGATATATCGAGAAATGAAGCCGTAATTATCGGCGACTCACTTACCGCAGACATCTTCGGCGGCATAGAGTACGGACTCCATACCGTGTGGTTTAACTACGCAAAGGCAGATGTGCCGGAAAATCTTGGCGCTGATTACGTGGTAAATTCGCTTTCGGAAATCAAAGGAATATTGTAATTTCATAGAGGGGGAAAAGATATGAAAAATAATAAGCTTGTTATTATTTTGTGGCTTGCCGTTTCGTGTATTTGGATTGTGCTTACTGCTTTGAGAATTGCGGCGAAGGACAGCATATGGATAATTCTCCTTAATGCACTTGTGGCACTGCTTTCTTTGACAAACGTTGTTTTGAACCTTTTGAAATACAGAAAAAACAAGAATAAAGATTTTAGCGCAGTACAAGCAGTTAATAGCGCAAACGCAGGCGATACGGAGAAAAAGTCCGTTGTAAGCCTCTTTGAATGCTATGACTTTAACGAAAAGTGGTACCTTGTTGAAATGAGCTTGAGCGTCGCACCTTTTGAAATTGACTGGAGCGGTTTTGTAGTTCCGGACAAGGAGCTTGACAGCTCTGATTGGCAATGTCCCTATATGGAGCAATATCTCAACGATACGGGAACGGCGAAAATATGTGATACATACGATAAGCCGAAAAACGACGCAAAGCCGTGCAGAGCAGCATTTTTTATCTTAAAGGATAAAGCTACATTTTTACGCACGCCATATGGAGATTTTGAAATCAAGGATGTGAAAAACACCCCCGACAGACTCAAAGAAATAATTGAATTTGAAGAAATAGACTGATTATTATGTGAAGCTACCGATAAGCCTATAAAGGTTTATCGGTAGTTCCTTTTGTATAAAGAAAACCACCGGCAGTGCCGGTGGTTCCAAAAAGCTTTAGCTTTGCCCGGTTTCTTTATCCGAGCAGAGCGAGGAACCAAGTTGATTTTGAAAGATAAAGTGGTAATTGCTAAAAAGGCTCCCTCCGAGAGGGAGCTGACACCGAAGGTGGCTGAGGGAG
>JAZOCR010000113.1:0-28718 GCA_045596605.1 Eubacteriales bacterium | reverse complement strand
GTTTTCCAATAATACGGAGTCATATGGAAAAGATTTCTGACGTTATCCCCTTTAACGCATATCGTGTCACTGACACAATGGCTTTCTATAAGTTCAAATCCGTTATAATCATTGGAATGTATTTCATTGTCGTAAACATTTTCGTAAATAGCCTTCTTCAGACCTTCAAGGTGTTTTTCTCCCGGTGAAACTATAATAAGTAAACCTCCTTCTTTTAGTACTCGTTTTGCTTCAGCATCAGCAACCGGAGCAAACACAGATAAAACACAGTCAACACTGCTGTTCTCTACCGGCATGTCAAATATTCCCGCAACAGCAAACTTTATTTTTCTATTATCGGGTATAGGCTTTTCAATTTTAGAAGCGATGGTTACTGCCTCTTTTGCAATATCTATTCCGAAAAGAACGGGAATATTTCTTCCTGCTTTTTCATATCCGTCTCTTATTTTTCTTAAGTAATACCCCTCACCGCACCCGGCATCAAGCACAGAGGTAACGTCATGTTCCGTACAAATTTCGTAAAGCTTTTCTGAAAGGCATTTATAGTAATCCTCATTATGAAAAATGTGTCTGCATCTGCACATTTCCTTGTCGTCTCCGGAATTATTACTGTTTGTAAGATATAAATTAACATATCCGTGCTTTGAAATATCAAAAGAATGATTATTATCGCAAACAAGTGAATTGTTTACTTTTGAGAACCTTTTCTTACATTTAGGACAAACAAATACATTGTTCATTTACTATTCCTCTTTTTTTATTTTTCTCTATTTTATCATAAATTTTAAAAAGGTGCAATATTATTCTGTAATTTCTTGAATTATTAATTATTTAATGTTAAAATATATATGCAGCGATAATCTATACTAATGCCGAAGGGAAGATTTATATGAACTTTGATGAAGCAAAAGTAAGAATTACAGAACTACGAGAAATTATCAACTACCACAGAAATAAATACTACAATGACGATGCACCCGAAATATCCGACTTTGAATTTGACGACCTTATGCGTGAGCTTCAAGACCTCGAAAAGGAATATCCCAAGCTTGACGATGCCTCTTCCCCTTCCAAAACAGTTGGTGGAAAAGCAAATGAGAAATTTGAAAAAGTCAAACATCGTGTTCCGCTTCAAAGCCTTAATGACGTATTCTCCTATGAGGAGCTTGAAAGCTTTCTTATAAAAACAAAAAAAGCGCTTGGCGATAACGGAAGTGAAACAGAATTTGTTGTTGAATACAAAATTGACGGTCTTTCGGTTTCTCTCGAATACGAGAACGGAATACTCATAAGAGGTGCAACCCGAGGTGACGGGCAGACAGGCGAAAATATAACTGAAAATTTATTCACTATAAAAGATATTCCAAAGAAGCTGTCAGAGCCTGTTCCGTATCTTTGCGTTCGTGGTGAGGTATATATGCCCCGACCCGAATTTGAACGCATCAACGAGGAAAGAGAACTTCTTGGTCTGCCTCTTATGGCGAATCCTAGAAATGCCGCAGCCGGTTCTCTTCGTCAGCTTGACTCAAAAGTTACGGCATCAAGAGGACTTTCTATATTCGTATTTAATATTCAGTACGGAGAGGGACTGCCACAGCTTACTTCACACAGAAAAAGTCTTGAATATCTAAAAAAGCTTGGCTTTAAAGTTTCACCATCAATAAATACCTTTACTGAATTTGATAATATAAAAAGAGAAATTGCATATTTCAATGAAAACCGAAGCGCAATTGATTTTGATATTGACGGAGCTGTTGTAAAGGTTGATAGCTTTGAAAAACGTGAAATACTTGGGGAAACCTCAAACGCTCCTAAATGGGCAGCAGCTTTCAAGTATCCACCGGAAGAAAAGGAAACAAAGCTTGTTTCTATTGAAATAAACGTAGGAAGAACGGGTGTACTCACGCCATATGCTGTACTTGAACCGGTGCGTCTTGCAGGTACGAGTGTTTCAAAAGCAACGCTTCATAATGAAGATTTTATAAAGGAAAAAGGAATAATGATTGGTGATACAGTCATTGTCCGAAAAGCGGGAGATATAATCCCAGAAATACTTGCAAGTGTTCCATCAAAGAGAACCGGTACTGAAAAAAAATTTATAATGCCACAGCTTTGCCCGGTGTGCGGTTCAGAAGTTGTCAGAGAGCAAGGCGAGGCTGCTTACAGATGTACTGATGCAAACTGCCCTGCACAGCTTTCAAGACGCCTTATACATTTTGTATCAAGAGATGCAATGAATATTGATGGTTGCGGCGAAGCACAGATAAATCAGCTTATAGAAAAAAATCTTATTTCCTGTGCAGCTGATATTTACTTTGTATCAAAAGAACAACTCCTTGAACTTGACAGAATGGGAGAAAAGTCCGCTGATAATCTTATAAATTCTATAAACGCTTCAAAGGATGCAGGCCTCGCAAGGCTTATATTTGCTCTCGGAATACGCCACATCGGAAAAACAGCTGGTGAATCTCTTGCAAATCATTTCGGAAATATTGATAGTCTCATTAATGCCGATATTTCCGAGCTTTGTGAAGTTGATGATATGGGCATCATTTGCGCAAAGAGTATTAAAGATTATTTTTCAAAGGCTGAAAATCTGAAAAATATAGAACAGCTAAAGCTTGCGGGCGTAAAAACAGAAAGCACAAAAACTGTTCTCGGAAGCTCACTTGAAGGTCTTACCTTTGTAATTACAGGCACACTTCCCGGAATGAAACGAGATGAAGCCTCAGAGCTTATTACATCACACGGTGGAAAGATTTCATCATCTGTTTCTAAGAAAACCTCTTATCTGCTGGCGGGTGCTGACGGCGGAAGCAAGCTTGAAAAGGCAGAAAAGCTTGGCGTTAAAATTATATCCCTTGACAAGCTTTTTGAAATGATAGAATAAAATTTAAAGAGAAAATCCGGATTGGATTTTCTCTTTATCTTTATCCCCGTAAAAATTCGCCGGGGTCAATAAATTCACCGTTTCTCTTTACTGAAAAATGAAGGTGTGAAACATCTGCGCTTTCTATCATTGCGCTCTTACCAATACCGCCAATTGTCTGACCGGTTTTAACAGAAGCTCCCTTTACAATTGCCGCCGGAATCGCCTCTGAAAGATTCATATAGTAAGCAATAACTCCCTCGCCGTGATTTATAGCTACTGTATATCCGTAAAAATCATCATAATACACATCTTCAACAGTGCCAGCACTTACCGCTTTAACAGCGCTTCCAAGGTCTCCTGTTATATCAACACCGTTGTGCGTTCTGTAATCCCCCATAGTCGGTGAATATAATAATTCATCAAGGGAAAATTCTCTGTCTATATAACCGTCTGCAGGTTTTGCATATACTCCGTAAACAGTCGGCTCCGGCTCTGTCGGATACTCAATTCCTTCCGGTTCACCGCTTGCATCAACATTATCTTCGGTGACATTGTCCTGAGTATCGTTCTTTGAATCCATATTACCGTCAATAGTATTTTGCTGATTATCTTTTACTTCGGATTTTTCGTCGTCCGATAATTCGGCATTAACCCCATCGGCTTTGCCTGATACAACTGTTCCATTATCGCCACTGCTAATATAATTATTACTTTCAAAGGGATTGGAGTTTAAATTTATGTCGCTCAGAAATGGATTATTATCATTATCAACTTCCGGAAGCTTTAAATCGACATCTGGTACCTCATAGTCCTCTGTATCGCCAATAATGGTATTAACACCGTTAAGTGTCACTGTCACTACTGCTGCGGCAAGGGCTATGTATATGCCCCCGCTTACAAGCTGTTTTTTTAATTTGTTTTTATCTATTTTTTTCATTTTCAGCACCTCCGAGTGTATTTTCACCAAAAATAATTCTTTTATTCACCGGAAGTGTAACTAAAGGTTAAAACTGTAAATTTTTAATATAGTTATTTATAGTAAATAGAAATCTATCTGCCTCAATTTTAGTGTTGGCATATCCAAGGCTTATTCTTACACCACCGCTCTGCCCTGTTCCTATTGCTTTATGTGCGGTTGGTGCACAATGAAATCCACCTCTTGTGCAGATGCCATTCTCATCAAGGTAAGATGAAACTTCTGTGCAATCCTTTCCTTCGACATTAAACAATAAAATCGGAGTTTTGTAGCTATAATTTCCATATAGCTTTGCGCCCATTACTATAAGCTCCCGAGAAATATAATTTATAATTTCGGTAGATTTTTCGTGAATACCGGATATACCCATATTTTTTATGAATTTTATACCCGCATTAAGTCCACATATACCAAATGTATTAAGTGTTCCTGCTTCAAGCTTTTCCGGCAAAACTTCACCCATAGTAGCTTCCTTGGAAAGCAATCCGTTTCCACCCTCTATTATGCACAAAGGGTCACAGCCGTCTGAAAACACAGCAAATCCAGTACCGGTAGGTCCATAAAGCCCCTTGTGACCTGCGCTGCAAAGAACACATCCGGGCAGCCTTTCCATATCCACATCTATTTCTCCCAAAGCTTGAGATGCGTCAATAATCAGCGTAATTTTTCTTAATTTACAAATTTCAGATATTTCATAGATTGGCATAATTTTTCCGCACACATTTGATACTGCAGTAACTACTGCAAGCTTCGTGTTAGGTCTTAATGCTTTTTTAAAATTAGACACCACTTCTGTTATATCTTCAGAGGAAGCATCAAACGTGGAAAAACCGATTCTCATATCAGAGTTGTTGCATAGCGAGTAAACAGGTCTTATCACAGAATTATGCTCAAAATTTGAGATAATAATATGACTGTCCTTTTTAGCAAGTCCCTTAATCGCAATATTAATCGCATAGGTAGCATTAGGAGTAAAAATTACACGCTCAGGGGCATTGAAATTTAAAAGCTCGCACACAGTTTCTCTGCAGGCATAAATTGCCCTTGAAGCATCAACGGATAGTCTGTGACCGCTTCTACCGGGATTTCCTCCATAAGAGGAAAAAGCCTTTATAGCATCTCTGAGTACACAGCTTGGTTTCGGATAGCCCGTTGCGGCGTTGTCGAAATATATCAGATTATTTTTCATATAAAACTCACTTTCGAAAATGCCGCAAGGGCATTTAATAGATAAATTTAAATAATTTCTATTATCTTTATTCTTTCCCTTCCTGCTATATTCTGAGCTCTTATGACATCAGAATTTCTAATTTTCAATCCATATCCGCAGCCATTCAGCGACCTATCTTTTTTTAACTTCTCGAGCTTTGCTTTTATGCCCTCCTTTTCAAATATGCCTTGAGCTTTAAGAGCATAAGTGACGGAGCTGAAAATAATAATGTTGTATGCCATATTAATACCATCCAAATTTTAGTCAGTCACCTATTTAATTATATTCTTATTGTTTTTTATTTGATATAAGAACAAGCAAAAATAAAAAGCCCGAGGAAAAAATTTTTCTCCGGACTTTTATATAAATAGTCTTTTATTTTATAATATTCAACAGAAAATCAATTTGTGCATCAATTGAGCTGCGTCCCGTACCACCTGCCGAAATTCTCTTTTCAACGCAGCTTTCAAGGGATATTTCTTCGTAAAGGTCATTTTCAAATTTATCAGAGTGCTTTTTGTATTCATCAATTGACATTTCGTCAAGAACTATTCCCATATCTATGCACTGCCCTACGATTGTTCCTACAATTTTGTATGCAGTTCTGAAGGGAACGTTCTTTTTTGTAAGATAGTCTGCAAGGTCTGTTGCGTTAATAAAGCCTTTCTGCGCAGCACGGTACATATTTTCCTTTAACACCTTCATTGTTTCAAGCATCGGAATATAAACCTCAAGACATTTTTTTACGGTTTCAACGCTATCGAAAATCTGCTCCTTATCTTCCTGCATATCCTTATTATAGGCAAGCGGAAGTCCTTTCAGCATAGTAAGAGTCGCCAAAAGATTTCCGTAAACTCTGCCGGTTTTTCCTCGCACAAGCTCAGCCATATCAGAGTTCTTTTTCTGAGGCATTATGCTTGAGCCAGTTGTAAAGGAGTCATCAAGCTCCACAAATTTAAACTCCCAACTCGACCAGAGTATTATTTCCTCTGACAGCCTTGAAAGATGCATCATAAGTGTTGCAAAAGCAGACTGGAGCTCAATGCAAAAATCTCTGTCGGACACGCCGTCAATAGAGTTTTCGGTAATACCGTCAAACCATAGCTTTTCTGCGACAAATGCTCTGTCAGTTTCGTAGGTTGTACCCGCAAGTGCACAGGATCCTAGCGGCGACTTATTCATTCGCTTTACTGCATCCTCAATACGTGTAATATCACGCTCGAACATCATACCGTATGCAAGTATCTGATGAGCAAAAACTATCGGCTGCGCACGCTGAAGATGTGTATAGCCCGGCATAATTGCGTCCTTATTCTCTTTGGCAAGCTTAATAACAGCAGCAATAAGCTTTTTTAAAAGTATTATAATATCAACGCTTTCATCCCTTAGATACATACGGATATCAAGTGCAACCTGGTCATTGCGGCTTCTTGCAGTGTGAAGCTTCTTGCCAATATCACCAATTCTTGACGTAAGCTCAGATTCAATAAACATGTGAATGTCCTCTGCGCTCATATCGAACTGAATTTTTCCGGAATTCAGATCCTCAAGAATTTCACCGAGTGCTACAATTATAGTTTCACTGTCAGAAGCAGAAATAATCCCCTGCTTACCAAGCATGGCAGCATGAGCCATAGAGCCCCGTATATCCTGTTTATACATTTTGCAATCAAAATGTATTGATGAGTTAAAGTCGTCAGCAACCTGGGAAAGAGATTTTGTAAAACGACCTGCCCACATTTTTTCTTTAGCCATAATATCTTACCTTTCACTTTATGAAACAAAACCGGGCTTACAAATTGCGGATAAGCCCGGTTATTATTATTTATTTCTTATTCTTTGCGTTTACCTGCGCCTGAACCTTAATCGGAAGACCAAACAGGTTAATAAATCCGGCAGAATCAGCCTGATTATAGCAATCATCTTCGCCAAAGGTAGCAATTTCCTCTGAATAAAGCGAGTAGTCGCTCCAAACGCCTGCTTTGATCATATTACCCTTATAAAGCTTAATTCTTACCTTGCCGGTTACAGTTTCCTGAGTCTTGTCAACAAAAGCTGAAAGCGCTTCACGAAGAGGTGTATACCACTGACCGTTATAAACAAGCTCTGCAAAGGTAATAGCAAGCTTTTCCTTTTCGTGTGCAGTCATTTTGTCAAGACAGATAGTTTCGAGATAATTGTGTGCAAAGTAAAGAATTGCACCACCGGGTGTTTCATAAACACCACGGCATTTCATACCAACAAGACGATTTTCAACGATGTCAAGAAGACCGATACCGTTTGCACCGCCAACTTCATTAAGAGCAAGAATGATTTCTTTTGCGCTCATCTTCTTATCGTTAAATGCAACCGGCACACCCTTTTCAAAGCCGAGGGTTATATATGTAGGAGCATCGGGAGCCTTGATGGGAGAAACGCCCATTTCGAGGAAGCCTTCCTTATCATACATAGGCTCGTTTCCTGCATCCTCGAGGTCAAGACCCTCATGAGAAAGATGCCAGAGGTTTTTATCCTTAGAATAGTTTGTTTCGCGGTTAATTTTAAGAGGAATATTGTGTGCTTCAGCGTAGTCAATTTCCTCGTCACGGGATTTTATATCCCACTCACGCCAAGGAGCAATTATCGG
Source organism: Eubacteriales bacterium (assembly GCA_045596605.1). Taxonomy (GTDB): domain Bacteria; phylum Bacillota; class Clostridia; order Oscillospirales; family CAG-382; genus SIG622. Next base: position 21,034 of record JAZOCR010000113.1, on the reverse strand, counting down.
CATATCGGGAGCAAATGCCTTAATTGCAAGCTCAAAACGAACCTGGTCATTTCCCTTGCCAGTGCAACCATGACAAATAGCATCAGCACCTTCTGCTACTGCGATTTCAACAATTCTCTTTGCAATAATAGGACGTGCAAAAGAAGTTCCGAGCATATATTCCTCGTATTTCGCACCCGCCTTAACAGTAGGGATTATATATTCATCAACAAATTCATCGGTAAGGTCCTCAATGTAAAGCTTTGAAGCACCGGTCTTTATTGCCTTTTCTTCAAGTCCTTCAAGCTCATCAGCCTGACCAACGTTTCCAGAAACCGCAATTACTTCGCAGTTATTGTAGTTTTCCTTGAGCCACGGAATGATAATAGATGTATCAAGACCACCTGAATATGCAAGTACAACCTTTTTGATTTTTGACTTATCCATAATTTACCTCTTTATCTTACACCTAAACGTGTTTTATTAAAATTTATACATTTATTATATCGCATAAATATTCAATTGTCAAGCATATTTATAATTTTTTTGTATATTTGTAGAAAACAACAATTTGTTATACAGAAATATTTTGAATTTGGGAATTATGCCATTATTTAAGTATAATCAAACATTTAAAGTGGTGAAACAATAATCATAAGTGAGGTGAATACAAATGAAAAGAAAAATTCAATTTGCAATTTTATGCATAATTTGTTGCATATTTGTTTTTAATATACAAGTTTCTTCTGCCGGCAAAGGCAAGTTTATGAATTGGTATTTAAAATACTACTCAGACGAACGCCAACCGGATACACCTGACAAAGGAAGATATGATGAAATGTATAATGTTATTTCCCTTGATAAAAGCGGAGAAAAAACAATATATCTGACCTTTGATGCAGGCTACGAAAATGGTAATATAGAAAAGACTCTTGATATACTGAAAAGTCAAAATGTAAGCGGTGCTTTTTTTATCCTGCCAAATCTCATAAAATCAAATCCAGAAATAGTTCAGCGCATGAATGATGAGGGACATCTTATATGTAATCATACCAGGTCTCATAAGAATATGGCAAGCATTACAAATATTGATGAGTTCAAAAAGGAGCTTACTGATTTAGAAGATATTCTGTATGAAAGCCTTGGACTTAATATGTCCAAATACTATAGACCTCCGGAGGGGGCGTATTCAGAGGCAAATCTTGAATTTGCAAATCTCTTGGGCTACAGAACAGTATTCTGGTCTCTTGCTTACGCTGACTGGGATAACAATAAACAGATAAATCCCGAAAAAGCATTGTCATTGCTTCTGTCAAGAGTACACCCCGGTTGTGTATTGCTGCTTCACCCTACCTCAAATACAAATGCTGAAATTCTTGATGACTTCATTTCGGAAGTAAAAAACAGAGGCTACACTTTCAAAAGTATAGATGAATTTCCGCAAATTACTAAGAGTTAAAGCTCGTATGAGGTGATGCAAGTGAAATTTAAAAGAATATTTATCGGTATTTTGATTGGTTTTATTAGCATAAATTTATCAATAATTAACGGCAGCAGCGAAGAAATCCCTTGCGGAAAAATATCAGATTATGAATTTCGTGACAACGAAGATAACGTCATAGTTGCAAACAGAAGCGCAACCAAGCAAATTGCACTTACCTTTGATGATGGTCCTTGTGCATTATATACTTCTGAAATACTTGAAATATTAAAGGAAAATAATGCAAAAGCAACTTTTTTTGTAGTTGGAAAAAACGCAAGGGATAATCCACAATTAATACTTGATGAGTACAACGCCGGTCACGAAATAGGCAACCACACCTATTCACATCCAAATCTACGTGGATTGACAGTCGAGAAAATTAATGAAGAAATATATAAGACTCAGGAAATCATAAAAGAAATCACCGGGGAATATCCAAAGCTATTCAGACCTCCGGGAGGATATCTCAGTAACGGTATTGTTGATAAAATAACTTCAAACAACTGCAAAACTGTGCTTTGGTCATGGCGTCAGGACACACGTGACTGGACTAAGCCGAGCGTAGATTCTGTGGTAAATAATGTTTTATCAAATCTTAAAGACGGTGATATAATACTTTTTCACGACTATAACACAAAAGGAAGTCCGACGCCTGCTGCGCTTAGAAAGCTACTTCCCATCCTAAAAGAAAAGGGATATGAATTCGTTACCGTATCAGAGCTCGTAAAATTATAAAAAACCACAGCTTGTAGTTTACATACAAGCTGTGAAATTTTATGCTAATAATTCTTTCTTTTTACTTTTTTATACTCAAAAATTAAATATGCAATCATTATTCCGCATACCGCTCCGACCGTATCAAGCATAACGTCAAGGACAGAACAACTGCGACCGGGAACAAAATACTGATGTATTTCATCGGCTGCTGCATACAAAAAGCAACAAAATGCAGTAATTATTGATGCCATAAAGCTATCTTTCTTAAACTTACTTTTATAAAAGGTGCCTCTTAAGCAGAAACCAAGTGCGAGATATATACTGAAATGGGCGCATTTTCTAATAAAATGATTAGCATTCTCAGCAAACTCATTACCGAATATTTTCTCAAAAAGAAAGCTTGCAAAGCTAAAACTTAAATCATCCGACGCAGATGAATCCTGAGCAGAAAATTTAAAAATAAATATCGCAATAAGCAGTACAAGTACTGCCATAATCCAAAATAATTTTGAATTACTTATTTTCTCTTTCATTAATATATATCTACCGGGAAGAGAATTTTGAGCTGATTAAGCTTTGAAGCGTATGCAGCCTGCTGCTTATCAGAAAGTACCTTCTGGGAAAGCTGGTCTTTAATTTCTTCAAATGAATATTCAGCTGCTTCATTTTTCTTATTAAGCTTTATAAGATGATAACCAAACTGTGTTTTTACCGGTCCTGAAATTTCTCCGGCATTCATTTCAAATACAGCCTTATCAAATTCAGGCACCATTTGTCCTCTTATAAATTCTCCAAGAAGTCCACCGCTTTCAGAGGAAGGACAGCTACTGTGCTTTCTTGCTGCATCCTCAAAGGAAATATCTCCGCCATTTATTGCAGCAAGAATTTCATTTGCTTTTTCCTCGGAATCTACAAGGATGTGGCTTGCATCAACAGACTCACCTTTTACAAATTCATTTTTATGCTCATCAAAAAACTTCTTAACTTCATCTTCTGTTATCTTAACACCGGAAATTGCTTTTTCAATAGCAAAATTTGCAAGCATTTCGTCTTTGATTTTTGCAAGCTCTGCCTTGAATTTGGGGTCAAACTCGTAAAGATTTTTCTTGGCATCGCAAAGAAGAAGATTTTTATTGATTGTCTGCTCAAGCACGACTCTTCTACCCTGGGGATTATTGTATGCTTCACCACGCTGACCAAGCGCAGCAATAGTAGCATCAATATCAGCTTCTGTAATTATCGTTGTGCCTACTTTTGCAAGAATTTTTGAATTGTTATCCATATTTTTACTCCTAAAATACAATATTTATTTTATTATATCATTATTTTTACAATAAGTCAACCATTAATAGTAAACTGTGAAAGAACTACGACAAAGAATAATTCCTTTGCCGTTGTTCTTTGTTTAAAACTTAATTTTCAACAGAATTTTCGATTTTATCAGAGCGATAAATTATTTTTTCATCACTAAGTTCACAAATTACCTTATCACCGGAATTTATTCTTCCCTCAAGAAGCTCGGTAGAAAAACTGTCCTCTATTTTTTGCTGAATTGCACGTCTTAGAGGTCTTGCACCGTATACGGCATCAAAGCCTGTTTTTGCAAGGTATTTACATACATCTTCAGTGAACTCTATCTCTACACCGAGCTTATTTATTCTGCCTGTTACCTCACGTAGCATAAGACCTGTTATCTTTTCAATATCACTCTGTGTCAGTTTATTAAATACTACAATTTCATCAAGTCTGTTGATAAACTCCGGTCTGAAGTTTGAGCGAAGTGCTTTTAAAACGTTCTCCCTTGCCTTTTCTTCACTTGACTTATCTTCACTTACTGCAGAAAATCCAAGGCTTCTTACTTCGTTGAAATTGGAGGAACCAAGGTTAGACGTCATAATAATTATTGTGTTTTTAAAATCAACTTTTCTTCCGTGACTGTCAGTAAGCTGTCCGTCTTCAAGAATTTGGAGCATAATGTTAAAAACATCAGGATGCGCTTTTTCTATCTCATCAAAGAGCACAACGCTATATGGCTTACGTCTGATTTTTTCAGTAAGCTGTCCTGCATCGTCAAAACCAACATATCCGGGAGGTGCACCTATAAGCTTTGATACACTGTGCTTTTCCATATATTCAGACATATCAATTCTTATAATGGCACTCTCATCACCAAAAACAGATTCTGCAAGCGCCTTGGAAAGCTCTGTCTTACCTACACCGGTAGGACCGCAGAATATAAATGAGCCCTGAGGTCTTTTAGGGTCTTTGAGTCCCATTCTTCCACGTCTTACCGCACGGGCAACAACATCCACCGCTTCGTCCTGCCCTATAACTCTTGCCTTAAGTGCACCGTCAAGCCCAAGAAGCTTAGTTTGTTCTTCATCTGCAAGCTTATTTACCGGAATACCGGTCATATTAGTCACGGTATCAGCTATATCAGTATCAAGCACCTGTGCAGTATTTGAGGATTTTCCTTGCTCCCATTTGAGCTTTTCCTCCTTCAGCTTGTCCTCGGTCATTCTTTCTTCTGCGTGAAGCCTTCCCGCTTCTTCAAATTTTTGTGCTTTTACAGCTTCTTCTTTGTCGTATTTAATTTTTGAAAGCCTTTGTTCGAGTTCATTTACAGCTGTCGGTGCGGTAACGTTTCTTATACGTATTCTTGACGCAGTTTCATCTATAAGGTCGATTGCTTTATCGGGAAGAAATCTGTCCCCTATATATCTTACAGACAAATTCACTGCAGCTTCAATGGCTTTATCGGTAATCTTAACCTTATGATGAGCTTCGTATTTATCACGAAGTCCAGCAAGAATTCTTATTGCATCTTCCGCACTCGGTTCTTCAACAAGAACAGAACCAAATCTTCTCTCAAGTGCCGCATCCTTTTCAATATATTTTCTGTATTCGTCTATCGTTGTTGCACCAATAAGCTGAATTTCACCTCTTGAAAGTGCGGGCTTTAATATATTTGCCGCATCAACCGCACCCTCAGATGCACCTGCTCCGACAATAGTATGAATTTCATCTATAAAAAGAATAACGTCGTTTGATTTTTTAACCTCATTCATTATTCCTTTAATTCGTTCTTCAAACTCACCTCTGTATTTTGATCCTGCAAGCATGCCAGGTATATCAAGCGTTACTACCCTTTTATCCTTAATTGTTTCAGGAACAAGTCCTCCGGTTATAAGAAGCGCAAGTCCTTCCACTACAGCTGTTTTACCAACACCGGGCTCACCTATAAGACACGGGTTATTTTTTGTTCTTCGTGAAAGAATCTGTATAAGTCTTTGAGTTTCATTCTCTCGTCCTATAACCGGGTCAAGCTTTCCAAGCCTTGCAAGCTCTGTAAGGTCGGTGCTGTATTTATCAAGCTCAGGAGTCGATGACTTACCCTTACCGCTTATTGTACTTGTATTTGAATCATATTCAGCACCGCCATACTCGGCACCTTCTGATTTCAAATTATCTAATCCATAGCTGTCGCCTTTGACTTTATTAAATAATTCTGCGCAGTTAATTCCAAAACTTCTTAATATTTTGCAAGCAACACAATCTGTTTCAACAAGCAAGGACATAAGAATATGTTCAGTTCCTATGAAGTTTTGTCCGGTTGCTTCAGACATCACAACAGTATTCTCAATGATTTTCTTTGTTCTGGGGGTAGGCTCAGGTGACTCGGAGCTATAGGAATCCCCTGTACCCGAATTTTGTATTATAGCTGCCTTTACCTTATCATAGGTAGCGCCACCGTCAATAAGAACCCGTGCAGCAATTGAATCCGCTCTTGAAAGAAGTCCGAGAAGAATATGTTCACTGCCAACGTAACTGTGTCCAAGCTCGGATGCCGCCTTTTGCGAAGAACTTATTGCAGCAGCAGCATTTGTCGTAAATCTTTTCATCATTTTCTTCCCTCCAACATTTTATTTTAAATAGTTTCTGATTTTTTCAGCTCTGATTACATCTCTTGACAAAGCATCTTCTGCACACTCACACATAAGCATAATGTGCGCCGGCATACATTCAACCAGGAGCTGAACCATATTTATATCGCAGAGTTCATTTATTATTCCGCAATTTTTTGCAAGCAAGCAATCCGACCAAAGCGAAAGAAATTCTGAAGAAGCAATTTTTCTTGCATTTTTCAAAATCCCATACGAACGCCATAGCTTATCAGCAAAGACTACTTCAGATTTTGTTATTTTACTGCGAAGCTCTTTTTCTTTTTCAGTAATGACGCTCACCGCATCGGCAAGACGCTTTAGCGTGTCCTCTTCTGATATACCAAGTGTAACCTGATTTGACACTTGATATATTTCACCGTCCGCACCGCTTCCCTCGCCGTAGAAGCCTCTGACCGTCAAGCCCATTCTTGTGCAGAACTCTATTATAGCCTTTATATAATTATTTCTTGTAAGCATTGGCAAATGAAGCATACACGAAACTCTCATGCCGGTACCGGTATTAGACGGACAGCAAGTCAGATATCCGAGCTTCTCGTCAAATGCAAACTCAAGACCACGTGAAAGCATATCATCAATATTTTTTGCAGACTTATATGCATCTTCTACACAAAATCCCGGATACACTGATTGTATTCTCAAATGGTCCTCTTCGCCAACCATTACAGACACCTTACCGTTTTCATCATATACAAGCATTCTTTTTTCACTGTCAGGCATTGCGGCAAATTCACGGCTTATTAAATGTTCTTCTACAAGTGCGCTTTTTTCTACTAGCTTTTTTGTAGTCATATCAACATAATTATATCTTTCACTGCCAAATTTTTCAAAAACATTTCTAACGTCTTTTATCATTCGGCTTCTTACTTCCTCTGTAAGCTTCGGAGTAAAAGCGTACTGTGCAATATTTCTTGCAAGGCGCACTCTCGTACTTAATACAACATCGTCACATTTATTATTTGAAAACCATTTCATCAAATATCATTCCTCTCGTTATGAATATCTTCGGCATTTTCAAGCTGCTTTATAGCATCTCTGATTTTTGCCGCCTCCTCGTATTCCTGAGCACTCACTGCGGCGCCAAGGTCGTTTCTCAGCTTCTCAATTTTTCGAGCAGTAGAAAGACTTTCGCCTATACCATCAGGTATTTTGCCTTTGTATGAAGTAGAGATATGAAGCTTTTTCAACATAGCTTCAATTGTATTACTAAAAGTATTATAGCATTCCCTGCATCCAATTTTTCCGTTTTTCTTTAGTTCATATTCAGACATTCCGCAGGACGGACAAACCTTCGAGCTTGAAATATATCCCGAACCGATGCCGCCTTCTGACAATATTGAAATATAGGAACCAATATCCATAAAGTTATCTAAAAAAGCACTATTGTCAAAGATTTTTTCTTTATCATGAAATAGCTGATTAAATTTGTTGTTACTCTTTGCACACTCTGAACACAAGTGAACTTCAGTCACCACCCCATTTTCGTTGTGCTTATAATGGAAATTCGCATTATTTTTTTTGCAGTTGTCACATAGCATAATATAATCACTCCTATCTTTTTACTGCATTTGCATCAGTGTAAGAACTGCTGATTTAAACGCCTCAGCTCTCAAAATATCTGAATAAACCTTAGAATTATTAATTGAAATGCTTTTACCGAGAACAGAAATTAAAATCTGAGCTTCTCTTTCGGAAATCACGCCCTTGAGGTACATATCCTTTACCAGAAAAACCGTGCTTTCTGAATCTATGTCATCACCTATAATGCCAAGCAAATGGCAAAGATAGGTACTGCCGGTAACCTTTGGGCGTATGATTTTTATATATCCTCCGCCACCCCTGCGGCTTTCAACAATATACCCTCTTTCCTTGTTAAATCTTGACGAAATAACATAGTTTATCTGACTTGGCACGCATCCAATAGAATTTGCAAATTCATTTCTTTTAATCTCAACTATACCGTTTTGCTCATTGAGCATTTCCTCGATTATCTGTGCAATTTTTTCTGAAATTATCATAAACAACATTTCTCCTATATTTCTTATGAAAGCATTATACCGCAAAAGTCAGAGAAAGTCAAAGTCAAATAAAGTCAATTTAAAGTGATTATACTTGATGATTTTAAGTTTTTGACCATTTTTGACCTTATATCTTTGATTTTCTTATTTTTTCTAAAAAAATCAGAATTATAGAATTTTCTCTTGCAAATACAAAATAAATGATATATAATAATAAGCAGATTATTGCAGATATTATATCATAATTGTTTTGTCGAAAATAATACAATAAAGAAGTGCATATAATTTTTGTACTTTAATATCGAATTACAATTGAAAGGAATGCGTAAAAATGAATAATAATTCAAACAAAAACGAAATTCCATCCCGCAAAGGTGTGCACCTCAGAACTCCAACCAGTTCGGCAAAAAACTCAAAGACAAGCAGCACACCAAAGCAAAACAATAACCAGCAAGCTGTGAAAAAAAATACTCTTCAAGCTAAAAACATTAACAATAAAAAAAATTATGTGACACAAAAAAGCACACCTAAAAGCAAAAATGCAAGCCACAAAACTCCTGCAGAAATTGCAAGAGAGAGAGAACTTGCGGAGTGTAACAAAAAGCTCGCATTACAAAAACAGAAAGAAAAAAAGTTAAAAAAAGCAAGACGTCAGCAAGAAAAAACGATTAGGCTTATCCAGGCAAAAAACAACTTGAAAAGCATATTCAAAAATATAATTATAGGAATATGTATAGCATTATTTTTATTTATATTTATCGCATTTTTCTACTATCGCAGCCTATCAAGCTATACGGAAACAAAAGAAGTATATATAATTGAACTGTACAAATATATAGATGTATCTTCCGATGACACAGAAACCAAAAAACTTATCGAAGAGAGAGAAAACGGAAAGGAAGCTCCGGTTTTAACGCTGTCTGAGAGCCTTAAGTTAAAGGACGGCTCAATATATCTCCCATTTTCTGCAATTTCCGATTACTTTGGACTTACAGTATCTGGTGACTCGAAATCAAGAACTCTTATTATCGGAAACTCACAAAGTCAATACAGTGAAAAAGATACAGCAGTATTCTATTTTGATTCAAGCACAGTTCAGATAAATGGCGCAAAGCAAACCCTATCGTCTTCTGCATTTATGGAAAGCGGAGAGCTTTATATTCCTTATGAATTTTTTGAAACATATGTAAAAGGAATAGATATAGCAGACAGCAAAAATGGAACAAAAACGAATATAAGAATAGTAAAGAGCTCTCCTGCTATTTATTTTACTTCAACCAATAACGCCCCGCTTGACACACCTAACATTGACGACTATACTCCAAGCTCCGAATCACGTTACAACTACAGTATTGACCTTTCAGACTACGAGCAATACATCAATCCAAAGGACGCAGATGCCTACCTATTCCTCGTTAATAACGAAAATAAACTGTCTGCCGATTATGTCCCCGAGGATTTAACTGACGTTATATACACCCGTAATGACAGAGCAACACAGCAAATGCGTCTTGATGCTGCAAAATCCCTGGAAGCATTTCTGAAAGCAGCTTATGCAAATGGTCATTCCGACATTACAGTAACGAGTGCTTATAGAAGCTACGCTTATCAAAGCAGTCTTTTCAACACACGACTTGAACAAAACAAAAAAACCTACGGTGCAGAGCTTGCTGAAGCTAAAACTGCCGAATTTACCGCATACCCTGGTTCAAGTGAGCATCAGAGCGGTCTTTGCTGCGATATGCATAATCTCCCCTCTGCTATGCAATCCTTTGCGAATACCGAAGCATATAAATGGCTGTACGAGCACTGTGCAGATTTCGGTTTCATTTTGCGATATCCGCAATCAAAGGAAGAGGTAACCGGCATAAAATATGAGCCGTGGCATTACAGATTTGTGGGAAGATACCACGCACAGAAAATTATGGACAGCGGACTTTCACTTGAGGAATATGTTGCAAATCTTAATGCGGGAAACAGTTAATCGAATATAAGTTCTAAAAGCTAAGCGTGCCTAATTTGGCACGCTTATGTTTTACAATACGACTTTCATTATATTGTTTAATTTATTCTTTTGCAGCTTTAAGCATATTCTCTATAAAAATTCCGTATCCTTTTCCGGGATTGTTTACAAGAACGTGAGTTACAGCTCCAATCAGCTTCCCGTCCTGTACTATAGGCGAACCGCTCATCCCCTGCACTATTCCGCCTGTCCTTGAAACAAGCTCGCTGTCTACCACAGAAAATATGAAGTTTTTCGTGTCAGAATTATTTCTGTATATTTTTGTCAATTCAATTTTATATTTATTTACGCAATCATCGCCAAGTGATGAATATATATATGCTTCTCCCTCGTGTATCTTACTGCTCTGTGCAATTTCCATGGGCTCATCAAAAGCACACAAGGGCTTTTTGCTCAAATTTCCAAATACACCAACGTTAGTATTTTTATAAAGTGTTCCACTTTTTAAAAAGCCAAAGCTACCTTTAATTTCACCGGGCACGCCGTCTACACCTTTAATAATATCAGTAACTGTGATGTCTACAACATTTGCACGAAGCATAGGCATAAGCTCCCCTGTATCAACATCGCAAATTCCGTGTCCAAGTCCACCAAAATCTCCGGTATCAGGATTATAATAAGTTATTGTTCCAATGCCTGCCGTGCTGTCACGTATCCAAAGTCCTGTTTTATATTTATTTTCACTCAGTGACATAAGAGGAATAAGTGTCGTTTCACTCTTTTCCCCATCTCTTTCGAATTCAATGAGCATTTTATTTCCTTCGCATTTATCCACCTTCTGTGCTATTTCCTCCACCGTGTTGACTTCATTTCCGTCAATTTTAAGAATAACATCGCCAACACGAAGCCCGGATTTGTATGCAGGATTTAAAATTCCTTCTGTGCTTTCAACGTCTGACATACCTACAATCATAACACCTTTAGTAAAGAATTTTACTCCAAACACACTTCCACAGGGTATAAGACGCATTTCAGGAATTACACTTACATCTATACTTTTAAGCGGTATTCCGTATAGCTTTGCTGTAGCTTTGGTTTCTTTTATTTCATCAGCTATTATCCCTTGTGCCGTTTCAGATGCAGTAAGAGCTCCTACAACCGACTTTTCCTTAGGTATGGCAAAGTCTGCGGCTCCCGCCAAAAAAGCAGAAATCAAGGCAAAAAAAGCAAATCCTAAGAGAATAATCTTGCCTGAGTTGTTTTTAAATTTATTTTTATTTTTCATTTCTCCGACCTTCCTGTTTTTGTGTACCGTAATTACTCCTTCGATACTTCTTTTACTATGTACTTCTGCGAAAAAATTTATGTGTTGTAAATTATAATTTTTGTGGCAACTTTTTCGGCTTGGTTTTATTTTTGCTAAAAATATATTTTATATTCAAAAACAAACAAAAAAATGCCACAGCTTAACTGTGGCAAAATTTTATAAAAGGTTATTAAATCTTAAGGATTGCAAACCTTACAAGGCTGATATCCATTTGATATTATCTCATCACGGACATATGCTGTATCGTAATTGTCTTTTTTGATTTTTTCTGCATAAATGCATTCAGGAGTGTGGAATTTTTTCGAACCATTATTAAGAATAAAAAATGTTTCATTCACATCTGATTTGTGATCAGAAGTGGTCATATTTTCTGATACGTTATCATTCTCAAATAAATCAGTCGAATTATCAGAAGTTTTGTAATTTTCTGAAAAGACTTCGTCCGTAAACACATCGAATTCTACAGCATCATAAAAATCATACTCTCCGCTTTGCTTCATTATTTCAAGAAGCTCCGCTTCAGTATCAACATCTGTTTTTACAACATTACCACTACAGCCTGAAAGAAAAAGACAATTTAAAAGCATTATGATAATTGCTACAAACAGCAAAATTCTTCCATACATTTTATCAATTCTTTGCATTTACTGATTTTTCACCTTCAAAATAACGTTTTCATTTCCCAGATATCTCTTTTGAAGCTCAATAAAAGTATTATTTATTGAAACATCAAAGTTTAATTTTGTAAGCTTACCAGTATTTTCAAAAAGAACGAATACCGGTGTGTTTCCATCCCGGAAAATCTCACACAGATTAACGCATTTTTTAAATTCATCGCATATATCATTTTTCACTTTAAAATACAAAGCATACTGTGAAGATTTATCCAAGTTCTGACGCACAGGGACATATGGCTCATTGGGATTTTTGAACTCAGGACCAGATGTATCATTTTTATAAACGGGAACAACGCTTTCAAGAATAATTTTAGCTTCATCCATTTGCTGTTCGCCTGTTTGTTCACGGGACTCTTTGACGCTTATTTTACCTGAAAAGCCTGAAATCACACCGTTTTTAATGCTTCCCTGATACATTTCAAGGACCTTTGGAAAGACGATAAGCTCAATAGTTCCGCTTCCGTCATCGCACTCGGCAAACGCCATTTTAGAGCCGTTTTTCGTTTGCTTCATCTTACAGTTTTTCAACAGACCTACAATCATTACGTTTTGTCCATCCTTAAAATCCCCGCTTCGTTCATCAGAAAAAGAAGAATTTATCTCATCTATAGGGGAGGCGCCGATTTTTTCGGCATAATTTCTGTATTCCTGAAGCGGATGACCGGAAAAGTAAATTCCTGCTACATCCTTTTCCATTGTAAGCAGCTCCATTTGTGACATTTCATCTATGTCAGGATAATTAATTATAAGCTTACTTGGTGCTTCGTCAGCAGAAAGCTGTGAAAAAAGGTCAATCTGACCTTTTACGTCAGCACTTCTGGACTTTGCAAGACTTTTAATTGCATCAGAATATACCGATAAAAGCTGACTTCTTTTTTTCCCAAAGCAATCAAAAGCACCGCTTTTAATCAGATTTTCAACAACCTTTTCATAAACTTCAAATTCACAGGTTCTTGAAAGAAAATCTTCAAGGCTCTTATACTCTCCACCGAGATTTCTCTCATCAATGATACGCATGAGAACGTTCCTGCCGATATTCTTTATGGCAAGAAGTCCGAAACGGATATTGTTTCCGTCAACAGTAAAATCAATTCCACTTTTATTTACGTCAGGAGCGAGAACCTTTATGCCTTGTCTTTCAATTTCAGCGATATAGGATGCAACTTTGCTTTCATTATCAAGAACGCTTGTTATAAGTGCAGACATGTATTCTCTCGGATAGTGACATTTAAGATATGCAGTTCTGTATGCTACTACCGAATATGCGCAGGCATGGGATTTATTAAAAGCGTACTTTGCAAACTCTGACATCTCGTCATATATTTTAAGAGCATCTTCTTCAGATACACCTCTTGCAACTGCACCTTCACATTCCAAGCTTCCGTCATCACGCTTTTTGCCGTAAAGGAAATACTCTTTTTCTTTTTCCATTTCAGCAACCTTTTTCTTGCTCATATATCTGCGCACAACGTCTGCTCTGCCATAAGAATATCCTGCAAGAACACGGAAAATCTGCATAACCTGTTCCTGATAAACTACGCATCCGTTCGTAACGTCAAGAATATCCTTTAATCTCTCGTCAACATAAGAAATCTTCTCAGGATTATTTCTGTTTTCAATATATTTTGGAATTGAATCCATAGGTCCGGGACGGTACAATGAAATAGCGGCAGTAATATCTTCGATGCTTCTCGGTTTAAGACGCATAATAAGACTGCGCATTCCGGCAGATTCAAGCTGAAATACACCCTCTGTGTTGCCCTCTGAAAGCATGTCAAAGGTCTTTTTATCGTCAAGTGGAACTTTTTCAATATTAAAATCAGGAAGTCTGTGCCTTATTCGTTCTTCAGCATTATGAATAATCGTAAGATTCCTAAGTCCCAGAAAGTCCATTTTCAATAGACCAAGCTCTGCAACCTCATTCATATTATACTGAGTTACTATTATGCCTCCATTTAAAGAAAGCGGAACGTATTCATCAACGGATTTATCTGAAATAACAACCGCTGCGGCGTGAGTTGATGCATTTCTCGGCATTCCCTCAAGCTTTCTTGCGACGTCAATAAGATTTCTAATAGTTAAGTTATCCTTGTAGAGTTCTGATAGTTCCGGAACACTCGCAAGCGCCTTATCTATTGTGACGTTAAGCTCACGGGGAATAAGCTTTGCAACAACATCGGCTTCTGCATAGGGTATTTCGAGTGCTCTTGCGGCATCACGTATTGCGGCTCTTGCCGCCATTGTACCAAAGGTTATTATCTGGGTAACTCTTTCTCTGCCATAGCGCTCCGCAACGTATTCAATAACCTCTGAGCGTCTTTCATAGCAGAAATCAACATCAAAGTCAGGCATACTTACTCTCTCGGGATTGAGAAACCTTTCAAAAAGCAAATTGTATTTTATAGGGTCAACATCCGTAATTCCAAGACAATACGCTGCAAGGCTTCCCGCACCTGAGCCTCTGCCGGGACCGACGGGAATATCTTTTGATTTTGCAAAGCTTACATAATCAGCAACTATCAAAAAGTATTCAACAAAGCCCATTTTATTAATAACGGCTATTTCACCTTCAAGTCTTTCATTATACTCTTCTCGGTTTATTCTCTCACCAAGGGACTCGGCAGCTTTAAACCTCAACTCAAGACCCTCGTGACAGTTTCTTACAAAGTAGTCGTATGCGGAGCTGCCATCAGAAGTAAAGAATGCCGGCAGAAACATTTTGTCAAAATCGAAATCGAAGTTACACTTGTCTGCGATTTTCACCGTGTTTTCAATTGCCTGCGGAACATCGGGGAAAATCGAAAGCATTTCCTCACCCGATTTTATATAAAACTCATCTGTTTCAAATTCAAGAGAATTGTTCGTCTGAATTGAGGTAAGAACCTTATGAGTTTTTGAGTCATCTTTGGTTATATAATGTGCATCATTGGTAGCAACAAGCGGAATACCTGTTTCAGCTGAAAGTCTGCGAAGAGAAAGTGCTACCTTCTTCTCCGCCTCAATTCCATGGTCCTGTATTTCAAGATAAAAGTTACCTTCACTGAATATTTCAAGAAGCTTTTCTGCATGAGCTTTTGCACCCTCGTAGTCATTGTTTAAAATGCGCTGAGGTATATATCCTCCTATGCACGCAGAAAGCGCAATTAACCCCTCGCTGTGCTGCGACAGAAGCTCAATATCTGCTCTTGGCTTAGTGTAAAAGCCCTCGGTAAAAGATTTGGAAACGATTTTTATAAGGTTTTTGTAACCTGTTTCGTTCTTACATAAAAGCACCAAATGATTATACGCAGAATTATCAACCCTCACTTTATCAAATCTGCTTTTGGGCGCAACGTATATCTCACAGCCTATTATAGGTTTTATGCCATGTGCTTTCATTTCCTTATAAAACTGCACACAGCCGTACATAACACCGTGGTCTGTGATAGCGCAGGCATTCTGACCGAGCTGTTTTAAATGGCCGGCAATATCCTTTATACGGCAAGCACCGTCAAGAAGACTGTATTCAGTATGAAGATGAAGCTGTACAAAAGGTATCACGACTAAAACCTCCCTGAAAAATCATTTGTAATTCTTTTCACTATCCCATATATCACATATTTTCGTAAGTCTGTGATTCACACAGGATTTTGTAACCTGCGGATTATGTAGAAGCGCAAGCTCGCCGAGCGACACGTCATCATTTTCAAGTCTTATCTGTGCGGTTTGCTTTAATTCATCTGACAGCAAACTGAATTTTCCGCTGTCCATAAGACCGTTTATAGCATCTATTTGCTTCTGTGCAGTAGATATAGTTCTTTTTATATTTGCAGTTTCACAGTTTGCTACACGGTTACAGTTGTTTCTTATATTTTTTTCTATAATCAGATTTGTCATATCAAAGCTGCAATTTACCGCACCGATAAAAGCAATTATATCAACTATCGTATCACTATCTTTAAAATAAACCACATAGTGCGAATTTCGCTTTGTATATTTGGCATCATATCCGCACACCTTCAAAAAACGAAGTAATTCCCTTGACAGATTGAAACGGGATACAACAAACTCCATATGGTATCCACTTTCAGGCGTTACCGCACTCGCACAGGAAAGAAAAGCCCCCCTTAAGAACGCAGACCGGCAAGCATCACAGTAGAAATTTTCAAAAAGTATTCTGTATGTAGTACCACCGGCATAGCCGTATGAGGATAACAGCTCATTACTTTTATCAACGTCTCGAATACAAACTCTGTATTCTGTGCGTTCAGAGGTATTTGTAGTATGGAACTCAACATTGCCACCGGGTAATGCCTCTTCTAAAAGAGAAAAAACCTTTTCTGCAATTTCCCTGTTTTCAGACGTAAAGCTTATTTTTCCCTCCTCAAACCAGGGAGAAAACAGAAGCAGTCCATAAAGCATTGCTCTACGGCAACATTTTTTATCATTTTTAAGCTTCAATATTTCACTTTTAATCATCTGAGTAAAAGTCATTTGTAAATCCCTCAATTTCTGAAATTAAGATATTTATTTTACAATGCGTATTTCCGGCTCAAGCATTACTCCGTATTTTTCAAAAACGGTATCCTGAACCCGCTTTATAAGCCCGAGAACGTCAGATGTTGTTGCACCACCCTTGTTTATTATGAAGCCTGCGTGCTTTTCAGAAACGTAAGCACCGCCAACACTTGCGCCTTTAAGACCTGCACCCTCAATAAGTGCACCTGCAAAATGTCCTTTGGGACGCTTAAACGCACTGCCACAGCTTGGGTATTCAAGAGGTTGTTTTTCACGTCTTTTTGCCATATTGCCTTCAGCCTCGGCAAGAGGAGAATTATCCTCTGACTTTTTAAGTTTAAAAATTCCTCCGACAATAATTTTTTCAGGGCAATTCATAAACGGACTATGTCTGTAGGAAAATTCATCTTTATCATTTACATATATTTTGAAATTTCCATCTGTATCAAGATATTCTGCCGCATAAAGCACAGCCGACATTTCTCCGCCGTATGCACCGGCATTCATATAAATTGCACCGCCAAGGCTTGCGGGTATGCCGTATGCAAATTCAAGCCCTGAAAAACCGTCCTTCAGAGTTTTGTACGAAAAAGCAGTAAGAGAAACGCCTGCTTCTGCGTAAATGTAAAAGCTGCCAGCTGAAGCGTTTACATTAAGGTTATCAATGTCCTTTTTAGTTAACGCAAAAGTGTTTTTCATTTTCTCCGTAAATATTACAGCACCGTCAAAGCCGTCGTCTGAAAACAAAATGTTACTTGCATTTCCTATAACGATGTACTTTATACTTTCTTTCTTTATATAATCCATTACTTCTCTTAGTTCATTCTTGCCTTTGGGAAAAAAAGCTATCTTTGCAATTCCGCCGGTTTTCATACTTGTAACGTCAGAAAGCAAAAAGTCATACTTTACTATTCCCATAAGTTCAAAATCAGATAAATTCATATCATAGCTCCCACAATTACAATGTAGATATTATTATACAAAATATATTCTAACACAAAATATAAATAAAATCAAGGATTTAGCACTATTTTAAAAAATATTTGCATATTTAATATTTTTGTGCTAAACTAAATAAAAAACATAAGGATAATAAAAATGAAAATATTAATTGATGCCGATGCTTGTCCTGTCACTGATATTGCAATAAAAATTGCAAAAGAGTTCTCTATAGAATGTATTTTAGTCTGCGATACATCTCATGAAATTGTTCGTGGCGGTATAGAAACAATTGTCGTGTCAAAGGGTGCTGACAGCACTGACTTCGCACTTGTAAATATGATTTCAAAGGGTGATGTTGTGATAACCCAGGACTACGGTCTTGCATCAATGTGTCTTAGCAAAAAAGCCTACGTTATGAACCAGAATGGATTTGAATTTAATGGCGACAATATAGTTTACCTTATGGAAACAAGATATGCTGCAAAAAAGCTGCGAATGAGCGGAAAGCATATGAAAGGTCCAAAACCACGAAAAAGTGAAAACGATTTGACTTTTGAAAAGAATTTCTGGGAACTGATTTTGAAAATTAAAGATAAATAGGTATACAAAAATGACCGGGAGCTATCCCGGTCAAAATTTTATTTTTTAAGTTTTTCGATGAGCGAAACCGCTTCATCAAGCCCGTCTGTCAGAGCTTCTTCAATTCTGCCATTATCGGCAAGATAAGTTACCTTTGGGTCGATAGGAAGCTTTGCAAGAGTTGCAAGTAAATGTGAATCAGCAACAGATGGCTTTTCGGGCTGTCCGAATACAGAAATCTTCTTTCCACAGTCAGGGCATACGATATAGCTCATATTTTCAACAATACCAAGAACGTCAACTTTCATCTTCTCTGCCATATTTACGCACTTTGAAACAACCATAGAAACAAGATCCTGGGGAGTTGTAACAATAATTGCACCATCAATCGGCAAGGACTGGAATACGGTGAGTGGTACGTCACCTGTTCCGGGAGGCATATCTACAAACATATAGTCTACTTCGTTCCAGCATGCTTCTTCCCAGAACTGCTTGATTGCACCTGCAACAACAGGTCCTCTCCATATAATGGGAGTTTCCTCATCCTCAAGCATAAGGTTTGCAGATACAACGTCAATTCCCATTCTTGTTTTTGCAGGAACAATAAGACCGTCCTCATCGCCTGTAAGCATTCCGGATAGACCAAAATTCTTCGGAATAGAGGGACCTGTGATATCAGCATCAAGAATTGCTACCTTATAGCCCTTACGAGCCATAGCTACAGCAAGAAGCGAGGTAACTGTTGATTTACCAACTCCACCCTTACCGCTTGCAACGCCTATTACGTGCTTGATTTTTGATTTTTCGTGAAGCTTAAAAAGAAGACTTTCCTTCTCTTTTGAAGCACAGTTTGAACTGCAGGTACTGCAGTTATGAGTACATTCTGACAATTTTATACTTCCCTTCAATTTTAATATCAATAAATTCATCATTTTTCTGACAACGATATTTTATCACAAATTTTAATGTTATACAAGGCAATATTGAAAACAATTTTTATATTATAAATTAAGTGTAATACACAGAATCAGCTTATTAATTCAAATATTATATCAAGCTGAACAAAAACGATCTGAGAATATTTGAAAATTTTGATACAAAAAACACTTGATTATAAATTAATTTTGTTGTATAATCAAAAGAAATATATATGTATCATCTGTGAAAGGATTTATTATATGAATACTGCACATATTTTTACAAGTAAGAATAAACCATCAGTTAAATTTAATTATCTTGTTGCTCTGCCTGAAAACTTTTCAAAGGAATCAAAGCTTCCTATGATTGTCTTTCTTCACGGTTCCGGAGAACGTGGAAACAATGTTGAGCTTATAAAGAAGCACGGTCTTGCAAAAACCTATGAAAAGCACACTCCCAGAGGCTTTATCGTGCTCTCTCCCCAGTGCCCTGCAGACAGAGTATGGAACAACTACATAGAAGAGCTCATGGAGCTTATTGAGTTTGCTGCATCAGAGTATAACGCAGATAAATCAAGAATATCCATCACAGGACTCAGCATGGGTGGATTCGGCACTTGGGAAATGGGTATTACATATCCTGATTATTTCTCAGCAATGGCTCCAATATGTGGCGGTGGTATGGAATGGCGTGCTCCCCTTCTCAAGGATATTCCGATAAAAGCTTTTCACGGCGTTCTTGACGAAGTGGTTCCTGTAAAGCGTTCAATCGAAATGGTAAAAGCTGTTAACCGTGCAGGTGGAAAAGCAACCATTACTCTTTACGGAAAGCTTGAGCATAATTCCTGGGATATGGCTTATACAGGCAGTGAGCTTGTAGACTGGCTTATTTCACAGGTAAATGAAAAATAAATAAAACTATCAAACGCATGTCGCAAAGGTGTGGCATGCGTTATTTCATTTTTCTGTATTTTTAATATTTTACTTGCTATGTTTTCTAACTCTACCAATAATTTAATTCCGAATTTATTGTCAAAACCATGAATTTATCATAACATATAGTATATCATATGACTTATAAAAAGTTAAAAATCTATAATTCACATACGAGTATCTTAACACTGTATAAATTATTGCCGTAAACGGCACGGAGGAGCTTATGAAGCAAAAGCAAGACATAATGCGGTACGAATATTACGGAGCCGCAAATACAGCCTACGGTTTTTATAACCTATTTGATAAAATATTTTCACCAGAAAAGTTGAAAAGAATATACATTTTAAAAGGCGGTCCAGGTTGCGGAAAAAGCACAACAATGCGTAAAATCTCTGATAAAGCAACAAAGCTTGGATATAAAGTAGAAAATTATTATTGTTCATCGAGTCCTTCATCTTTTGACGGCGTAATAATCCCGGAGCTTTCCGTTGCCGTACTTGACGGTACTGCACCGCATAGCTTTGAACCAACTTATCCAGCAGTGTGCGAAACGATAGTTGACCTTGGCAAGGCCTGGGACACAAAAAAGGCTGAGTTAATAAATCAGGAAATACGAGAGCTTAGTAAAAAGAAAAAACAGGCATATACAAAAGCATATGCATATCTTTCTGCATGTCTTGGAGCAAATTCGATTATCAGAAGTTGCACATCACAGTATATTCTTAAAAACAAGCTCGAACGCTCTGTCGAAAGATTATGCTCTAAATTGAAGCTTGATGATAAAGAAAACGGCAGTATCGAAGAAGTTTTTACTGACTGCAACAGTGGCACAGGAAACGTTCATCTTCCAACATTTGAAAATCTTGCCGAAACAAAGTATTTTATCAAGGATTTCGGAAATATCACGAAGGTATATTTTGAGTGTTTGAAGAATCAACTGCTAAAAAGAGGTGCTGACATAACCGTAGCACTTGACCCGGTCGAACCCGAATACATTTCAGGTATTTTTATTAAAGAACAAAAAATATGCTTTACAA
>JAZOCR010000112.1:0-4226 GCA_045596605.1 Eubacteriales bacterium | reverse complement strand
TTTTTAGATTTATCTCTCCGTGCTCACAAAGAAAGGTAAGGCTGTCTGCAAGCTGCATTTCAAAACTCTCCAGCCTCTCACGGATTCTTGCAAGGTCAAAAAGGAATATACAGCCACCGGCATAGTCCAGAAGCGTAGCTTTTTCTGCCAGCACCGACGGAAGATACTTGTCGATGCAGGCAAGAGTCCCCTCCTGAAAGGAAGTTTTTTCCGAAAGAAGCTTTGCGATAAGTGCCTCGCAGTCAGATATCTTAAGCTTATCTCCCGCACGCTCTGCAAGCTTCAGGCGTTTTTTTGCATTCCCGATAAGCTCTTCCATTTCAAGAAGAATTTTCTCGTTTTCCTCATCTGTCAGAAGAATTTCCTTTGCAGGAGTAATTCTCACGCCCGAAACGTTTTCCGTTCTTCTCTGGGTCATTATATCAAAGTAGCCGGCACAGTCAAGCTCGTCACCGAAAAATTCCATACGCACAGGACACGCCTCACCGGGTGAGAAAACATCAATAATATCTCCCCTTGCAGCAAACTGCCCCGGTCCCTCAACCGTTTCAGTTCTTGAATATCCAAGATATACAAGCTCAGAGAGCAGCTTCTGTGTTGAATATTCGTCACCCACATTAATGCTTATTCTTTTAAGCATCCTTTCTTTTGGCGCAAGTATCCCCAGAAGTGCCTCCGGTACGCAAATTACAAATCTCGCCCTGCCTTCTGCAATTGCGGAAAGCGCAGTAATTCTCTCGTGCTCAAATTCTCTTGATGCAGCGTTTATGTTGTAAAATACGTAATCACGCTGGGAAAATATATAAACCTCCTGCGTAAATAATTTCAAAAATCTCTGAACGGCATATGCGGTTTTTTCGTCGGGAACGCAAATAACCGAGCACTGTCCGTCCATTTCAAGCCCCTGTTCATTTGCAGCCACATAGCACAAAGGCGCACGCAGAGAATCACAGAGCCCTGTAACCATAACCGGATCGTCACGGTATTTTTCACCGCCTGCCGAAAACATCGAAAGCCTTGATATTATACGGCTGTATTCCGGCTCGCCTTGCAGCGCCCCTGTGATTATTCTCGCTTCCTCTGTCAGAAATTTTTCCATACCGCACTTTCCCTTTCAAAAAACATAACTGCAAGCACAATACAGCACATACGGAGACTCCCCCCCTATGTGCTTTTATACTTTACATAATTATATAACTATAATAACACTTTGTCAAGTAAATATGACTGCTTAAAAAAATTAATTGTGCATATACATTAAGATGCAAACGAATACTTTTTGTAAAACAGCAAAAAAACTTTTAAGTACATCTTTCCATGAAAAATATTTTGGAAAAATTTTCTAAAAAAACTTGTAAAAACCTCTTGACAAAGTGAAAAAAGTATGATATTATAAATGTGTACCAAAGAGGTACACAATAAATATACCGAGGAGATAATACCATGCACTTTGCACTTGAAACGGATTACGCCGTGAGAATGATATCCGTGCTGTCCGAAAAAAGCGCAGACAAGCCGGTATCACTCGGAGCTGCGGCAATAAGTGAAGAAGCCTGCGTGCCAAAGCCTACTGCGCTTAAGGTGCTCAGACTTCTCAAGGATAATGGAATAATCCGTTCAACAATAGGAAAAAGCGGAGGGTACAGACTTGCAAGGCATCCGTCAGAAATAACGCTTCTTGAAGTCCTTGAAGCTATGGAGGGAAAATTACAGCTTTCAAGATGCCTTTCAGAAGATTACGACTGCTCAAGAACAGGAACAGAGCACGAATGCTGTAGATTTCACAGGCTGTATAAAAAGCTGAATACCGAGCTTTGTTCGGAGCTTTCAAAAATCACTTTTGCAAACAAAGATTAACGCTAAAAATTAAAAAAATATTTTAAACATTTGGAGGAAAAAATTATGAAAAAGTTTGTATGTTCAGTATGCGGTTATGTTCACGAAGGCGACAGCGCACCCGAAAAGTGCCCCGTATGTAAGGTTCCCGCTGAAAAGTTCAGAGTTATGGAAGAGGGCGCAAAGCTCGCAGCAGAACACGAATACGGCGTTTACGCAAAGACAGTAAAGAACAACCCCGACATCAGCGAAGAAGACAAGAAGTACATATTCGAGCAGCTCATGGCTAACTTCAACGGCGAATGTGCTGAAGTAGGTATGTATCTCTGCATGGCAAGAATCGCACACCGTGAGGGCTACCCCGAAGTAGGTCTTTACTGGGAAAAGGCAGCATATGAAGAAGCAGAACACGCTGCAAAGTTTGCAGAGCTTCTCGGCGAAGACCTTGAGCCCAATATGAAGGCTACAACAAAGGACAACCTCAAGTGGAGAGTTGACTGCGAATACGGCGCAACTCAGGGTAAGTTCGACCTCGCTGCATGCGCAAAGAAAAACGGCCTTGACGCTATTCACGATACCGTGCATGAAATGGCAAGGGATGAGGCTCGACACGGACGTGGCCTTGAAGGGCTTCTCAAGAGATATTTTAAGTAAGACACTTGCAATATTCACAAAGATATGCTATCATTATGGTAGCATATCTTTTAGTTTAATAATCTAAAGGAGATGCAGGCACCGAACTTCAAGATATTATGAAAGGAGTCACACTATGCTGAAGCGTTTGAAAATACAAAAAATGCGGAAACAAATAATTGAAATATGCTCAAATCACGGATATGAACTTCTTGGAAATATCCGCAAGTGCGGTATAGGTGAAAATTCATGGACTTTCGCTGTGAAAACGAAAGATAAAAACATTCTTGTGAAGTTACTTGTGCCTTTCGGAAACTTCAACACCGGACTTTTCATTAATTCTGCAGAATACATTTCTGCAGCAGCAACGCTTTTCGGAATGAGAGGGCTTTTCGGTTCAATCAACATTCCGATGACAAGAGAATACCACTTTAAGCTTCCGTCAACGGCGTTCGGCCTTGACGAAAAAAACACAGAAAAAGTGTTCCTCATATATCCCAAATGTACACATTTTTATATTCGTGAAAATGACAATGCCCACTTAACATCATTTAGAGTTGGTATAAAACTTGGAGATATATTTATTCACGACGGAGCATCTTTCAAGCATCTTCTTGAACACCCAAATGAAACAAGAAAATTTGCAGCGTTTGGAGAATGATATGTAATTTTGTTATTTACAGATTACTTCGCTTATACTTCTTGCCTGCTAAAAGAGCCTATTCAGCTCTTATAGGAGATATAGACACCGAAATTTAAAATATTAAAATAAGGAGAAAAACTATGGACGCAAAAGTTTCAAAATTACTTAACGAGCAAATCAACAAGGAGCTTTATTCAGCTTATCTCTATCTTGATTTTTCAATTTTCTACGAGGAGCAGGGGCTCGCAGGCTTCGCCAACTGGTACA
This sequence comes from Eubacteriales bacterium, assembly GCA_045596605.1. Classification (GTDB taxonomy): domain Bacteria; phylum Bacillota; class Clostridia; order Oscillospirales; family CAG-382; genus SIG622. The sequence goes on along the minus strand of JAZOCR010000112.1, from coordinate 847 downwards.
TGATTCAGGCGCAAGAAGAAAGAGACCACGCAATGCTTATGCTGAAGTATCTTCAGCATAACGGCGAAAAGGTTACACTTGAAGCAGTAGCAAAGCCCGACAAGGAAATGCACGAGCTTATCGACCCCTTAAAGCTTGGCTTTGAGCACGAGCAGTACGTAACCTCACTCATCAACGACATATACGGTGCAGCTTATGAAGCACGTGATTTCAGAACAATGCAGTTCCTTGACTGGTTCGTGAAGGAGCAGCTTGAAGAAGAAAAGAATGCAGACGATATGATAAAGAAGATGCAGCTTTTTGGCAACGACTCAAAAGGGCTTTATTCTCTTGACAGCGAATTTGCCGCAAGAGTTTATACAGCGCCGTCGCTGGTGCTCTGATGTGAATAATAAAACTGACAGGAGCAGAGTTTGAAATCTCTGCTCCTTAACTGTTCGACTTATTTTTTATTTACTCAATTTCCTATTTTGTCGTTTTTCTATTAAATTTTATCATTCCGAACAACGCCCACAACTCGCACCACAAAAAAAGAATGATACTATAAACAATGGTTTCTTTCTCTTTTGAAAACAAAATAAAATAAGGCAATGTTATAAGAAAGGATTGATAAAGCGTAAACAAAAAACGAAATCTTTGCTCTAACAAACAACATTTGGAATATAAAAAACACATTACAGGAATAGCAATCACGCAGTAAACAATTATGCCACCAAGAACTATTACCACGCCACCATAACCCGTACCATCTCCATTTCCCCAAACCCCTACTGCACCAATTAACAAAAACACAAAAACAGAAATGAATGGATACACGAGAGGAACTAACCATTTTTTCATTAATATA
>JAZOCR010000111.1:0-4412 GCA_045596605.1 Eubacteriales bacterium | reverse complement strand
CGGGCGATTTCAGACGCCTTGGCATTCCTTTCTCAGGCTCGGAGGAGGATTATCCCTTTGAGCTTGCCGATGAGATGAGTGAGAATCTGAGCTTCAGCGCAGATAAGCTAAGGTGCGTAAAGTATCTTCAGTGGTATATCTCAAATTACGGAGAAAAAAGCAGGAAGCGGCTTCTTGAAAAGTGCCGTGAAAACGGATATGCAAGAGAATGTGCCGAAAAAGCTGTAGAGATTTTGTGTGAGTTTTCCGTGATTGATGAAGTATCCGCCTGTGAGAGAAGAATATCTGCATATGCGAATGAGAAGCTTTACGGTAAATTCAGAATCCGCACCGAGCTTATGGCGAAGGGCTATGAGCGTGACTGTATTGATGAAGCAATGAAGCTTACCGATATCGATTTTTACGAAAATGCAGTAAAAATGTATGCAAAGCTTACGAAAAGCGGTGTGCCGGTAGATATTCGTGAAAAGAAAAAAGTTGCAGATAAAATGATGCGTTATGGGTATTCTTTTGACGAGATAAAGTATGCGTCAAGCTGTGAATATGACGGAGACTTTTGAAAATCATAGTTTTTAAGACGGCAGTGCAGTTTGCTGCCGTCTTATAGTTTGTAAGAATTTAGTTTAACGAAAAAACTTACAGAATAACAGCATGTTTTTTGCCTATAATGACGAAATTTTTCAAAAAATGAAAAATCTATTGCAAAAAGAGATAAAATGTGGTAAAATAATTGGGTTATAAAATATATTGACGGCAGTATAAATATGGTGATTTTTGTCGCCGGAAGGATAGGTCTGAATTTATGAAAATCGGGTTTGATAACGACAAATACGTCGAGCTTCAATCAAAAAATATACTTGAGAGAATAGCGAAGTTTGATAACAAGCTATACCTTGAATTTGGAGGAAAGCTCTTTGATGACCTGCATGCTGCAAGAGTTCTTCCCGGATTTGCTCCTGATGCAAAGGTTAGGCTTCTTCAGACAATGAAAGACCAGACGGAAATTATCGTTACCATCAATGCGGCGGATATTGAAAAGAAGAAAATTCGGGCAGATTTCGGTATTTCCTATGATATGGACGTTTTAAGACTTATAGATAATCTCCGTTCACTTGATATATACGTAAGCGCAATTGTCATAACCCAGTATACAGGACAGCCCTCTGCAGATATTTTCAGAAAGAAGCTTGAAAGAAGAGGGGAAAGAGTTTATTTCCATAAAATGATTGCCGGCTATCCGAACAACGTTGATACCATTGTTTCCGATGAGGGCTACGGCGCAAATCCTTTTGTTGAAACCACAAGACCTCTCGTAGTAATAACTGCTCCCGGTCCGGGAAGCGGCAAGCTTGCAACCTGTCTTTCACAGATGTATCACGAGCATAAAAGAAATATCAAGGCAGGATATGCAAAATTTGAAACCTTCCCGATATGGAATATTCCGCTAAAGCACCCGGTAAATATAGCTTACGAAGCGGCAACTGCCGACCTTCGTGACGTAAATATGATAGACCCCTATCACCTTGAAGCATACGGCGTAACAACCGTAAATTATAACAGAGATATTGAGGCGTTCCCGGTAGTAAAAACAATACTTGCAAAAATTACCGGTGATGATAACCTGTACCGTTCACCTACTGATATGGGTGTTAATATGGCAGGATGTGCAATTTCTGACGATGAAGCCGTGAAGAGTGCTGCAAAGCAGGAGATAATTAGACGCTCCTACAGAGCTTGGTGTGACTACAAAAACGGACTCGTTGATATCGAGGTCGCTCACAGAGCCGAAGCACTTATGCAGGAGGCTGGGGTAACTATTAAGGAAAGACCGGTTGTTGAAGCAGCGCTGAAAAAGACAGAGGAGAGCGGCGTTCAGGCAATAGCAATTGAGCTTCCCGACGGTAAGATAATTACCGGTAAATCAAGCGATATGCTCGGTGCACCTGCGGCGGCGGTAATAAACGCAATAAAGTATCTTGCAGGAATAAAGGACGAAATTTTCCTTATTTCTCCGGTAATACTTGAGCCTATAAGAAGTATGAAAAAGAATACTCTTGGAAGAAACGTAACCAAGCTTAATCTTGAAGAGGCACTTATTGCAATGAGTATTTGCGCCGCTACAAATCCTATGGTTGAGGAGGCGCTCAAGCAGCTTGAAAAGCTGAAATATACAGAGGCACACTATACCAAGATGCTTAATTCACAGGACGAAATTACGTTCAGAAAGCTTAAGATAAACATTACCTGTGAACCTGAATTTATGTCTAAAAACCTTTATAATCAATAATTATTATGCCGCACTCGTTTTCGGGTGCGGCATATTTATATAGTAAAACCGCTTCCTGCAAAAATGCAAGAAGCGGAGTTTTTTAAATATCAAGAAGAATTTCTTTGCCAAGCGCAAATGAATAAATGTAAACTTTTGAAACTACCCTTCCGGTTATTTCTTCTATCGCACGTTTGTAGTATCCAAGCTGTGAAGAATGGCGATTTTTAAGTATAACTTCGCCATTTTCAGCATTTACTCTGTCTGTCTTGAAATCCACGAGAGTAACGGTGCCGTCGGCGTTTTCAAAATACAGGTCAGATACACCCTGTACGAGAATAAAGGCGTCACCAAAGTCTTTATCAGTACTTTCACTGAACTCAGCGGCGGGGAGACGCAGGTTAAAACGGCGTTCACGATACTGTCTCCGGCTGCTTTTGATTTCCTTGTAAAGCTCGCTTTTTGTAAAGGCAGACAGCATATCAAGGTCAACGATACTGCGCATACGCTGTGTTATAAAGCCAAGGGAAAGAAGTCTGTCCGCTTCGTATTCTGCACCATTTTTCTCAAGGCTCTCATAGTCTGCAAACTGCATAAAAATGTGTGCTGCCGTTCCTTTTTCTGCTCCGTCTGCACTTTTATCCTCAAGCATAAAGCTTGGAAGGTTTTTTATTTGAACTTTCATTTCCTCATTTTCTTCCTCGTCAAGAAGCCCTTTTTTTAACTGTGATACGGAAATTTTTGCCGAGATTTTTGAAAGTGCACTTGAATATTCGGGAACGCTCTTTGCCTTTTGTATAAGAACCGAGTACTGCTTAATTTTTTCATCGTCAAGTTTTTCAGTGTTTTTTTCAGTTTTTATATTTTTTGATTTGTTATAAATATCAAAAGATGAAAAATCAACCTTTCGGCAGATAAGAGAAGCTCCTTTTTTTTCTTTTGGTGCGTCCTTTAATAGGTCACCGAATTGCTTGTCTGAAAGTGCGTGGTAAATAAAATCAAAATAACAAACAGAATACTTTCCATATGCCTCAAATCCGCCTCTGCGCTTTATTGCAGCCTTTGTTAAAGTTCTCTGTGCATTTTTTGTTTGCGCAGTGATAATCAGTCTGTCACGTGCTCTTGTCATTGCAACGTATAAAAGCCGCTTTTCTTCTTCAAGGAGATCTGTTCGTTCAAGTGCACGGATAGCTTCCCTGAAGGGAGTGTTTATGGCAGAAAAATTACGTTTTGATTTTGTGATTTCAGAGTCCTTTGTATCTCTCAGCTTTATTCCGATACCGTACTTTCCGCTAAAAATTATCGGTTCTTTTTCATCGGAGAAATTAAATTCACGAAGTGCACCGGAAAGAAACACTACCGGAAATTCAAGACCCTTTGAGCGATGTATACTCATGAATTTTACACTGTCGGCATCGCTTTCCTCACGGTTGTCGGAATTACCGGAGGCAAGGTCGGATAGATAATCAAGAAAAGCAGAAAGTCCACGGAAAGAGGTTTTCTCAAAGGTGCGTGCAAGCTCGTAAATTTTCATTACGTTTTTGCGCTTCTGTGTCTGTTTTCCTGAATATATATCGGCAATTCCCGTCTCATCAAACATAATACCGATAAGAATATCAGTTGGTGTCCCACGTGATAGAGCTCTGTAACGACCTATTTGCTCAAGGAAAGAGTTAATCTTTGTAGAAAGCTCTGTGCCACTGTTTTCAAGTGCATATTTTTCCGTGCAGGAATAAAAGGACATCTTTCTGCCACACTTGCGGATTTCACAAAGCTCGTCAGCGGTAAAGCCAAAAAGAGGGGAGTACATAAGTCCTGCTGTGTAAATATCTCTCTGAGGATTGTCTACGCAGTTAAGCAGGCACATTACAAGAAGTACTTCCGGTAGTGTGAAGAAGTCTTCAGGAGTGTCTGACGCAAATGGGACATCTGCCTGCTTGAAGGCTCTTCTGTACTCATGGGAGAGGGAATTTGCACTTCTTGCAAGTACCGCAAAATCAGAATATTTGTACATTTCACCATTTTCACGGAGTATTTTCGGATTGTATGCCATTTCTTTGATGCGCAAAGCTACATACATCGCCTCGTCGGAAAGCTTTTCTTCAAAGGTCACATCACTGTTTTGCGCTTCCACAGAGTTTATAAG
>JAZOCR010000110.1:0-5211 GCA_045596605.1 Eubacteriales bacterium | reverse complement strand
TTTTTCGGCACCTCTACTCAAAAACGAAAGACACCCACTCGGGTGTCTTTTGATTTTCCTTGATTTGTCGAAATCGCAAAGCAATCAAAATATAGTTGCAATATTTACAGTTAATGCATTGAACAATTGGTCAGAATATGTTATACTCATAAAAATGCTTGCATATACACGAATACTATAACACATAAATTCAGAGGCTTATGCAGCTTCACACAGGAAAATACGGAGTGCTTGAGGGCTTTTGAAAGAATAGGAATTGGTATAAACTATGAAAATTAAAACGCACGAGCTATCATATGGTGAGGTTTTGAGGTTGCCTCGCTTAAAGCATAAGAAACCGCTTAAGCCCAGTCGCTTTCTTGCTACTGTTGTTCGTATTGCATCCGCTCCGACCCTGCACAAGATAAAATTTTCGTATACTACAGAGCGCATGGAGCTTGTAGGTGACCAGCCTTGCCTTATTTTGATGAATCATTCGAGCTTTACAGACATGAAGCTTGCCTTTGGCATCTTTTATCCGAGAAGAATGGGAATCGTTACGTCCGTTGATGCCATGTCCGGCATACTCGGGAAGCTTATGCGTCTGCTTGGGTGTACGCCGACACATAAGTACGTTTCCGATATTTCGCTGATCCGGGATATAAAATATATGCTCAAAGAAAATAAAACAAGCGTGCTTATGTATCCTGAAGCAGGATATTCCTTTGACGGGCGTACTACAACGCTTCCAAGAGGACTCGGCGTTTTGATGAAACGGCTTGACGTTCCTGTTGTAACGGTTATCACACAGGGCGCTTTTCACCGAGATCCGGTTTACAATATGCTTCAAATTCGTGACGTTGAGGTTAGTGCCCATGTCAAATGTATTGCTACGACGGAGGAGATAAGGGAGAAGTCGGTTGAAGAGCTTGATGCTCTGCTTGACGAAGATTTTGCTTTTGATAATTTTGCATGGCAGAGAGATAACAAGATCTCTGTTGATGCTCCATTCAGAGCTGACGGCTTACATAGAATTCTGTATAAATGCCCCCATTGCAATGCGGAAAATCAAATGGAAGGTAAAGGCATCAATCTGACGTGCCATTCTTGTGGCAAACAGTGGGAGATGGACGAGTACGGTCAGCTTTCCGCTATCGGCGCACAAACCGAGTATTCTCACATTCCGGATTGGTACACTTGGCAAAGAGAGTGTGTTCGAGAGGAGCTTGAAAACGGTACGTATCTTTTGGATACGGACGTGGATATCAGTGTTCAGGTTAACCTTAACGGCGTTTGTAATATAGGCTTGGGACATCTGACACATGATCTTAACGGTTTCCGTTTAACCGGAGCAGACGGGAAGCTGGATTACAGACAATCGGCAGTATTTTCTCACACCTTGTATTCTGATTATTATTGGTATGAGATTGGTGACGTGATCGGAATCGGAGATAACGAGTTTTCCTATTTTTGTTTTCCAAAGGGAAACGTTTCCGTTACCAAAGCACGGCTTGCGACTGAAGAGCTTTATAAAATGAAAAAAGTCAGCCGACGAGCTGTTTGTGCGTCGGCAAAACAGTGACATCACTTCTGCTTTGACTTATCAGAAACTAAACCACCCAATCGGGTGGTTTTTGTTTACTTACTTTGGCGTTTGTTGACAACAAAATCCTTTTATGATATACTAAATACAGTTACTTGAAAAGAGGTGTGACAATGAGCAAGAACAAGCATATCAGCGATACCGTTAGAACAAATAGCATTATGAACAATCCAATTTCTATTTTGATATTATCTGTTTTAATCATACTGATGGGCAGTATTTTTGTGTTTTCACAAAGCTCCAATAAACCGATTTCCCGCGAAGAAGCACTGTCGTTTTCGGGTAATTTTGATTATTATGATGCTGTTTGGGAAAGTTACCGTGATATTTACTTTGAAGACGGTTCTTGTTATTCTGTCTATGCTCATACTGAAACGACAGAGTTTTTTGAAAGTATGAAATCTCTTGAAAAGGGAACCAAACTGTATATTCTAATAAATCCGAATAATAATTACGTGGTGGAGGTCAAAACAGATACCCAAGAGCTTCTGAATTTTGAATTATCACAAAAAGCGATAGATTCGTATGATAACGGTTATATAGCGATTGGAATTTTTTGTATTGTCGGCGGCATCTTTTTTATTATTTATGCCATAGGAGCAATTACTTATAAACGCAAAGAGGATGAAAGTTGTGCTGAAAGAAAATCACGTGAAAACGATGTTGACTCAAATCCTATTGCGTTACGAGATGCAGATATGTCGATAAAAAGCAGAACTCTGATTGAAACAAGTATTGAAAGCTATAAAATATGCTATCGCCGTGTAAAATTTGTCAATGAGCTTGTAATTAACGGCAAGGTCTATGACGAAAAGAAGGGTATCATTGAATTTGAACATAAGCTTTGTACTGCTCTCGAAGGTCACATTATAGAAGCCGGATGTGACGATGCCGGTTATAGCTATATAACATTTGACGGAGAAATTATAGAATATAAAAGACGTTGGATATAATAATTAGTAATTTGGAGTATGGATGCGGAATTAGAAAGGAGAATTAGCAATGGTACAGCCTTCTTGAAGGTTGGAAAAGACACTCAACAGAGCAGAAGTTGTCCGAAATAATATAAAGTGACTTTTTATCCCACTGGCAAGTGTCAGTGGGATTTTATATTTTAATAAAACTCAAACATTTCCCAAACAAGTCAAAAACATTGACGGTGTAAACTATGCTTGTACGTGAGCACCGGAGATTATCCGCCTTGCTGATGAGCTTATGAAAGGTCATCAGTTCAAAAGGGGATAATCGTAAAACTATAATCAGATAAGCTTTATATCAGTTAGGATTTTAGGTTCAAACGGGAGTCTTGACTGAACTTTTTTATATTTACTCTAATTTGAGACCGCATATATTTTCAGAATCGCATTGAAAGGGTTCTTTTTACATATTTAAAATTTTAAAAGGATTTTAAAAAAATTCACCCAAACCATTGAAAAGCTGTGTTTTATATGTTATAATAAAATTTAAAGTAGTAAAATTATAAAGTTGGATTTTGGATATTGTGATGAAAAAAGTAATTGCTGTTGTAGGACCTACGGCTTCCGGCAAAACTGCACTGAGTATTGCACTTGCAAAAAAATATTCCGGTGAGATAATATCAGCCGATTCAATGCAGTTTTACCGTGAAATGAATATAGGCACCGCAAAGCCCGATGAGGCTGAAATGGACGGAGTCGTTCACAGAATGATTGATATTCTGGATATACACGAGACCTTTTCCGTGTCTGATTTTTGCAGACGCTGTGAAACAGAGGTGGAGCAGGTAATTGCAGGTGGGCATCTGCCCATTATGTGCGGTGGTACGGGATTTTACGTTGATTCCTTTCTTGAGGGCGTAAAGTTCGGAGAATTTGAAAATCTTCCGGATTTTCGTGATAAAATGTACATGGAGCTTCAGGAGCACGGAATAGATTATCTTTACGAAAAGCTTTGTAAGGTTGACCCTGAAAATACCGTTGACAGACATAATCCCAAAAGGGTTATAAGAGCACTTGAGGTGTACGAGGCAACGGGAAAAACCCTTGCGCAGTGGAATGCACTTTCAAGGCTTGATGAACCGAAATATGACAGCCTTATTATAGGATTGAAGTTTGATGACAGGGAAAAGCTTTACGAAAGAATAAATCTCCGTGTGGATAAAATGCTGGAAGCAGGACTGTTTTCTGAATTCGAGCATCTTATTGAGCTTGGAATACGTGATACCAAAACTGCAGGGCAAGCAATAGGGTATAAGGAGTTTTATCCTTATATTGACGGTGTGGCAGGCTTTGACGAATGTGTTGAAAAGCTGAAGCAGGAGTCAAGAAAATATGCCAAACGGCAGATGACATGGTTTAAACGAAACGATAAAATCAAATGGATTACTCTTGATGATAAAAATAGGGAAGATGTGTTTAAGCTTGCTTGTGAATATGTAGATGAATTTTTGAGATAACACAAGAAGTTAAAGGGGGGTGTAATAAAATGTTAGAGCCGGAGAAGATACTTAAAAAGATAGGAATCTTTGCACTTGGTATACTTGTAGTGGTATACGTATCCAATCAGCTTATTAATCTTCTTGATTCATCCTTGCAGACAGAAGCGGCGTTTTACGTAACATATGAACAGAAACTTGAGGCTGACTGCTATATAATGCGTGATGAGTCTGTGCTTACATCCTCTTATTCCGGCATAATGTACGCAAGTGTCGGCGATGCTTCAAGACTTGCAAAGGGGCAGGAGGCAGTCAGAATATATTCCAGAGAAAACGACGTTTCCAATGAGAGCCTGATACGTGGAATAGACACAAAAATAGATGTTCTTGAAAAAAGCTCCATTGATACATCCTATGCTTCTGCGGATATTACAAAAATGGATGAGGAGATAGGAGCATTGCTTGAAAGTGTGGCGGTGTTCTCTGCTGATAATGACCTTGTTGGTGCTGTAAGTAAAAAGGATGCTATTCTGATTGAGATGAATAAAAGATGGCTTATATCCAACCCAAGCGAAAGCTTCAAGGACAAGGTGTCTTCACTGACTGCAGAAAAGGTTTCACTAAAAAGCAAGCTTTCCGGTGCTTCAAACGTAATTTACGCACCGGAATCCGGTTATTACTTCAGTTCTGTAGACGGATATGAAAATATCTTTTCATCACAAAAAATAAGTACTCTGACCGTTGAAGAATTTAACGAAATGACAAGCAAAGAGCCGGAGGTCTATTCAAAAAACGTTGCGGGAAAGCTTGTTTGCGACCACGTGTGGTATATTGCTTGCCCTGTAAGCAGCAAGGAGGCGGCATATTTTAACGTTGGAAGTACTTACAGCGTTGATTTCACCTATAGCTATGGAACTGTTCTGGATATGTACCTTGTATCTAAAATAGGGGAAAGTGACCAAAGCGATGCAGTGCTTGTATTTTCTTCCGGTACTATGCCAGATGGCTTTGAATACACAAGAAAACAAAAGGTAAACATAATCTATAAGCAGTACAGCGGACTTAAAATACCAAAGGATTCAGTCAGAATACTCAATGATATGAAGGGTGTCTACGTTATGAGAGGGACTGAAATAGAATTCCGCCTTATAAACGAAATTTACAGAGTTGACGATTATTACATTATAGACGACAACGCCGAGAACTATCCAAAATA
>JAZOCR010000109.1:0-11636 GCA_045596605.1 Eubacteriales bacterium | reverse complement strand
TTTATAATTATATCACAGTTTTACGTAAATTTCAATAGTATCGGATGTTTTTCGACAAGTTTCAGAATTAATACATCTCACTATAATATTTATTCCTTATGTAAAAAAAGAATCACCCTGCAAATTCTCTTTGCAAGGTGTAATTCTTTTATAGACTATAATTAAATCTTTATTATTCCGAAACCGTCAAGCACGGAGGAAATAAGAATTGCGATAATACATATAGGAGCTATATACTTAATAACAACCGTAAAGAGCTTTTTGCTCTTGAACGCACCGCCGATTTCAACCTCGTCAATAATGGTCTTGGGCTTAATAACAAGGCTGATAAACAGACAGGTAAGAAGCGCAACTATCGGCATTATGATATTGTTACTGATAAAGTCAAAGAATGAAAGGAAGTCCATTCCGAGGGGTGTGATGTGGCTGAGAACTCCAAATCCGAGAGATGAAGGAAGTCCGAGAAGCACGGCACCAATAAATACTACGAGAATTGAAAGCTTTCTTGAAATCTTAAATCTGTCATGAATAATTGAAACGACGGTTTCCGCAAGAGAAATTGAAGAAGTAAGTGCCGCAAAGAGAACAAGAATAAAGAATACAGCACCAACTATAGCGCCACCGGGCATCGAATCAAATACCTTGGGAAGTGTGATGAACATAAGTCCGGGGCCTTTTCCGAGCATAGCAGGGTCGCCGCCGCTGAATGCAAATACAGCGGGAATTACCATAAGACCTGCGAGGAATGCGATACCTGTGTCAAATATTTCAATCTGATGCACGGATTTTTCAATGCTTACGTCCTTCTTCATATAAGAGCCGTAGGTTATCATAATACCCATTGCAAGAGACATTGAGTAGAAAAGCTGTCCCATAGCCGCAACGACAGTCATAATTGAGAACTGTGAAAAATCGGGCTTTAAGTAGTAGATAACGCCGTCAATTGAGCCTTCTCCACTGAAAAATGCTGAATAAACCGCAATAAAGAGTGAAAGCACAACAAGCACGGGCATCATTATTTTGCTTACCTTTTCAATGCCCTTTTCAACACCGAATAATACAATAAGCATAGTAACGCCTATGAAAAGCAAGAACCAAACGATAGGCTCACCGGTGCTACCTGTAAAAGCTCCGAAATAGTCGTCACCTGCTGCCGCCTTTGCGCCACCTGACACGAACGCCGCAAGATATTTTGATACCCAACCGCCTATTACAGAGTAATAAGGAAGAATGATTATCGGTACGATTGCTTCAAGATAACCGATAAACGTATATTTTTTGTTGAGTGATTTGAATGCGTCAATTGCGCTGAGTCCGGTTTTTCTACCGATTGCAATTTCTGCAGTCATAAGTGCAAAACCAAAGGTTATTGCAAGTACGATGTAAACCAGAAGAAAAATTCCTCCGCCGTATTTTGCAGCAAGATATGGAAATCTCCATATATTTCCAAGTCCAACTGCAGAGCCTGCTGCCGCAAGGACAAAGCCAAGCTTGCTGGTAAAATTACTTCTTGTTTTCTCCATTCTGTATTCTCCTTTATATAAATTTTATTAGCTTACATAATTACTTTTTGTGCTTTTCATTTGCCATCTGAAGCTTAATCTCACGACGCTTTTTAACCTCTTCAGACATAGGCTGGATATCTCCTGCCTTTGTGAGTGCCCATCTTGTAAGGATAGGTCCGAAAAGCTCGTATATAAGCACGGCAAAAAGTGTGATATTACGGATAAGCACGCCTGCATCGCCGAACTCTGCGGAAGCTATTGCGCACATGCCAAGAGCAACACCCGCCTGCGGGAAGAGAGTGATTCCGAGATATTTGCAAATCTCAGGTGAACACTTCGTACTCTTTGCACTCGCAAGAGTTCCGAAATATTTACCAAGACAACGGAAGATGATATATACAATACCTATAACTACAATTGCCCAGTCAGCAAATACAGACAGCTCAAGCTCTGCACCGCTTATAACAAAGAACAGTGCAAAAAGCGGTGACGTCCACTTGTCGGAGGCTGCCATAAGGTCGTGTGACAGCGAACAGATATTGCAGAACACAGTTCCAAGCATCATACAGGTAAGAAGTGATGAGAAGCTGATATGTACCGGTCCTATATGGAATTCAAACATTGCAAGCGATGCCGTAAGAAATACCACTGCAATTGTAAGATTAAGTCTGTTGGTATTGGAATTAAAGAGCTTTTCAAGCTGTGTAAGCACCCAACCCATAATCGCACCGAGAATGAGTGAGCAAGCAATCTCTACAAGGGGATTTACAATAATTGAAACTATATCAATATTTCCCGTACCCTGTGAAAGCGTCTTTGCGATACCAAAGGATACTGCGAAAACTATAAGTCCTACAGCGTCATCAAGGGCAACAATCGGCAAAAGCAGGTCTGTAAGAGGACCCTTTGCCTTATACTGACGTACTACCATAAGAGTTGCTGCGGGAGCGGTAGCAGTTGCTATTGCACCAAGAGTAATAAGCTGCGGCACGGAAAGCTTATCCGGCATAGCAAAGTGAACTGCAAGAAGTGCAAGGTCTACAAAAAGCGTTGCCACAAGTGCCTGGAATATGCCTATTACAAGAGCCTGCTTTCCTGTCTTCTTTAAGTCACCTAATCTGAATTCATTACCAATGGAAAAAGCAATAAAACCGAGTGCAACCTCAGCTATAAGCGAAAGGCCGTGCACCGACTCCATTGAATCAAATCCGAAGCCGGAAATTCCAAGAGCACCTATACAGTACGGACCGATAAGTACACCGGCAATTAGGTACGCCGTTACCGACGGAAGCTTCAGCGGTTTAAAAAGTCGTGTCATAAGAAGTCCTGCCAGCAGGGCTATTGATACAGACAACAGGGTATTCATGATAATCCTCCATTTACCGCTTCAATATAAAAAGTTAAAAGCGGTATTCCCCGTGCAGTATTTTAAATTATTTTGTTTTTGCCGAAAAACAGTACATATTTTCATCGGGTTTTCAAAACGATACTGCATTGTATATTTCTGTAATATTATACCTCGTATTTTCATTTTTGTCAACTGTTTACAGTTATAATTTCCCCTTTGCTGTCGAAAAATCGCATCAAAAACGCCCGCCAATTATACTTTGACGGGCATAGATTTAAGTTAAAAAGTAAATAAGAACTGATTATCTGCAATAAAGCCTATTAAGTGACAAAAGCTTCTGTCTGTCAACGTTATCCAGTTGCTCTTTTGTTATGCGATACTGCCAGTTGCCGTCGGCTTTTCCGGGGGTGTTGAGTCTTGTATCTGCCCCAAAACCGAAAATGTCCTGTATTGGCATAATAGCAAGCCCTGCGTGGCTTGCAAGCACGGTTCTTATAATGCTTTCACAGCCACTTTTCCAGTCACCTTGGTGACCGCAGTATTTAAGCATATAATTTCTTGTCCCTTCATCAAGCTCCCAAAGATAACCAAGAAGTGTATTGTTATCGTGAGTACCGGTATAAGCAACACAGTTTTCGGGATAATTATGCGGAAGATGCAGGCTGTTCTCTCCGGAAACAAAGCCAAACTGAAACACACGCATTCCCGGAAATCCGCTTTTACGGACAAGCTCGTGAACCTCTTTTGTTATATCTCCTAAATCCTCGGCAATAATTTCCGTTTCCCCTGCCGCCTCTTTTAGTGCTTTTATAAGCGAAGCTCCCGGACCTTTAAACCATTTGCCCTCTTTTGCACTTTTAGCTTTTGCCGGCACGCCCCAAAAGGATTCAATACCTCTGAAATGGTCTATTCTCACGGCATCAAACATAGAAGCCATATGTTTTATTCTGTCACACCACCATGCAAAGCCGTCTTTTTTCATTTCCTTCCAGTTATAAATGGGATTTCCCCAAAGCTGTCCGTCTTCACTGAAGTAGTCCGGCGGCACTCCTGCCACAAGCGTAGGCCTTCCCTCTTTATCCAGCATATACTGATTTTTATTACTCCATACGTCACAGCTGTCAAGGGATACGTAAATCGGGATATCACCTATAATGCGTATTCCTTTTTTATTTGCATATTCTTTTATTTTTTGCCACTGAGTAAAAAATTCGTACTGAATAAACTTCCATGCAAACAGCACTTCGCTGTCAACTTCGCTTTCCTTCCACTCCTGCCACGGCAAGTTATTATTGCTGTGCTTAAGAGCCATAAATTCACACAGCTTTAAAAGGTACGGATTTTCGGCTATAAAGCTTTCAACGCTTTGTCTGTCCTCCACCCGTGATGCCGCAAGAAATAAAAGCTTTATTCTTTCCTTCCCCAGCCTTTCAAATTCACAAAGATAAGGCGACCTCTGAACGCATTCATGAAGCTCGCTTCCGGTAATAAGTCCCTTTTCAAAAAGTGCTTCCGGATCAACAAAATATGGGTTTCCTGCAAAGGTTGAATATGATTTATAGGGAGAATTATACTCATCCGTCATGCAGAATGGAAGAACCTGCCAGTAGGAAAAGCCACAATCAGAGAGGAAATCTATAAAATACATTGCCTCTTTTCCAAAGCTTCCCACCGAATAATCTCCAAACAGTGACGAAATATGCATAAGTACTCCGCTTTTTCGTTCCATATGTATTATTCCTTTCGGTTTGTGGGTTTCACAAATAAGTTTTAGCTTATACATTATATCACAAAACAATAAAAAAGTAAAGAAAAAGTTTAAGAATAAAAAACAACTGCGATAAGCTTTACATAGCCTACCGCAGATATTTATTATAAATTAAATCAGAGATTAAGAAAATCACGGCGATACTTAACGCCAAAGAACTCTGCAAGCTGTACCATTTCTTCGTCTTTAATGGTATTTATTCTCGGAAGATGAGCAGTAAGCATATAAATCTGGGCTGCCTTTTCTACCGTTTCAACAAGTCCGAAGGTTTCATCCATTGTTTTGCCTGCACCGTATATGCCGTGCATTCCCCATATAACCACACGGAATTCCTTCATTTTTTCAGCGGTTGCCTCTCCGATTTCGTTAGTTCCGCAAAGCATCCAGGGAAGAACGCCAACGCCGTCAGGAAATACAACTATACACTCGGTGCACATTTCCCAAAGAGTATGGGTGAACTTTTTTTCATCGAGGTCGTGAACGTAGTTCATTGCAAGGGTATTTGTAGGATGGCAATGCATTACAACTCTGTTTTCCGGATCAACGGAAAGTCTTGCCATATGGCTCATAAGATGAGCAGGAAGTTCGGAAGTAAACTTGCCACCGTCCTTATAGCCCCAGAGAAGCTCTGCGGTTGTACCGTCCTTTGCTATACGGATAATTCCAAGATTTGTTTCCGGGTCATCGTGAATATTCTTAAAATACTTTCCTGTTCCGGTTACTATAAATATTTTGCCGATAAGTGCTTTTGCATTAAACCCAATCGGAATGGTTCTTATTACTTTTGTAAGGTCGAGATACTCTGCTACCTCGTCTTCAGATAGCATATAGCTTATATTTCCTCCATTACGCTCATCCCAGCCGAGGCGGTACATATTTGCGGTTGTTTTTCTCATTTCCCAAAGGAACGGTGCATCAAATATATTTTTCATTTTCTTGTCTCCAGTACTTTTTCTTCGTATTCTTTTATTATGCTGTAATAATCGCTCTCCACGCCCTCACGTCTGAGGTATTCCTCCCACACGTCGCCAAAGGGTGCGATTTTAAACTCTTCCTGACACACCATAAGCTTTGTAAGGTTGTTTTCATTCTGAAGCCTTTCAAATTCCTTGCTCGGTTCAAGAAGTGCAAAGAGAAGTGCCTTCTGAACGCTTCTCATTCCGGTTACCCAGGCGGAAATTCTGTTTATGGAAGCATCAAAGTAGTCTGTTGCAATAAACACACGGTCTATGGCGTTTGCTCTAATTATTTCCTTGGCAATTTCACGGGTTTCATCGTCAAAAATCACCACGTGATCACTGTCCCAGCGAACGCCTCTTGTAACGTGAAGCGCAATTTTTTCATAGAAAGGAAGTAGTGCCGAAATTTTATCCGAAACAACCTCTGTCGGGTGGTAATGCCCATTGTCAAGAAGCGGAGTTATCCCCTTTTGGCTTGCGTAGTTAAGGCAGAACTCACTTGAGCCTACCGTATAGGACTCCATGCCTATCCCGAACACCTTAGATTCAAGGCATATGTAAACCTTTGACTTATCGTAATCTACGGAAAGGATTTCGTCAAGGGATTTTTTGAATCTCTCCCTCGGACCAAGTCTGTCTGCGGGCACATCCTTATATCCGTCAGGTATCCATATATTCATAACGCAAGGAATACCGGTTTCTTCTGCAAAATACTGCGATATTTCAACACAGCGTTTTCCGTGCTCAACCCAGAATTTTCTCACGTTTTCATCCGGTGATGAAAGTGTAAGATTATCTTTCACCATGGAGTGTGAGAAAAACGTAGGATTAAAGTCAATTCCCATATTTCTTTCTTTGGCAAACCTCACCCATGTCGAAAAGTGTTCCGGTCTGAGTGCATCTCGGTCTGCCTTTTCACCGTTAAATATTGCGTAGCTTGCATGAAGGTTAAGCTTCTTTTTTCCGGGAATAAGCACCAACGCTTTATCTATATCTGACATAAGCTCACACGCAGTTCTCGCTCTTCCGGGGTAGTTGCCGGTTGTCTGGATGCCGCCGGTAAGTCCGCCGTCGTTATCAAAGCCGATAACGTCGTCTCCCTGCCAGCAGTGCATTGATACCGGAATGGTTTTCAGCTTTTCTATTGCTGCATCAGTATCAACACCAAACTTTTGGTATATTGTTTTTGCTTGCTCGTAACGACTCATTTGCTGACCTCCACTATGTCAAATGACTTGCTTATTATATTTCTTAAATTATCAAGGTTATATTCTTTATTCTGCGAAATAAGCTGTGACACTATATTGCCAAGTGCAGTTGTTTCCACCGGACCCGCAAATACCCTTTTACCTGTATATTCTGCAGTAAGTCTGTTAAGATAGGCATCTTTACTGCCACCACCGACTATATGTATTGCCGCAGCTTTTATACCTGAAATTCTTTCAACTTCTTCTACTGCATATTTATAAGACCTTGCAAGTGAATGGTATACTGTATTTATAACCTCTGCTGTACTCATATCCTGTTTTCCAAGATAGTTCTTTATGGCTTCTATCATATTGTCCGGTGCAAGAAACTCTTTGGCATTTATGTCTATGTAATAATGAGTACTGCAATTTTCCGCAAGCCTCATCATTTCGTCATAGGACATAGATTTATTAAGATTTTTGCGTATATTCTGAAGCAGCCACATGCCCATATAATTCTTAAGCAAGCGGAATCTGTATTCTATACCGCCTTCATTGGTAAAGTTTGCTATACGTGCATCGTCTGTCAGAATAGGCTCTCTTATTTCCGTACCTATAAGACTCCACGTGCCTGAAGAAATGTATATATCATTTTTCATAATAGGACACGCCGCAACAGCCGACGCAGTATCGTGGCTGGGACAAAACAGAACCCTTGCATTAAAGCCGGCTTCCTGCTGTACCTCTTGGGAAAACTCCCCGATTTCACTTCCCGGTATAAGAAGCTCTCCGAATATATTCGGATTTATTCCGAGCTTTTGGCAAATATCAACGTCAAAGCAGCGCTCATTTGCGTTCACCATACCCGTTGTAGTAGCGTTCGTGTACTCATTTTTTATTTCGCCTGTAAGAAGGTAGGAAATATAGGCGGGAATCATAAGAAAATACTTTGCTCTGCCAAGCCTTGCACTCTTTTTATCGCAATAAAGCTGATAAAGAGTGTTGAACGAAAGCTTCTGTATTCCTGTTTTTTTATAGAGTTCTTCAAATCCAATAAGGCTTTCAACCTCCTTGTCCACCCCAAGCGTTCTCGAATCTCTGTAGCTGTAAGCCGGTGATATCAGCTTTTTATTCTCGTCAAGAAGCACGTAGTCTACTCCCCAGGTATCTATTGCAACCGTGTCCGGAATTTTTCCTATCTCTTTGCATTTTCGTATTCCGGCTTTCACCTGCACTATTAAATTTTCTACATTCCAGACAAGCGCACCGTTTGCGTTCACCGGACTGTTTTCAAATCTGTATATTTCTTCTATGAAAATTTTTCCGTTCTCAATCCAACCCAGAATGTGCCGCCCGGATGATGCGCCAATGTCAATTGCAAGACAATATTTCAACTCTTCCCCACCTTATATTTTTATTTGATTATACCATTTTGCCACAAAAAATAAAAGGACATTTTTTGACTAAAAAAATGTCCTTTTTTGCGACTTGTTTATATTACGTGGTTTTTAAAGCCCTCAGGAATTACTTGATTCCGCACTTCTGTATTTTTTAGGCGAGATGCCGTAATGCTTTTTAAAAAGCCTATAGAAAAAGCTTATATTTTCATATCCGACCTTTTCGGCTATTTCCCATATTGTCATATCAGTGTTTTTAAGCAAGAAGCAGGACTGCGACATTCTCTTTTCCTGAACAAGGTCGATATAATTCTTTCCCGTTGAGCTTTTAATTTCTCTTGAAAGAGCACTTGCATCGTAATGCAGAATCTCAGTAAGCTCGGCAAGACTTCCGCTTTTGTAATTTTCTTCTATATACCTGAGCACCTTCACTATGGTCTGCTCCTCTTTATGCTGTGAAACAAGCTTATCCGTATGATTTATAAGCTGAAGAAACAGCAGCCCCATAGTGATCTGGTTTATATTTCTTTTGTTGGGCGTTCCATGAATAAGCGTCCAAATGAGGTTTTCCAACAGATTCTGGATAGGCAAAACGCCGGATACCTCAAAGTGCAGATAACCTGCGTTTGCTCTGTTGTTTTTAAGGCACTCAACCACGAATCTGCGAAGAGGCGTATCCTCCTCGCCCATCATTTCAAGGGCACTGTCAAAAAACTCCGGAAGAATCAAGAAGTTTACTGCTATATCGTCGTAGCCCGCCGGAAGAATCTCCTGCTTTGCGCTTTGGCAAAGAAACAAAAGCTCTCCTTCACGAAGCTCAATTCTATCGCCGTCCACTATATGAGTGGTGCTTCCGCTACACATATAGATGATTTCAACAAAGTCGTGAGAATGCACAGGAAAATGTACAAATCTGGTATGAGGACGCACTGCAATAAGCTTTCCTGCATTTACGAGCTTTTTACTGCTTATCACGTCGCCGGCATTCTCCATGTATATGCTTCTGTCAATGGAAATTTCGCCTTCTATTATTTTTTGTTCTTCCTCAGTGATAACCTTAAGCCTTTCAAGCAGCTCGGGATGTATCATCCTTTCACCTCTTTTTTACGGTTATATTTGAAAATTGTCGTTCTTTGCACAAGATGCGTTTATATTTTTATTTTACCATAGTATTTTACAAAAGTAAATAGAGAAACACTAATTTTATAAAAAGGTAAAAAAGAGACACCTTCTGTTCGAAAATGTCTCTTTTGAAATACTATATTATTTGGTTGTTAAAAGTGCATGAAAATTTTAAAATTCAAGCCCTTCAAGGTCTTCGAGGTCTGAAAACACATCATAATCTTCGAAATCTCCAAAACCCTCCAAGTCTTCAAAGCCTTCAAGACCTTCTAAATCTCCAAAGTCCTCGAAATCCTCAAGTCCTTCAAAAACCGAATAGGGATCGTATTCCTCAAAATCAAGATAGCCTTCCATAGGAGTTACAGTAACCTCTTGACCGGGATTATTGTATTTAACACACGCCTTTACATCGGAAACGGTTTCTACGTCGTAAGACGTCATTGACATTTTAAAGCTTATATCATATACGGAAATATAGCCGCCTGATACAGTAACAGAAACCTTTGCATCGGAAATCTTCACGTTGTTTACAGTTTCATCCGAATCTTCATTCAGACTTTCTATAAGCTCTCCGTAGATATCCGCAAACATTTTTTCCTCAATATCTATAGTAACTGTTTTGCTTCCGTCGTCATTGTTTATAAACTGTTTGTCCTTAAAAAGCTCCTCGGGGATATCCTGTATCATATCATCCACATCACCGGTATAGTCATATTCCTCTCCGGCTTCAGAGACAGGCATTTTATACTCCATTCCATCGCCACTGTAATATACCCATTCACCGTCGCAGTAGAGGTCTACATCCATGTTCATTCCTAACATGCTTGTAGACATGGTTGCAGAGTAAACCGGCTTTTCACTGTTTACATTTTCTGCCTTCATAGCAACAGTCATAGGAACACTCATTGTCATTCCTTCCATCGACATATCCATTGTCATTTCCATTTCAGCATCAAAGCTGTTAAGGGCTGCGGTTTTTTCCAAAGCCTTTGCAACTGTTTCAGAAACGCTTTCCCCTGCTTTTTCACAGGAAGAAGCTACTGTTGCCGTGCATAGCATAAATGCTGCCAATAATAACGATACTATTTTCTTTTTCATTTAATTGTCTCCTTATCTTACCATTTTACCGTCTGCTCCGAATTCATATCTGCCATTAGGAAGATCGCAACCGTAAACGCTATACGTACCTACCACCCTGTTAGTAATAATCTGTCCTCCGTAAACAGAGAAGTAGTAGTCGTCACCGTATTTGAACAGTCCCATTTCTTTAACGTTACCGTTTTCGTAGTAGTAGAGCACGCCGTCTATCTCAACTATGCCATTTAGCATTTTTCCGTCCGCCCCAAAGGTGTATTTTCCTGCGGGCAGATCACAGTTGCTCGCCCATGCGTTAATTGTTTTGTCTGTTACAAGCTTTCCTTGGTAGGTTGCAAAATAGTAATAACCGTCTACATTTATAAGGTGTTTCTCTACGCCTGTGCCATTTTCATAGTAGTAATAGCCGTCATCCTTTTCAACTACGCCGTTTAGCATTTTTCCGTCTGTACCAAATTCATATTTGCCATTAGGAAGATCGCAGCCGTAAACGCTATACGTACCTACCACCCTGTTAGTAATAATCTGTCCGCCGTAAACAGAGAAGTAGTAATCGTCACCATATTTAAACAGACCCATTTCTTTACCATTACCGTTTTCGTAGTAGTAAAGCATGCCATCTATCTCCACAATACCGTTTCCGTCATCATTTGTGTTGTCATCGCCGCCGGTTGTATTGTCGCCGCCTGTTGTATCGTCACCACCAGTTGTGTTGCCACCACCAGTTGTGTTGTCACCACCGGTTGTGTTGTCACCACTGGTTGTGTTGTCACCGCCGGTTGTATTGTCGCCGCCGGTTGTGTTGTCACCGCCGGTTGTATCGTCACCGCCGGTTGTATTGTCGCCGCCAGTTGTATTGTCACCGCCGGTTGTATTGTCACCACCGGTTGTATTGTCATCATAGATAAAACCAATTTGAGAGATAGAGCCTGAGTTTTCGCTTTCAAGAACTATATATACATCATATGTTCCAGGCTGGATATCGGTATCACAGTACTTATCAATCTGATATTCAATCCAGGGGTGTGCGGTTTCAGTATCCCAACAGTCTACAGAGCCTACCGGGTCTCCCACTATCCTATCAAGATATACTGAGAATGTTGTATAGGTATTCGTTCTGTCACTAAGATTATATCCAATCTTTATGTAAAGCTCTGATACGTGCTTTTCAATCTCAACATCACTGAACTTTACTGCATCACCAAGCGAGGGCGTTCCTATGCCGTGTGTTATGTTAAACTGAATAGGCTTATTA
>JAZOCR010000108.1:0-3872 GCA_045596605.1 Eubacteriales bacterium | reverse complement strand
TCTCCCTCTTTTACACGCTTCATCACCGCATCGTGAAGGCTGACTCCGTCTTTTTCCGGTGCCGGCACTGCAAAGCCGAGATCTTTCGACAAATCACGGCACTGCTCATAAAGCATGCGGTATTCATCATTCGCCTCGATTTGCTGCATAAGCTCCGCACTCACGTTATCAAAGTCTTCAATTTCAAGTATCTGTTTTTTTACGTTATCCAAATCCATCATACCGCACACCTCCTTTTGCGTTTATTCTCTGTTACTATCCTATTTGACGTAACAAGTGTCGATTTTGTTCCCGATTATTTGTAATTTTCCAAAAAAATTTTAAGAGCTTCTCTTGCCCTGCTTATTCTTGACTTTACCGTACCCTCGTTTATGCCGAGGGCCTCGGAAATTTCCGTATACGACATTCCCTCCAGCTCACGAAGAATTATTACGTCTCTTTGCTCATCAGGGAGCATATTTATCGCACGGTGCACCGCTCTGATTTTTTCTTTTTTCAGCACCTGCTCATCAGTGGTTATATCCGATGCAATATCCTCTATACCGTCATTTTCTCCGTCATCACCGGTTTTTGAAAGGGATATTGTTTTATGCTTGTAAAATTTTCTCATATAGTCGTAGGCACAGTTTTTACACATTCTGAAAAGCCAGGTTTTAAGTGTGCTTTCACACCTGAATCCGCCGGCGGCGTTATAAAGGCGTATAAACACCTCCTGCGACACGTCAAAGGCATCGTCGGAATTTTTAAGCTCCATGAAAACTGCGGAATAAACGAATTTTTCATATCTCTGAACAATGGTAGAAAAAGCATTTTCGTTTTTATTTGCGCAAAGCTCAAGAAGCTCAGTGTCGGACATCGCTTGAAGCTGTGACAAGCTGTATTCGCAAGCATCTGGCTTATTTACAGATTTTTTTCCGAACAAATTCGTTTACCCCCTTTCAGATAATCAACTTTATAATATATTACCACATATTTATCACAATTTCAAGTAGTAAATACAAATTTACAATAATATCAGCACTAATATCTGCCACTTGCATTTTTTTGCATTATATGCTACAATAATATAAAATACCCGATTTTTATAGCAAAGAATACAAAAAATACACGTTTACAAAAGAAAGGAAGGTTTAGTATGAAATTCTCAAAAAAACTAAAAGTTGTTCTCACTGCAGGAATAATATCACTTTCCGTTGCAACCGCAAGTCTTGTTTTTGCAGCCGAATACAGCGCAGACGACCCCCTTATTTCAAAAAGCTATCTTGAACAGGTTTTTCTTCCAAATATACTTGAACAAATAGATGCCAAAATAGACGCTAAAATCTCAGAGCTAAAAGGTAATGAGAAGCTTCCGGAGCAAACCACGCCGGATACAGAAAAAAATAACGCAGGCATAAGCTATGAGGTTATAACCCTCAGCGCAGGGCAGAAGCTTGTTGCCAAAGAGGGCTCCCTTGAATTTATTCTCCGCCCCGGTGCAGGCGCAACCGTATATTCGGAAATTGAAAGCAACGGCGTTGCAGAGATGACAAGCGGAACAGAGCTTCTCTCCGGTGCAAATGTTCCGATAAATGCATACTGCCTAATTCCGAGAGCAGACGGCAGAGGCATAATATGCACAACCGAAATTGCATACGTTATGGTAAGAGGCAGTTATGAAATTCAGTAAAATATTTTTGCGTACCGGTTGTTTTCTGATGTCGCTTGTAATGTCCTGCGTTTTGTGTGCGGGAGGCTTCACTTCATCCGCTGTAAAATACAGAGATAATATGCTACTGAGGGTCGGACTGAAATATTCAAGCTCGGCAGTCGCCTCTGCAACCCTTACAAGTGAACAGGGCTTTTTGGTAGTGAGCACAAACGAGGAAACAGGTGAATATACACCTCTTTTTGAAACTGCGGAAACAACTGTAAATGTAAAAAACGTCGGCGGAAACGCAGTGGTCTATTCAAAGAACGGAGTACAGCTTTATGCGGGCACAGATACTCTTTATCTTC
The DNA here is from genome assembly GCA_045596605.1 of Eubacteriales bacterium. Taxonomy (GTDB): domain Bacteria; phylum Bacillota; class Clostridia; order Oscillospirales; family CAG-382; genus SIG622. The sequence goes on along the minus strand of JAZOCR010000108.1, from coordinate 1,874 downwards.
GTGCAGCAAATGACTTAATGCAGTACGATTCAAAAACGTACAAGGATTTCATGAAGTTTTTCTGCAAAGACGGACTTATGAGAGTTATAAACGTAGTTTCTCTGGAAAACTACGTAAAAGGCGTACTTCCCCGTGAAATTTATCCTTCCTGGCCGGAAGAGGCACTTAAAACTGCGGCAATAGTTGCCCGTTCCTTTGCGATTTCATCATTCAGCGGCAAACACGATTCCTACGGCTTTGACGTGTGCACAACAACCTGCTGTCAGGTATTCGGAGGCAACGGCAGCAACGAATATGCAAGTACAAACGCTGCAATTGATGCCACTAAGAACATCGTGGTAGCCTACGGGGACGAGGTAGCTCTTACCGTTTACAATTCATCAAGCGGTGACGCTACTGAAAGTGCGGCAGGAGCCTGGGGCGGAAGCGAAGACAGATATCCATACCTTATAAGCGTAAAAACCCCATTTGAAACTCCGGAGCAGTATCCTAATGGCGTATGGAGCAAAGAAGTCTCCCAAAAGGAGCTTCTGGAATACATAAATTCCAAATCTTCCTATAAAGGAAAGCTTTCCGGAAGCATTGTATCCATTGTATGCGAACACGCAGACTCCGGATATGTGCGAAAGCTTACTGTAACAGATATAAAAGGAAATAAAATAGAGGTAAACACCTCCGGCAACACCCGTAGTTTTATGGGAAAATACGTAAACAGCGGCAAATTTACCATTACGGGAAATTACTTTGAAAGCGATTCAACCGTGTCCGTGCTTACGGCAAACGGAGTTGAAAAACGCCAGGCGGTCCCCTACGGAGCATACGTGCTGCGTGCAGAAAACGAGAAGCCGCAAGCTCTTTACGCAAACTATATCCCGCTTTCCTTCACCATTTCCGGAGTAGGCTGGGGACACGGAGTTGGTCTTAGCCAGTTTGGAAATATGACACTTGCGAAAAACGGAAAAACCTACGAGGAAATACTTGCAATTTATTTCCCCGGTACATATCTTACAACTCTTGGCGGTCTTGCGATTCTTGACGGCCTTGAAGAAATCCCCGAGGATTTTGAAAATTACGAGGACTTTTCACAGGATACGTCAATTCAGACTCCGACAACCGACCTTTTACCGGAGGATAATCAAGAAGACGGTCAACAAAACCAAAGCGACACCGCTGACATCACCTCACAAGAAAATGGCGGCGAGCCCTCGCCGGAATAAGGATTAACAAAAATGAAATTATGCATAAAACAGCACGTTTTCACCTTTGGCTCAAAATTTTCAGTTTACGATGAATACGGAAACGAAAAATACTATGTCGAAGGTGAAATATTCACCTTTGGCAGAAAGCTCCACGTTTACGACACCTCCGGACAGGAGGTAGCCTATATTGAGCAGCAGCTATTCACCTTTACTCCCGTATATTCGGTATATATCGCAGGCTCCCACGCCTTTGATATACACAAGAAATTCACGCTCTTTTACAGTGCCTATGATATAGACGGTATGGGACTTGAGGTGGAGGGAGATTTTCTCGGTCACGACTACTCTGTTTGCAAGAACGGCTTGCAGGCGGCTTATATATCCAAGGAGTGGTTTACCTTCGGTGACTGCTATAGTCTTGACGTGCAAGATGCGGAAAACGAAATTCCCGTACTGTGTGCAGCTATTGTAATTGACTGCGTTGCGGCGTCAAATAATTAGTGTTATGAAAACAAAGAGGACTTTAATACCAGTACTTTTTGTGTTGTATGCTCTTGTAATGCTATACCTTATGGTATTCGGACGAATCAAAGCGGTATGCTTTGAGGATTATTGGCAACACGTTTCAAGTCACGTATCCTTTGTGCCGCTCAGATTTATTTTCGACTACGTAAA
>JAZOCR010000107.1:0-4949 GCA_045596605.1 Eubacteriales bacterium | reverse complement strand
AAAGCATTTTTTCGTGTTTGAACATTTTCTTTTACCTCCGCTTGATTTTCCTTTAGTTTGAACAGCCAAGAGAATTTTATTCATTGTTTTTTGCTGATAAATTTACGGTTTAAAATACTTTAGCTACTGTTTAAAATCCCTGTTGAAAAATTAATCTGTTTCTGATTTTTTTTGTAATATATAACGATAGGTATTTTGTGGAGTATAAAAGTAAAAAAACTGATTTTTAAGTCTTGATTTTAATCTGAAATAGTGTTATAATTGACATATATCTTTAATGACGAAAAGGGAGAAATAAAAATGGCAATTTATCCGATATTTCCGGGAGGAAGAAAAAAAGCATTTACACTAAGCTATGACGACGCTTGGCCGGAGGACAGACGACTTATTGAAATGATGAATAAGTACGGCATAAAGGCTACCTTTAACATAAACAGTGGAGAGAAGTTATTTACCGACATTTCTGACCCGGTAGAGCTTTACAAAGGTCACGAGATTGCGGTTCACGGACTTTCACACGCATATTTTGACAGAGTTGCGCCGCAGACTGCAACCTATGAAATAATGAAGGACAGAGAAAATCTTGAGAGAATTTTTGGCGGCAGTGTCAGAGGCCTCGCTTATCCTTATACTGCATTCAACGACGAAACTCCCGCAATTCTTAAAAGCTGCGGTATAGCATATGCAAGAACGGCTACCTGTTCGGGAAGCTTTACTATGCCGAGCGACTGGTATAAGTGGCATCCGACCCTTGAGCATCAGAGCAGAGAGCTTATGACCTATTGCGAAAGATTTTTAACTACCGATATGAGCTTTAATCAGTGCTCCCTGTTCTTTATTTACGGTCATGGCTTCCAGCTTAACAAGTTTGATAACTGGGAAAGAATGGAAGAGCTATTCAAGGAAATTGGCGGAAGAGACAACGTATGGTACGCAACAAACATTGAAATTTGCGACTATATAACGGCGTTTAAAAATCTTGTTATGTCGGTTGACAGTAATTACATTTACAATCCGACAAATACCGCAATTTCGCTTATTTACACCGGTAACGATTTTATGGGCGAGGGAAAAATATTTGAAATCAAGCCCGGTGAGCATATTTATCTTAATAGAAATTGATAAATCAAGGTATGTCCGTAAGTCTTAAAAAGAAATTGATGGCATTTTACAAAAGCGGTATTCTATGAACACAAAAATCCAAGTCTTAGGGCTTGGATTTTTCATTTGAGCTCATAGCTGCTCTACTCTGACCAAATCAATTGACACATCTTGGGGTTTGTGGTATAATAATAAACGAGGTGGTGATAAGCGAAATGACCTACGTAATATCCGATATTCACGGCGAATACGAAAAATATATTGCTATGCTCCGAAAAATAAATTTCAAGGATAGCGATACGCTATACGTTCTGGGGGACGTTGTCGATAGGGGAGAAAAACCTATTGACGTTCTTCTTGATATGATGTCACGTTGTAACGTATTTCCCATTGTAGGCAACCACGAACTTATGGCGATTGACCTGCTGAAAACTTTGTCCGTTGAGATAACCGAAAAGAATTACGCAACGCACATAAGTGAAGAATTGATGAGTAACCTTATGCAGTGGCAAAATGACGGCGGAGATACCACCATAAATCAATTCAGGGAGCTTTCACCCGAGGAAAGAGAATACGTTTTGGAGTATCTTGAGGAATTTGCACCGTATGAGCTTGTGAGCGTTTGTGGACGACGGTTTCTACTTGTCCATTCAGGACTTGGAAATTTTTCGCCAAAGAAGGAGCTTTGCGACTATACCCTTGAGGAGCTTACCTACATTCGTCCCGATTACGATAGAAAGTATATTAATGACGACAACTTCTTTATCGTAGCCGGTCATACGCCTACGCTCGCTATAAGCGGCAAGGCTGAAATATATAAGAGCTGCAACAATATTTGTATTGACTGCGGAGCAACCTTTGGCGGAAGGCTTGCCTGCCTATGCCTTGATACTATGGAGGAATATTACGTTTAAGTTTAATAGGAAGTTCAATGTTGATATGTAAAAATCCGCATACTCAGGTGTGCGGATTATTTTCGCTGAGCCTATGGTGTCGGAAGCTTTGCTTGAGTGAGATAAAATAAGGCTGCGAATAACAAGAGCAGGTTTTCATTTTTGAAAGTTGACAGTATTTACGAAATGTGTTATAATACCTTAAACGCAGATTTCGACTTTTTATACTACAATACAATACTATACTATACGGAGAAAGCTATGACTTGGGGAACTTTTGGCACGGTACATATTATTTCGCTTGCAATTTCAGCCCTCATTATTACAGCACTCTATTTTATTCTTAAGAAATGTTCAGAAAAGGTGCAGACGGCAGTTTTGGGAGTGCTGTCCTTTTCCGGTGTTTCAGCAATAATTTTTAATCTTTTGGCGTGGAATTCACCGCTTGAATACCTGCCCTTTCACCTTTGCTCTTTAACTGCGATGGTACTTCCTTTTGCGGTATTTACAAAGAGCAAGATTCTTAATAACCTGCTGCTTCTCTGGGGGCTTGGAGCTTTTCTTGCACTTGTGATAAATAATGCTCAGGCAAGCTATGAGATTTTCAGCTTTACCTTTGCCTTTTATTATTTTCCGCATACTTTTGAGTTTGGTATTATTGTTTTGAATTTTGCCCTCGGAAGAGTAAAGCGTGACGTAAGGTGTATTATTCCGACGGTAGCAATAACCTTTGCGGTTTATACTGCCGTGCATTTTATAAACGTAGCAGTTAATACGTACTGCATTCGAAATAACGTTCTCGACTGGGCAGGAAACGTAGTTTCTGTGAATTATATGTTCTCTCTGGTGCCGGAAAATCCGGTGCTTCAGCTGCTTTACACAAAGCCCTACTGGTATATGTTTTCTGCGATACCTATAATTGTGGTATATCTTTGTGTGGTTTACTATAAAGAAATATTTCTTATTTTCAAAAACAGAAAACAACTTGTAAAGTAATTTTGTGAGGTTAATATATGGCTTATTCTAAAATTCCGGAGCTCGCCTCGTTGGATTGGGGCTGCGTTACCCCCGAGCTTTCAAGGGGCGACGAATTTATCCACATTTTCAATCACCATATATCAAGCCGTAGGGGAATAGAGAATACGGTAAGCTTTATAAAGGGAAGAATAATTTGGTATAACGTATACCTTAAGAAAGAGCTTACACATACCGTTGTTATTGACGACGCCGGACAAAGTGTAGGAGATGACGTTCGGGATTATATAAGAAATGCACTTTCCGGTTATGCCGAGACGGTAAGATTTATGTCGGAGGATGAGGGATATGGCATATAATTTTTTGTGCAGGACAGAGCTTTCTGCTAGCTGGGTTAAAATCAACCGCCTTATGAGTAAATACGACCGCCTTGAAGCGTTTCCGTTGTCTTTGCCGGACAGTGATATTCCTGCATTGGCAATTTCAATACCCGCAAAAAACGTGTCTGTCCGGGCATACCGTGAGCTTGTATCTGCTTATAAAAAACTGTCACGAAAATACGGTTTTACTTTCTATGATATGTACTACGACAAGGTAGTGGATAAAGCCCATTTAAAAGCACTCGTGAAAGAACTGACCTGAAATATTTAAAGCCATAGTTTTTGACATAAAGCTATGGCTTTTTGCTTTTCGTTTTTCCTTTGTTTACAACTTTAAAAAGCTGTTGAAAAACAACTAAAAAAACCGCTGTTTTTAAAGCTTTAGTCATTGACACCAATTTTTTTGTGTGCTATAATTCCTGCGAGGTGATATATATGAAATACTTTGAAAAATATGTGTCAAATACAATTGCAGGAACAGGTAACATGCACTTCTTTACTCTTTCGGATGGCGAGATAATGAAATGCAGGTCTTTTTATAAAATCACAAAGGGCGGAGAATATAATTACTCTTTCCTTTTTACAAACATTATAGACGGCACCTTCAGTGAGAGTGAGGGTTCGAGCAGCAATATGCTCTGTGACAGCTGGACTATTCACAGTCTGAGGACCGGAAAATGCAAATACATTCCAAGCGAAAAGAAGCTTCTTCCCGCAATGATAATGGCTGATGCCGACGAGAATCCCGATGCAGATATTATCGTTACGGATTTTGTGGACGTTACCTTTGGCGGAAAAAAGGAAAAAGAGGTAATGCCCGGTGAATTTTTCGCAACTGACCCTGTGAAGCTAAATTTCCAGAAGGACGAATACGTTTGTCTTGAAATGGAATGCTCAGGCAGGATGATACCATACCACGAGGCTTCTATTCTCCCTCTTTTCAGAAAAACCAAGAATGGCTGGGAATTTAATACTAAGGTTCCAGTTGCAGGTATGATTGGCTGTGACAAGGAGGTCAGCGTAAAAATCGGCTTTCTCGGCGACTCTATTACCCAGGGAATCGGAACTATGCCTAACAGATATCTTCATTGGACAGCGCTTATTACTGATATGCTCGGTGAAAAGTACGGCTGCTGGAATATGGGTCTTGGATATGCAAGAGCAAACGATACTGCCTCAAACGGCGCCTGGATGTTTAAGGCAAAGCAGAATGATATAGTTGTTCTTTGTATCGGTACAAACGACATCGGACGTGGCTTCCCGCTCGAGCAGATAAAGAGAGACCTTGCAAGGACAATGCAGCTTCTCAAGGATGCGGGAATAAAGGTAGTGCTTCAATCACTTCCGCCTTATACAGATATGAAGGGGATGGAAATAGAGAAAACGATTCTGCTTAATTCTTACATAAGAAACGTGCTTGCACCGAAAGCTGACCTGTTCTTTGATATAGCACCTCATCTCTGGGAGAGCCCTGAAACCCCTACTATCAGTAAATACAACTCTCACCCCAATGCCGAGGGCTGTGCGGTATGGGCAGAGGAGCTTTACAAGGTTCTTGGTGGATTTGTGGAAAGCTACGAGGCGAATAAGATTTAATATA
>JAZOCR010000106.1:0-5518 GCA_045596605.1 Eubacteriales bacterium | reverse complement strand
ATTATGTTTTACAATATAGCTTAGAAAGGGTAAATTTATGCTGAAAACTCTTATGAAGTCCATAAGGCAATATAAAAAGGCCTCTATTCTTACGTCTTTGTTTGTTGCACTTGAGGTTGTAGTTGAATGTTTTATCCCGTTTTTAACTGCGGGTCTTGTAAATAAAATCGAACAAGGAGCGACAGTTGATATTGTAGCAAGATACGGATTAATGCTTCTTTTGATGGCTTTAATCTCTCTTGCAATGGGAATTCTTTCCGGAGTTAACTGTGCAACCGCTTCAAGCGGATTTGCAAGAAATCTACGACACGATTTGTTTTATAAGGTTCAGTCCTTCTCCTTTGAAAATATTGATAAATTTTCAAGCTCAAGTCTTGTAACAAGACTTACTACCGATGTTACCAACGTTCAAATGGCGTATATGATGATTATAAGAACTGCAATACGCTGTCCCTTTATGCTTATATTTGCATTCTTTATGTCAATAAAGCTCGGCGGAAGACTTGCATTTATTTTTGCAGGAATTATTCCTGTTCTTGGAATTGCCCTGTTTTCAATAATTTTTAAGGTCAAACCGCTTTTCAGAAAAGTATTTAAAAAATATGACAGACTTAATGAATCTGTTCAGGAAAACATAAAGGGAATGCGTGTTGTTAAAACCTTTGTACGTGAAGACTTTGAAATTAAAAAATTCGGTAAGGCTTCAGACGATGTGTGCGCTGACTTTACACGTGCGGAAAAATTTCTTGCGCTAAATAACCCCATTATGCAGTTCTGTATATACACAGGCATGATTTGCATATCCTTCTTTGTTTCAAAGCTCGTCATTACCACAAACGGCGCTCTTGCACAGGTTGGCACACTTTCCGGCATGCTCACTTACTCAATGCAGATTCTCATGAGTATGATGATGGTTTCAATGATATTTGTAATGGTTACTATGTCCATTGAATCCGGAAGAAGAATTGCTGAGGTTCTTTCCGAGGAGAGCGCACTTAAGAATCCTGAAAACCCTTTAACAAGTGTTGATAACGGTGACATTGAATTTGAAAACGTTAGCTTTAAATACAATAAATCTGCCGAAAAATATGCTCTTGAAAATATTAATCTGAGTATCAAATCAGGTCAGACTGTCGGAATTATCGGCGGTACAGGAGCTTCAAAAACAACGCTTGTAAACCTTATTTCACGTCTTTATGACGTAAGTGAGGGCTCTGTAAAGGTTGCAGGGCACGATGTTCGTGAATATGACCTCGAGGTTCTCAGAAACAGTGTTTCAGTTGTGCTTCAGAAGAACGTTTTGTTCTCCGGAACAATAAAGGAAAATCTCAGATGGGGTAATCCCGATGCAACGGATGAGGAAATACAGCGCATTTGTAAGCTCTCCCAGGCTGATGAGTTTATAAAAGATTTTCCTGACAAATACGATACATTTATTGAACAGGGCGGCACTAATGTTTCCGGCGGTCAAAAGCAGCGTCTGTGTATTGCAAGAGCACTTCTAAAAAAACCCCGTGTTCTTATTCTTGATGACTCAACAAGTGCTGTTGACACAAAAACAGATGCTCTGATAAGACAAGCTTTCAAATCAGAAATCCCCGGTACAACAAAAATCATTATTGCTCAGAGAATTTCTTCTGTTATGGATGCTGATGTGATAGTTGTTTTGGAAAATGGAAAGATAAACGGAATAGGAAATCACGAAGAACTTCTCAAAGATAATGAAATTTACCGTGAAGTTTATACATCTCAGAATAAGGCAGGTGAGGACAATGAGTAAGAACAAAAATATTGGCGCACCTGTAAAAAACAAGTCAAGCGCATTGATACTTAAAAGACTTCTCGGAATGCTTTTTAAATATTATAAATGGCAGTTGATTCTTGTCATTGTATGTATAATAATTTTTTCACTTGTAAGCGTCGCACCGGCACTTTATATAAGAACAATAACAGAGTGGATTGAAAATGCAGCGTCAAAGCTTTCTGAAGGATTTAGTGCCGAACAGTGTCTTGCTGTTTACAGAGAATATGCACCCACACTTCATAAAACCGTTCTTACGATGATATGTGTATATGTGGTAGGTCTTACAGTTAATTTCACATATAACAGAGTTCTCGCAATAACAACTCAAAGCTTTCTTAATACTTTAAGAAAGAAGCTTTTTGGTGGAATGCAGAAGCTTCCTATAAAGTATTTCGACACCCATACTCACGGCGATATAATGTCTTATTATACTAATGATATTGATACCATACGCCAGCTTGTATCTCAGTCACTTCCGCACATTCTTATGTCAGGACTAACTGTAAGTGTTCTGTTAGTAATAATGCTCGTCTATAGCTTCTGGATGACTCTTGTTGTACTTTTCGGAGTAGTGGGAATGTTCTTTGTAACAAAATATATTGGCGGTAACTCTGCAAAATATTTCATGAAGCAGCAGAAATCCCTTGCAAAAACCGAAGGCTTTATTGAAGAAATGATGCATGGTCAGAAGGTCGTAAAGGTATTTTGTCACGAAGAAGCGGCAGGTTTTGATTTTGATGCTATCAACGACCAGCTTTGTGAAGATGCAAGGAAAGCAAATAAGTTTGCAAACATTCTTATGCCCATAATGGGAAATATAGGTAATATACTTTATGTTCTTGCTGCTTTTGTTGGCGGTACGCTTCTTGCGCTGAATGTTCCTAACCTTTCAATATCTACCATTATTACCGGAAACAATGTACTTTCAATTGCTGTTGTTGTTGCATTTCTTGGCATGGCACGTCAGTTTACACAGAATGTTTCTCAGGTTTCACAGCAGATAAATTCTATCGTTATGGCTCTTGCAGGTGCTTCAAGAATTTTCGACCTTATGGACCAGGAAGAAGAAACTGACGATGGCTACGTAACCCTTGTCAATGCAAAAGAGGTTGACGGTGAGATTGTTGAATGCGAAGAGAGAACGGGAATGTGGGCGTGGAAGCATCCTCATCAAGCTGACGGAAGCGTAACTTATACAAAGCTTCAAGGCGACGTAAGACTTACTGAGGTTGACTTTGGATACGTTGAGGATAAAATAGTTCTTCACAATATTTCTCTTTACGCAGAGCCGGGACAAAAGGTTGCATTTGTAGGAGCTACCGGTGCCGGTAAGACTACAATTACAAACCTTATAAACCGTTTCTATGATATTGCTGACGGTAAAATCAGATATGACGGCATTAACATCAATAAGATTAAAAAGTCTGATCTTCGCCGTTCGCTTGGCGTAGTTCTTCAGGACGTAAATCTCTTTACCGGAACAGTTATGGATAACATACGTTACGGAAGACTTGATGCAACCGATGAAGAGTGCATTGAAGCCGCAAAGCTTGCTAATGCTCACGATTTTATCACAAGACTTCCCGAGGGCTACAATACCATGCTTTCAGGTGACGGTTCAAATCTGTCACAAGGTCAAAGACAGCTTATATCAATTGCCCGTGCGGCAGTAGCAGATCCGCCTGTAATGATACTTGATGAAGCAACTTCTTCAATTGATACCCGAACCGAAGCAATTGTTCAGAAGGGAATGGACGGACTTATGAAAGGCAGAACGGTATTTGTTATCGCTCACAGACTTTCAACAGTTCAAAATTCAGATGTTATTATGGTTCTTGATCACGGCAAGATTATTGAGCGAGGAAGTCATGAACAGCTTATCGCTGAAAAAGGTAAGTATTATCAGCTTTATACAGGTGCTTTTGAGCTTGAATAAGACTAAAGTCCGCAGATTATTATAAAGTACAGTAATATGTTGAAAGCATCGGCAGGGAGTTTCCCTGCCGAGGCTTGTTGTATTAAATCTTCTCTGCAATCAGTACATCCATACAGTGTTTATGTGGAATACCGCTGCTGTTACAATCAAAAATTCTTTCTTCACTCTTTCTAAATAGCCAATCGTGGTAATACATAAATAATTCTCCCGATTTCCAATCTCCTGCGGCGATTTCACTTTCTTCAGTATCGGGGGGCAGAGGGATAAAGGGCTTTCTTACAAAAACATTAATAATATTGATGCCGCTTGTCGAGGTATGAGCCTTTAGGTTATCAACGACGCTTCCGCGCAGTTCGTTGGAAATGTAATGGAATACACCGCTTGAAAAGATAATATCATAATCTGATTCCAATCTGAAATCCTGCACATTAGCTTTAAAAAAATCTATTTTCACGCCACTGTAATCGGCAAGCTCACGTGCTTTAGATAAACCCTGCTCCGAAACATCAAAAGCAGTCACATTATACCCGTTCCGCGCAAGGAAAACAGCATCCTTTCCCTCGCCACATCCAATATCAAGTACCTTATATGGCTTGGTTGGTGGCTTTATGCGCATGATTTCGTAGCAAAGTGTATTTGGAGTCAATCCCCAGTAAAAACCTTTTGCTTTGTATCGTTTGTCGTAATCGGTTAGCGATTGCGATGGATAGCCAAGCAAGGAATCTATGGAAACATTCAAAACGGCAGCAAGCCCGGGAAGAATGGTGATATCGGGATAAGAGGAGCCATTTTCCCATTTTGAAACAGCTTGAAAGGAAATATTAAGCTTTTTCGCTAATGCTTGTTGAGTCAATCCAAGCGACTTTCGCCTGTCTGTTATTATTTTACCGATATTCATATGCATATCCTCCTTCTTGAATCAATCATATTATACCATATCAAGAAAGAATGTTCAATAACCGTCTTATTGAAGCGACCAAGCATTTTCTATTGATAGTTGAATTTTTTAATCTTGCTGTATACGCAAGCATGCATTTTCCGATAATAAAGCAACTGCCCTTTAGAATACAATGCTTATTCTGCGGACTTTTTGCTCTCTTTTCCACTTGATAATTGACAAAAGGCATTAAATATGATAAGATGATAATAACAAATTTGAAATCAAGGATATGAAATGAAAAAGTACAATAAAAATGAATTTGTAGAGCTTACGGCAACCTCGCTTTGTGGTAACGGAAATGCCATTGCAAGAGATGATGACGGTTTTGTTTTCTTTCTAAAAGGCGGTGTGCCGGGGGATAAGGTTAATGCTAAAATCATAAAAGTTACAAAAAGCTACGCAGTTGCAATTATTCAAGAATTCATAGAGAAGTCTGAAATGAGAACCCCTGACGGATGTATTTATTCCGGCAAATGCGGTGGCTGTGTTTTTCAAAATATAACGTACGAGGCTGAATGTAAGTATAAGGAAACACTTATAAATGACGACTTCGAGAGAATAGCAAATCTTCCGCTTAGACTATCAGAGTTCTATCCGTCTATTTCTACTGAAGGATACAGAAACAAAGCAGTTTATCCCGTTTCAGAGAATAAAGACGGTAAAATTATTTCAGGTTACTATGCACAGAATTCTCACCGAATATGCGAGCACGATTTCTGCCTTATCGGAAATCCGGAGTTTGTAAAAATACGTGATTTTGTCGTCCGTTTCTGCGAGAAAAACAAAATTTCCGCATACAGCGAGGAAAACGGCAAGGGAATACTCAGACACATCTATA
>JAZOCR010000105.1:0-7474 GCA_045596605.1 Eubacteriales bacterium | reverse complement strand
TTTATGGCAAAAAAGGAACTTTTTAAGATCCCGCTACTTAGCTCTCTTATAAAGGCTTTCGGAGCATTTCCCGTTAACAGAGGAAGTGTTGACCTCACTGCTATGAAAACTGCAATCAAACTGCTTTCTGAAAAGAAATTTGTTGGTATGTTTCCTCAAGGAACACGTATGAGAGGAAAAAGTCTGCGTGATACAAGTATCAAAAACGGTGCGGGGATGATTCTTTCAAGAGCTGAATCCGATGTCCTTCCGGTTGCAATTATCACAAAAGGCAATAAATTTTCTTTTGGAAAACGGATATACGTTGTTATCGGAGACGTAATAAAATTTGAAGAGCTTGGCTTTAAAGAACGCAATCGTGACGAGTTCGAAAGTGTTTCCAAAATAATTTTTGACAAGATATGTGACTTATATGACGAATATTCCTATCTTGTAGGTGGAAATAAAGATGGAAAGAAATAATAATTCAGATAAAAAAGTTGAAATAAATATATCAGAAAGCTCCGGTTTCTGTTTTGGTGTAAGGCGTGCAGATAAGATTGTCAATGAGCTTTCCGAAACAGAATCAAGAGTTTGTATTCTTGGTGAACTAATACACAACAGCGATTATATTAAGAGACTTTCTGATAAATCAATTATAACACTCGAAAAAACCTCTGAAGTTTCTGATTTTGATAACTCCGTCTGTGTTATAAGAACTCACGGTGTTACAAAGGATGAGCAGGAACAGCTTGAAAATAAATTCGGACGTGTTATTGATGCAACATGTCCTTATGTAAAAAAAATACATAATATCGTGGATGAACATTCTTCGGCTGACGTTGACACGATAATAATAGGAAAAGAAGGTCATCCCGAGGTCATCGGAATAAAGAGTTATGCCAAAGGAGATGTATACATTTTTGAGTCACCCGAGGAAATCGAATGTTTCAAAAATGTAAATTTTGGAAAAAAAGACGCAATTTTAGTCTCACAGACAACAAATAATACTGAAAATTATAAAAAGTGCCAAAATGTTCTTAAAATTGTATATACTAATTTAAAAGTTTTTGATACAATATGTTCTGTTACTGAAACAAGACAAGCACAGGCGAGAAAAAATTCTGCCGTGTCTGACATTATGATTGTAGTCGGTGGAAGCAAAAGCTCCAACACAAAACGACTTTATGAGATTTGCCGTGAAAAGTGCTCAGATACTTTCCTTTGCGAAAACGGTGATACTTTACCGCTAATGGACATCACTTCGGCAATCAACAACAAATTACGATACAATGGCGGTAATAAAATAACCGTTTGTATAACAGCAGGTGCATCAACACCTGATGACATAATAGAGGAGGTAAAAATCAGAATGAATAACATTACATCTGATAACAACACAACAATTACTGAAATCAAGGAGGGCATGAGCTTCGAGGAAATGCTCGATTCTTACACAAAGCCCCCGAGAGCAGGAGAAAGGGTAAAGGGTATTATTACATCGGTAACACCGGCGGCAATATATGTGGACCTTGGTATAAAGCAGACAGGCGTTCTTCCTTATGCAGAAGTAACAGACGACCCCAGCGTTGACATTATGACTGAATACAAGGTTGGCGATGAAATAGAAGTACAGATAGTTAAGTACAACGACGCTGAAGGTATTGTAAACCTTTCAAAGAAGAAGCTCGATGGCGACAAAAACTGGCAGATACTCGTTGAAGCAGCTGAAAACAACACAACTCTTACAGGTAAGGTTGTAGAAGCTGTTAAGGGCGGCGTTATTATGCAGTGCGGTGCAAACAGAGTATTTATTCCTGCATCTCACACAGACTTCCCCAGAACAGAGGAAGGCGTAACTGAAGAGCAGCTCAAATCTCTTGTTGGTAATGAATATAACTTCAAGATTCTTCCTGAAGTTAATTCTCAGAGAAAGAGAGCAGTTGGTTCTATCCGTAAGGCTGCAGCTGAAGTAAGAAAGGCACAGAGAGATGAATTCTGGGCAGGCGTTGAGGTAGGTAAGAAGTACACAGGTACTGTTAAGTCTATCACAGCTTACGGTGCATTTGTTGACCTCGGCGGTGTTGACGGTATGGTACACATTACCGAGCTTTCCTGGAAGAGAATTAAGCATCCTACAGAGGTTGTAAACATCGGCGATAGCGTTGATGTATTCGTTAAGGCAGTTGACCTTGAAAAGAAGAGAATTTCTCTCGGTCTCAAGACTGAAGAAACAAACCCCTGGACAATCCTTGCTACAAAGTATGCTGAAGGCGACGAAGCTGAAGTTAAAATCGTAAGCATTATGCCTTTTGGCGCTTTTGCAGAAGTTATCCCCGGAGTTGACGGACTTATCCACATTTCTCAGCTTGCTGACAAGAAGGTTGAAAAGCCTCAGGACGTTGTTTCCGTTGGTGACGTAGTAACTGTTAAGATTATGTCTATTGACTACGAAGCAAAGAAGGTAAGCCTTTCAATCCGTGCTCTTATTGCTCCCGAAACAATGGATGCTGAAACAGTAGAAGAAACAGTCGATGAAGCTGTTGAAGCAGTGGAAGATGCAGTAGAAGCTACTGACGCTGAATAATCAATAAAATTAAAAACCGAAGCTAATTTTAGCTTCGGTTTTTAATGTCTAAATTTAAACTGAAATTTTATATATTTTCTAAATAATCACAGATATCAAGGAACTCATCAAGCTCACTGTCGCTTTTTAAATAAAGCGGGTGATGCGGGTGTCCCTTTACACTTCTTTTTCCTGCAGTAAACCATTTTGCGCCGTATTCGTTCCCGATGTCAACCATATCAAGAACACATGAAGAAAGGTAGTCTCGCTTTTCAATTATTGCGCCCCAGGCTGCCCATATGTGAGGATTTTTCCCTGATATAGAAAGTATGTATCTGAATGCTTTCATATTCTCTTCGTGGAGCTTACGGTTAAGGCATTTTTCCATATCATCGGGACTCGTTGCTCTTTGTGCGTATACGTTAAACATTATAAAGGAGTCATAGCCGTTATTAAGTGCAATTCTCTCAACCGACTGGAGTGTTCTGTCAAGAGCATCGGGGCGTGCTGTTGACGGATTTATTCCTATACATATAAGTGGATTTTTACCGCTTGTTCCAAGTATATAACGGTATTCACTGTAAAAGTTTGGAACGTATAGCCATTTATTTACATCATATTCGCTATTTGGCAAAAGTGATTTTTCAAGAGCATCATTAAACAGTAATACATCAATTTCTGTTGTATCACAAAGCGGTATGTGAGCCATTTTTGCTTCCTTTCGATTACTTATTTAGAAGAAGTTCGACAAGAGTCTGCTTGAAATCGAACTGCTTCTTAAGGTTAATTATCTCTGAAATAGCTGCATTTTTCTTTGAATTTGGAATATTAGTCTTTTTAGCACGTATCAGAAGATTTTTTGGTGAATGTGCGATATCTATAAATTCCATAAGGTCAACGCTGTATCCGCTGTATTCGAGAAGCTTTGCTCTTACAGTGTCAGTAATAAGAGCACTCATACGCTCTTTTATAATTCCGTAATCTGTGAGCGCCTTAACGCTTTCTGTTTTTATTGTGGAATTTACTTCATGCTGACAGCAGGGGACAGAGAAAATGTATTTTGCCCCCCATGAAATAGCATTATAAAGTGCATAGTCAGTTGCAGTATCGCAAGCGTGTAGGGATATTACCACATCAGGAACGAAATCAGCGTTGTAATCCTTAATATCACCACAATAAAAGTGGAGTCCGTCATATCCGTATTTTTGCGAAGTCAGGTTGCATTTTTCAATAACGTCTTTTTTTAAGTCAAGGCCGACAATATTTGCTTTGACTTTCTTTATTTCTGTAAGATAATAGTAAGTAACAAAAGTAAGATATGATTTTCCACAGCCAAAATCAATAATGTTCAAACATTCTTTATTTTCATTCTTTAGTGAATCGTCAATAATTTCTACAAATCTGTTTATCTGCTTGAATTTATCATATTTTGAGTTTATTACTTTTCCATCTTCACTTATAACACCAAGCTCAAAAAGAGCGGGAACATAGGTGCCTGCAGGTATAATGTAGTTTTTTTCATTGTTGTGCGAAGATGATTTTATTACAGCTTCAATTTTCTTTTCGGAATATAAGATTTTATTCTTTTTTGACAGCTTAACTGAAAAAGTCTTATCTGAGAGTGTACCGTCAAGCTGCTTATAGTGAGTTATCAGCTCATCTTCAAGGAATGTACTAAGCTCATCAGCTGAAATATTCTTATGGAAAGCCTGCTTTTTCGTAAAGCTCTCGCACAGAAAAGTCAGACTACCGTCTTTTCTTTGCACAGGCTTAATAATAGCTTTATTGTACTCATATATTTTCTCACGTTTGTTGCTGATAATAAGCCTAATAACTTTATTTTTATCAATATTTTCAAGAATCTCTGAAATTTGAATAGTATTCATATTGATATCCTTTTTATTTTGTATTTAAAATGGATTTTGCTTCGGCAAGTGCTTCGCTCATGGCTTTTGTAGAAGATGCCTCTCTGATTTTATCACGTGTTTTGAGGTCGCCGAGGTTAAGCTCAATTACTCTTACACCAAATTTACTTGCTATGCCTACGTATACAAGCCCTAATGGCTTATTTGAAGGGGAAATCACAGGACTTGCAATCCCGGTAGTACAAACGGCTATGTCGGCTCCGGAGAGTTCTAAGAGGCCACAAGCCATTTCACTTGCAACCTGTCCGGAAACTGCACCAAATTTGTCAAGACTCTCATTGGTTACTCCAAGAAGTTTTGTTTTAGCAGAATTAGCATATGTGCATAGTCCATAGCCAAACATAAGAGAAGCTCCGGGAATATCCGTTATACGTTTTGAAATAAGACCGCCGGTACAGGATTCGGCACTTGCAAGCCAAAGACCGTTTTCACTGAAATATCTTACTACTTCTTCTTCAATTAACATAGTAATTCACCACTATTTTATATTTCATATTTTATTCTGTTCTCAAAAGCCTCGTTAACAAGTGCTTCAACATCGAGTTTTTCTTCCTCTTTAATGATATTTTCAAGAATAGGATTTGTGACAGGGTGTCTTGGAGTAAATACCGTGCAGCAATCCTCATAGGGAAGTATAGAAGTATCATACGTTCCTATTTTTCTTGAAATTCTAATTATTTCCTCTTTATCCATAGCAATAAGAGGTCTGTATACCGGAACTTCGTGCAGTACCGCATTTGTAACCATCATCGCACCGAGAGTCTGACTTGCAACCTGACCAATGCTTTCACCGGTTATAATGCCCTTATCCCCATATCTTACTGCAAGCTTCTCTGCGAGTCTCATCATAAAACGGCGTAGTATCAGAGTAAAATATTCTTCACGGCAGTTATCTCGTATAGCCTCCTGAATATGAGTAACAGAAATTACGTTAAGGTGCATATTTCCGCAGTAGTCACTCATTATTCTTGCAAGGTCAATAACCTTTTCACGAGCCTGCTCACTCGTATAAGGATAGCTTTCAAAATGAACTGCGTCAATGGTTACTCCTCTTTTTGCAGTAAGATATCCTGCAACAGGGGAGTCGATGCCACCAGAAAGAAGAAGCAGAGCCTTGCCGGCGCTTCCTTTTGGCATACCACCTGCGCCTTCTTCGGTTCCACAGTGGATATATGCTCCAAAGTCACGTATTTCAACTCTTACTACAACATCAGGGTTTTCCACATTAACCTTCAGGTGATGAAAATTTGAAAGAATAACCCCGCCGCACTCTTTTGAAATTTCGGGTGACTTAAGCGCAAATTCCTTATCTGACCTTTTGGCTTCAACCTTGAATGTTTTAGCACGAAGCATTGTCGGCTTAATGTATAGAGGTAAAATTTCAAGGATTTTATTCATATCCTTTTCCACCTGTACTGCACGGCAAAGAGCGGCAATTCCGAATACCTTCTTACATTCCTTGTAAGCCTCAGAAATATCCTCCAGAGCATCGTCGTCTAAAGGCGTTACATATACAGTTGACTGAGCCTTGGTTATCTTATAGTTACCTACCTTTTTAAGCTTTCTGCTAAGGTCTGCAATCATCTGACCTTCGAATCTTGATTTATTAAGTCCCTTAAGGATTAGTTCTCCATATTTTAAAAGAATAACTTCATTAAAAGTTTTCATCTTCAGCTTTTCCTTTCAGTGCGTTTTCTACTCTTTCATTAACATAGTTTGCAAATACATTGTCAATTTCAAGTTTTATCATTACATCAGAATAATTATAATTATAAACAAAACAGTAGATATTCTTCGTTTTATAATTTCTTGTGAAAGTAAGAATGTTTTCAATTCTTGATGGTATTCTTAAATCTTCAAAATCAGCAATTGTTTCAAGTTTTCTCTTAAAAAGAGAAAATTCAAGAATACCAACACAAATTCTTCTACGTCCCATAATCTTATATATTGAAAGGGAAGTATCATCACATACATATTCGTATTTAGTAAGTACGTATTTCATAAATATTTGAATCGCAGCAGTAGCAAAGCATAAAAATGAGAGCTGAAACAGCCATTTTAAATTTTGAAAGTGTCCGGCAAAAAGAATTGAAAATACAGCTATAACCGTAAGCAGTATTGTAATCATTAGCGGTCTTGTATTTTCATTTTTAGGAGAATAACGCATATATTTTTCCTTTCAGTTTATTTGTATAATATCGTTGGTAAAATTTCACCGTTTTCAATTCTTACGACACCGTATGATGCAGGCTCGGCGGAGCGAGGCAGAGACGCACTGCCGGGATTCATAATTATTATTCCGTTTCGCTCGGTAATATCAGCTATGTGTGTATGACCGTAAAAAGCAATTCTTGCGCTGTTTCGTCTTGCACATTGGTATATTAAATCATTTCCGTCTTTTACACAGTATCTGTGTCCGTGACAAGCAAAGGCATTAATATCGGTTCCAATAATTTTAAATAATGCCTCATCCTTTACATCATTTGAAAATGAATTGTAATCGCAGTTTCCACGAACATTAATATTTGCTATATGTGGGCATATTGATGCGAAAATTCTCGTGTCGGACACGTTATCACCGAGATGAATAATAAGGTCAGTGTCATCTTTATGAGTGTTTAATGCTTTAATCATTAAATCTGTATTATGATGTGTATCCGAAAAAACAAGAATTTTCATAAAGATTCCTTTCAAAGAAGACTTATAAGCTTTAACTCAAAATAATCTGCGGCATATACTGATACAGGATAGATATTATCCTTATTATTTCTGGAGGTATTGTATATGCTAAACAAAGAAAACATACAGAATTTTTCAAAGCTTTCTGATGAGGAAATTCGTTCTCGGCTTTCAAGTGCCGCTGCGATGGGGAATATAAACCCCGAACGACTTAAAAGTATGCTTTCGGATACAGATAAAATACGTTCGGTAATATCAAAAATGTCACCATCGGATATAGAAAGATTCCTCAGAATTATCGGTAAAGAAAATGCCGAAAAAATGG
>JAZOCR010000104.1:0-3677 GCA_045596605.1 Eubacteriales bacterium | reverse complement strand
TGTCGATGATTGGATTACTGCCGTAAAGGAGAGTGCTGACGATGAATAGACTTGATTTCTTTAAGCAACGTATCCCGGCATATAGAAAAGATGTTGCACTGTTCGCAAAAGAACAATTCGGCTTTAATTCTGATGATTGGCAAAAAGCGGTGTTTGCTGATGTGGTAACAGATAATCGTGTAAGTGTTAAATCCGGGCAAGGTGTTGGAAAGACTGCTGCAACTGCGATAATCGTATTGTGGTTTTTGACGTGCTTCCCTTATCCGAGGATTGTTGCCACTGCACCAACAAAGCAACAGCTCAATGACGTGTTGTGGAGTGAAGTTGCAAAATGGCAAGAAAAGAGCCCTGTTCTTAAACGCATATTGAAGTGGACTAAAACTTATATCTATATGAAAGGCTATGAGAAACGCTGGTTTGCAGTAGCAAGGACAGCAACAAAGCCTGAGAATATGCAAGGTTTCCACGAAGATAATATGCTTTTTATTGTTGATGAAGCCTCCGGCGTAGCTGATGCAATAATGGAGGCAATACTTGGTACATTATCAGGCGAAAATAATAAACTGCTTATGCTTGGAAACCCGACCAAAACGTCGGGCGTTTTTTATGATAGCCATACAAGAGACCGTTCCCTTTATAAATGCCATACTGTTAATTCCGAAACAGTATCAAGGGTAAACAAAGCCAATATTGAAGGCTTGAAACGTAAATACGGAGAAAACAGTAATGTTGTTCGTGTGCGTGTGTATGGTGAATTTCCAATGCAAGAGGATGATGTCTTTATTCCTCTGTCGTTGATAGAAAAGTCTATAATGACGGACTTTGACGAAGACGAGAAAGTCTTTCAGATAGACATCGGATGCGACGTTGCTCGATTCGGTGATGATAAGACAGTAATCGGATATAGAGTAGGTCGAAAGGCTGAAATATATAAAAAGTTTCACGGTCAGGACACAATGAAAACTGCAAAGATGGTCGCCAATCTCGGCTTGGAGCTTATGGAAAAGCACAAGCACATTAAATGTATTCCAATAAAGGTTGACGATGGCGGCGTTGGTGGTGGCGTTGTTGACAAACTGCGTGAGCTTAAAAGGGATTATCCGAAAAGGTATTCTTGGATGATGATTGTCCCGGTACATTTCGGAATGCCGATAAAGCACAAGTATTACAACGATACAACGACTTATATGATGTCAGTTGTTAGAGATTTGATATCAGACGTTGACGAAGACGGAAACCCTAAAGAGGTTGAACTGATACTCCCTAACGATTCAGACCTTGTCGGTCAATTATCGTGCCGCAAATACGATTTCAAAGGGAATGGCAAACAATACGTGGAAAGCAAAAAGGATATGAAGGAGCGTGGCTTAACCTCGCCCGACGAAGCTGATTGCATTTTGCTTGTATGTCTCCCGGTATCAAGAAAGAACTTTAACAGGAAGGAGAATACCGATAAATGAGTAAACATAATGGTCCTGCCGCTCAAAAGCAGGGCGGCAGAAAAATAAATGCTCAAATTATTAAGTCTGTTGAAAAGCCTATAATGAAGGCTGACACAACAACAGCTATCGAGGACGACAGACGTGCCTCGTCGGTGTGGCTTAGTCCTCCGACAAATCTGCTCGGTTATCAAGTGTTGGTGGATAATTCAACAATCTTGCCGCAGTGTATATGTGCTTATAAAAACAATATCGCAGGCTTTGGTCTTGGTATTGAGTACATAGAAGATAACCAAGAGGAAACGCCTGAAATGGTGGCAGAATACACACGTGCGACAGAACTGCTCGACCTATTAACTGTCGATATGGATATTAAGCAGATGTTTGAGAACGTCATTGAAAGCAGAGAAACATACGGAATATCCTATGTCGAGGTTGTAAGGGATTTTGAGGGAAATGTCGTACAGGTTGAATTCATAAGAGATACCCCCACTATTCGCAAATCCGTTGTCTTTGATGATGTAGTCGAGGTTGATTACTATTATAAGGGCAACATCATCAAGCGTAAAAAGCGTTTCCGTAAATACTATCAGCAGAAAAATGGTAAAACTGTATATTTCAAAGAGTTTGGGGATCCTCGAATAATGGATTTACGAACCGGCGATTATTTAGCTAATGATAGTACAGTTGAAGCGAACTACCACGCCAACGAAATATTGGAGTTTTCTATCGGTACAAACGATTACGGAAAAGTACGCTGGGTAGGTCAAATTCTCGGAATAGACGGAGCAAGAAAGGCAGAAAACCTTAACAATCGTTATTTCGAGGAAGGCAGACACACACCTCTTGCTATTATCGTCAGAGGCGGAACACTTTCAGAGGAAAGTTTCAAGAAGCTCCAGACGTATATGAATGATATCAAAGGCGAAAACGGACAACACGCTTTTCTTGTGTTGGAGGTTGAGGATAGCGAAGACAAGGCAGGTTTTGAAACCGATAAGAAACCCGATGTCGAACTCAAAGACCTTGCATCTATTCTTCAGACTGATGAATTATTCCAAGGTTATCTTGATAATAGCAGACGAAAGGTGCAGTCCTCTTTCAGGCTGCCCGACCTTTACGTTGGTTATACTACGGATTTCAACAGAGCAACTGCGCAGACGGCTATGGAGGTTACAGAGGAACAGGTATTCCAGCCGGAACGTGAAAGCCTTGAATGGATTATAAACAACAAACTTCTCAACGGGTACCAATTCAAATATGTCAGAGCATATTTCAAGAAACCCGATATTTCTAATCCTGATGATTTGGTTAAGATACTCAATATCGTAGAACGTGCCGGAGGTCTTACACCGAATAAGGCAAAACAAATCGGCTTGGAAGCTATCGGCGAAGTATCCGAGGATTACGAAGGCGATTGGGGAAATATCCCTCTTGCATATCAAAAGACTACTTCCTCCTCTGCTCCTGCACAACCTCTTGACGGTGAGTTTGTTAAGGCACAAGTCGGAGAGGCAATATTAAAAGCAGAGAGCAACAACGAAATGGAACTTGTTGCAATAATGAAGGAGGTCCGTGCTCTTCTCGAAAGGAGCGGGGATGATGTGTAAATGTAAAGGCTTATTGAGTGCCATAAACGCATATATTCAAAAAGCAGATAACGACCTTGAGGAACAGCTGACATCAGAAGGTTATGCCGATGCGGAATTAACTGTTGAGGCTGCATCCGAGCTTGAGGAAAAGCTTGCAGATGCCCTTAAGATTGAAACTGCTCTTTTTACAGGGGATTTAACAGATGTTATAGACCTTGAGGAATTCTATGCTGACAGGTGGCCCGAAATAAAGGGTGCTGATGATGTCGATGCGGCATTGGCACAGGCTTTCAAAGAAGAATTTGAAAAGACTATGCCGCAGTTTATATCGTCATATATCCAGGACACCGATTCGGAGCTTACACTTATGCAGACGAGCAAGCGTACAACTGCTTGGATTAGTGAGTGGAGCGAAGAACTCGGGCAAATTATGAAGCTGAACTCTGCCGATGAATTTGAACGTATCCTCATTGAAGGTCTTGACGAAGGATATAGCGTTGAGAAAGTAACCCGAAAGGTTATGAACAGCGGTATTCGTGATGAATACTACAAAGCACGTAGAGCATCCCTTACCGAAATGTTAAGAGCTCATTCTGTTGCCAGACAGGAAGGTATAATGCAAAGTCCGGCAGTAGAAACAAAGACG
>JAZOCR010000103.1:0-8739 GCA_045596605.1 Eubacteriales bacterium | reverse complement strand
TAAGAAAGCTCTTACCGCTTCCGTATCTTCCTATGATAAACCTTGTCGCACACATTCCGCTCTCTATTTCTTCAAGGTCACGCATAAGAGCCGTAATTTCGTCGTTCCTTCCTATCGCAATGTGTTCAAGTCCAACTCTCGGTACAACCCCTGCACTTATTGAAGAAAGAAGTATACCAAGAACTCTTTTAGAAATTTTAATGTTTTCAGCCATTTATATTTCCCCTCCGATACCCTTATTCATTATTTCCGAAAGTATCTCTCTGTAATCCTCAAAAACAGAAAGCTGCTTGCCGTCACCTGCATCAATTACTATATCACCAATGCTTTCAAGAGCCTTTTCATTTATTACGTGCGCAAAGCCAAGCGGCATGCCGCCAAAGCTTCTTGAAAGGGATGCTGCGTCACCCCCACCAAGTATACACCTTAATATTTCCCGCTCTCTGTCCGAAAGCGATAAAATAAATTCTTCCCATTCGGAAAGCTGTGATGTCCCGCTTTCTTCTACAGCCTTGGTTTCTTCCTCTTTAGGAAGAACAACCTTGTTTTCACTGTATATTATCTGACCTTCCTCATCGCCGGTATCAAAAAGCTCTGATAAAATCCAGGATTTTTCAAGTAATTCCCTTGCCTTTGTAAAATCAACGTCAAGGCTTATAGGCTCAGACGGCTTTTCCTTTGCGGCGTTTTCCGCTTTCACGGACAAAGCACCCACTTTTTTCTTCGGCTTTCTCCCTACTGCTTTCAGAGGCGCAAGAAGTCCCGGTATACCGCCTCGTAACGATTCGGAAATAAGCTTTCTCTGCTCCGGCAAAAGCCCTATTCCCATAAGCTTTGAGCTTGCCGAGAGGGATTGCCGTACAAGGTTGTCGCAGTATCGCACAGCCGATGTCAAAGCATCAAAAAACGCATCACATTCCGAAAATGATAAATATTCTATTTCCATTATTTTCACAGCCCTGTCACTGCATGTAAGACCGCAAAAAGACGTGCGACAAGCCTTTTTGACTTTGGGAGTGAGAATTTCCTCTCCACGCTCAGAGATAAGATTTTTCACAAAAGGCAAAAGCGCACAAACAAAAACCCTTTCATAAAGCTCCGTGTTTTCCCGGTAATATTCCGACAAAGTAAAATCATATCTGCAAATATAAGGAAGCGCCGAAATAAGCTTGTCACCGCTCCATTTTTCAAAAGGCTCGTGCAGAATATCATAAACCCAATCGTATATAAGATACTCCGGACCGTATGGAATATCATAAAGCCCTTCCTTGCATAGCTGTGGAATAAGCTGCAAGGAATCGCAGATAAAACAAATATCACATATCCATTCGGAAATTTGCCTTGCAAGAATCGGAAAATACTCCTTTAATTCTTCCCGGAGCCTTATCAGTGCTTCCACACAAGCCTCTGTATTGCAATCTGAAGCACCAAGAGCACTTTCAATAATGGAAGACGCAAAGCAAAGAGCCCCGGCATAAGACAAGTCTTGTAAATCCGAGCTTTCGTAATATCCAGATGCCACCACGTTTCCAATATTTACCGAAACGCCGCCGAAGCATTCGTAGGAGAAGCCGCTGTCCTTTATTTTTACAGAAATAACAGGACTATTTAAAGACTTAAATTCTGATTTTATATCTGTCACAAGGCTTCCCCCCTTTTTTTAATGTTTGTATCTTATAATTTTACTACATATTTTTCTTTTCGTCAAGTAATTCTTTTAAAATAGACAAATATTAAATATAAAGTAACTTTTGTAAGAAAAATTTCCCTCCGCCTTGAAACAAAAGAAATTTTATGCTATAATGATTTCATCGAAGATGAAATCAGCGATATAAATTCCTGTCGGAATTTGCGATATACCTTGCGGTGCGATATATCCTAATGGATGCGATATGTCCCTTCGGGACGAGATAAAGGAATTTATATCATATCGCAACGAAGCAAAGCGAAGTTATATCGCATTTGTAATAGCAAATATATCGCACGAGCGAAGTGAGTATATCACTAAAAATGTTGGTATCTAAATCGTTCACTAATTCTATAATATTTTAATAAAAGAATCATACAGCAATTTCAACCTCAATTATTTATTATTAAAACCAGACGAGAGGACTAGTCTTATGCATAAGCTCGGAATAAACTATACCCACCTTGCAAATATGAAGCCGGAAGAAAGCTTTGCGCTTTTTGCGCATCTCGGCTTTGATGCGGTTTTTACGGAATTTATAGGAAACACCCCTCTTTCCGATACAGAAAAATACGCAGAATATGCAAGTAAAAACCGCCTCTTTTACGAGGCACTGCACGCACCCTTTTCACATATAAACGATATGTGGAAGGCGGGCGATGACGGTGATGCTATGCAAAGAGAGCTTTGTGACTGTATAGATGCCTGCGAAAAATTCGGTATTCCCAAAGCTATTGTGCATCTGAGCTCAGGCGTAAATGCCCCCTTTATAAACGATATAGGTCATAAAAGATTTGACGCACTTATCTCACACGCTGTAAAAAAGAATATAACCGTAGCCTTTGAAAACCAAAGAAAGCTTGCAAATATCGCATTTGCCTTTGAGGTATATAAGGATATAGAACAGGTAAAATTCTGTTGGGATACAGGTCACGAAGCCTGCTTCGCAGACGGTCTTGAGTTTATGCCGATTTTTGGCAAAAAGCTCACCTTCACCCATATTCACGATAATCTGAAAGAACCCGGCGGCGACCTCCATATGATACCATTTGACGGAAGCATTGATTTTGAAAAATGCGCAAAGCATATAAAGGATTCCGGCTACACAGGAACTCTAAGCCTTGAAATATTCCCTCCAATATCAGGAAAGTACAATGATATGACCGGGGAAGCCTACTATGAAAAAGCCTATCTTTCAATTAAAAAATTCAGAAGCCTTGTGGAAAGTATATAACCTTGAACCTTGCGGCGACAGCCTTATTGCTGTCGCCATTTTTTATATTTGTATCTACCTTTAACTCAATCTGAAAATTAGGTGAAAAATAAAGCAAACATATTGCAATTGGCGGTAAATAATGGTATAATACAATTCGTTAGAAAACTAACTAATTTGTGAAAGGACACACTCAAAAATGACAGAAAAAAGAGCTTTAAATAAAAAAATATCCCCGGAGGATATGACCATACATATGCTGATAGGTGAAATATCAAAGGTAACAAAATGTGCCGTGCACAGAGAAAGCGAAGCGGCAGGGCTTTCCCACAGCTACCGTGCAATAATTTTCCACCTTTCCCATAGCGACGGCATCACTCAGCTTGAGCTTTCAAAGCTTACCCACCTGAAGCCTCCCACAATAAGCGTCACACTTGCGAAAATGGAAAACGAAGACCTTGTGTCAAGAAAGGCGGACAGCGAGGACCTTCGGAAAACAATTGTAACTCTCACAGACAAAGGACGCAGCATAATTTCAAGAATTGATGATGTATTCAAGAGTCAGGAGAAAGCAATAACCGATTCCCTTTCCGGGAGCGAGGCTGAAACCTTAAAAACGCTTCTGATAAAAGTGCGTGCAGGTGTGCTTGCGGAAAAAGATGAACGTGAAAGAGTCTGAAAAAATTTTCAGACTTTGAAAGGAATTGGTCATAAATATGAGAAAAATGTTTAAGTATCTTAAACCCTATTGGTTTATAGCCCTCCTCGCCCCTATTACAATGATAGCCGAGGTAAGTGTTGACCTTCAGCTCCCGAAGCTCATGTCAAGCATAGTTGACGAGGGTGTGCTTGTGGGCGACCTCGACCACGTAATAAGCGTCGGAATAAAAATGATTATCTTTTCCGTTCTCGGAGGACTTTCGGGCATACTTGCCGCAGCCTTCGGCTCCTATGCATCACAGAATTTCGGAAACGACCTGCGGTGCGACGTTTACAGACGTGTTATGAGTCTTTCACCAGAACAGACGGACAAGTTCACAACCGGCTCCCTTGTCACAAGAATTACCAACGATATATCCCAGGTTCAGATGTTTATGAACTTCCTTCTTCGTATGTTCGTGCGTGCACCAATGTTCTTTGCCGGCGGTATCATTATGATGATAGGGCTTGACCTGAGTTTTGCCACTGTCGTTGCAATATCCCTTCCGATTATGCTTTTTGCGGTTGTGTTTATAGTTATACGCACAAACCCTATGTTCGGTAAGGTACAGAAAAAGCTTGACAAGGTAAACTCCATAGTTATGGAAAACATAACCGGAGCAAGAGTCGTAAAGGCTTATGTGCGTGAGAACTACGAAACAGAACGCTTCGCAGATGCAAACGACGAGCTTTGCAAAAGCAACCTGAGAGTTCAATACGTTCTTGCTTTCCTTAACCCCATAATTATGATAATACTTAACCTCTCGGTAATTGCAATTATCTATATAGGCGGACTTCAGGTAGAAGCGCATGCGCTGAAAGCAGGCGGCGTTATGGCAGCAGTCACCTACGTTACGCAGATACTGCACTCGGTTATGATGATAACAATGATGTTCCAGCATATTTCCCGTGCCTCTGCCTCTGCAAGAAGAATAAATGAAGTGCTTGAAACAGCACCGGTAATAACCGGAGGAAACACAGAGCTTTGTGAAGATATAAAGGAAATTGAATTTAAGGGCGTCTGCTTTAAATATCCGGGAAGCACCGGCAACGATATCCTTTCAGATATAAATTTGAAAATCCAAAAAGGCGAAACAGTAGCCGTTCTCGGCTCAACGGGCGCCGGTAAAACTACCCTCGTTTCACTTATTGCAAGATACTATGACGTAACTGGCGGCGAAATACTCATAAACGGAGTAAATATAAAGCAATATACCCTTTCTTCCCTTCGCAAAAAGGTAGGATATGTGCTTCAGAAAAGCGAGCTTTTCTCCGGTACTATTTCCGAGAATATAAAATGGGGCGATGAGAGCGCAGACGATGAAAAAGTGGTGGAGTGTGCAAAAATCGCACAGGCACACGATTTTATCTCTGAATTTACATACGGATATAATACAGTCATAGGAGAAAAAGGCGCATCACTTTCCGGCGGTCAGAAGCAGAGAATATCAATTGCCCGTTCAATAATGAAACGCCCCGAGCTTCTGATATTTGACGACAGCACCTCGGCACTTGACCTGGGCACCGAAGCAAAGCTCCATGCTGCACTCCGTGAAAACCTTAAAGATACAACTGTAATTATGATAGCGCAAAGAATTGCAAGTATAAAAAACTGCGATAAAATATTCGTTCTTGACGGCGGAAATATCGTAGCCACAGGCACGCACGCAGAGCTGCTTGAAAACAGTGACGTGTACGTAGACATTTATAACTCCCAGCTTTCAAAAGACTAAAGGTAAAAGTGAAAGGATATTTCCCCAATGAATAACGCACCAAGAAAAGAAGTAGACCGTAACATCCGTCCGGGCGGCCCCGGAGGACCGGGTGGTCGCCGTGGCGGTCCTCACGGCGCAATGATGACAATGGAAAAGCCGAAGGATACCTTTGGTACTCTAAAAAAGCTTTTCGCATATATAGGAAAAAGCAAGTATATAGTACTCGGACTTCTTGCAGTAATGGTTGTAACCACAATTCTGAACCTCGTAGGCCCTACACTTCAGAAAAACGCAATAGACGCAGTTACTATCTACACCGAAGAGGAAAGAGCGGAAATCCTAAAAGAGAACCCCGATGCCACACCAAAGCTGAACGTAGATTTTGAAACACTTAAAACTATGCTCATAATGATGGCAGTGGTGTACATAGCAAGCGCAGGACTTTCCTACTTCCAAAGCATATACTCTGCAAGACTTTCCCAGGCAACCGTCAGAGGCTTAAGACAGGATCTTTTCACAAAGCTTGAAAGACTTCCAATAAAATTTACAGATACCCATAGGCACGGCGATATTATGAGCCGCCTTACCAACGACACGGAAAACATCTCAATGACCATTTCCCAGTCTATAGGCTCGCTGTTTTCAGGTGTTATCACAATTGTAGGTACGTTTTCAATTATGATGTACCACAGCCCCTTTCTTACACTTGTGAGCCTTGTAACAATACCGCTTACACTTCTTGTAACACTGAAGCTCTCAAAATTTATGCGCCGTTTTTTCAAGCAGCAGCAAACACTTCTCGGCGAGCTCAACAGCGATGTCGAGGAAACGGTAAACGGCTATAAAACAGTTATCGCTTTTGGACGTGAGGAAACCGCAGTGGAAGAATTTTCACGTGTAAGCAAAAAACTTGCAAAAGCAGGCATCAAGGCAAATATCTTCGGCGGAGTTATGGGTCCACTTATGAATGTAATAGGCAACCTCGGATATCTTCTTCTTGCGGCATTCGGCGGTTATCTTGCCATAAAAACCGCAGGCACAGAGGCGGCAATAAGCGTAGGTACCATTCAGATGTTCTTACTCTATTCCAAACAGTTCACAAGACC
Organism: Eubacteriales bacterium; assembly: GCA_045596605.1. GTDB lineage: Bacteria > Bacillota > Clostridia > Oscillospirales > CAG-382 > SIG622. The sequence goes on along the minus strand of JAZOCR010000103.1, from coordinate 2,319 downwards.
TATAAATGAAATTGCAAATCAGTATGCAGCAATCCAGACGGCAATCGCAGGTGCAGAGCGTGTCTTTGAGGTGCTTGACGCAGAGCCGGAAATTGACAATGGAAAAATGGAGCTTGTCGGCGAAGAAATAAAAGGAAACCTCGACTTCAATAACCTCGTATTCTCCTACACTCCGGGCGAGCAGGTGCTGAAGGATTTCAGCCTTTCCGTAAAGCCGGGACAAAAAATCGCAATCGTCGGAAAGACCGGCGCCGGAAAAACCACCGTCGCAAACCTACTTACACGCTTTTACGAGCTTGACAGCGGAGAAATCCTCCTTGACGGCAAAAATATCTGTGATATTACAAAAGATAGTCTTCGTAAAAATATAGCGGTTGTTCTTCAGGATACGGTTCTTTTCTCTGATACAATAAGAAACAATATAAAATACGGAAACGAAAACGCCACCGACGAAATGATAAGAGAAGCCGCAAAAAATGCAAATATATCCTCATATATAGAACGCCTGCCCGACGGATACGATACTGTACTCACCGAGGGTGCGGGAAATCTCAGTCAGGGACAAAGGCAGTTGCTTTCTATTGCAAGAGCCTTTATCGCAGACCCGAAGATACTTATTCTTGACGAAGCAACCTCAAGCGTTGACACAAGAACAGAGGTAAAAATACAAAACGCATTCGCAAGGCTCCTAAAGGGCAGAACAAGCCTTATAATCGCCCACCGGCTTTCCACTATAAAGGACGCCGATATGATAATCGTCGTTGACGACGGTAAAGTTGCAGAGTACGGAAGCCACGAAACACTTATAGAGAAAAAAGGCAAGTACTTCGACCTCTATAAGTCACAGTACGCAGGCTTTGCGACGTAAAAATGACATTATTAAAATAAAAAAATACGCTCCGCAAGGAAGAGAATCTTCCGAGGAGCGTATTTTTATTTAAAATTCTTTGATGCCCTTTCTTTTAAGAAAGGGCACGGGGTATGGGGCAGCGCCCCATAAAACAAAATCAAATTTTTGAAATAAGATACTCGCCGTACTCTCTGCAGGTCGCACCATTCTTGTCACCTGTAACAACCACCTTACCCTCACTGTCAATAGCAGTAAGTGCATCTTCGAGAATCTGCGCTTTTTCTACATAGCCTATGTGACGAAGAAGCATCACGAGTGCACGAAGGATACTCTGCGGATTTGCATAGTCGCCGAGCCCTTCCTCAATCATTCTCGGAGCTGTTCCGTGAATAGCCTCGAACATAGCGTATCTGTCACCAATGTTCGCACTGCCCGCAGTGCCTACACCGCCCTGTATCTGTGCCGCCTCGTCTGTAATAATGTCACCGTAAAGGTTAGGAAGCACAAACACCTGGAATCTGTCACGGATAGCCTCATTCACGAGATTTGCGGTCATAATGTCAATATACCAGTCTTCAGCAACAATTTCGGGATAATCTGCCGCTACCTCGTGGCAGATAGCCGAAAACTTGCCGTCTGTCTTTTTCATAATGTTTGCCTTTGTAACAATAGAAACGCTTGTTTTGCCGTTTGCCTTTGCATACTCAAATGCAGCTCTTGCAATGCGGCGTGTACCTGCATCCGTCGTAACCTTGAAGTCAAAGGCAAGCTTTTCAGGAATCTCAAAGCCACTGCTTCCAAGAACGTACTCACCCTCGGTATTCTCACGGTAGAAAATCCAGTCAATGTTCTTCTCCGGAACGCACACCGGACGAACGTTTGCATAAAGGTCAAGCTCCCGTCTTAGCGTTACGTTTGCGCTCTCCATAGTGCCACCCTTAGGTGTCGTGGTCGGACCTTTAAGAAGCACATCGCACATCTTTATCTCTGCGAGAACGTCAGTCGGAACAGGCTGGTTTTTCATGAGTCTGTTTTCAATAGTGAGTCCTTCAATAACCTTTATCTCGATTTTTCCGCTTGCGATTTCAGAGGATAAAAGCTTCTCGGCAACCCTCTTTGCCTCGTCAACTATAATCGGACCAATGCCGTCGCCGCCGATTACACCTATAATTATCTTCTCTTTCTTTGCAAAATCCGTTCTGCCCGCCGCATTTTCCATTCTTTCGCATCTCTCAAGCTGTCCGATAAGCAACTTTCTGAAATGCTCTACGCATGAATCTATATTATAATTAGACATCTTTTACCCTTTCTGAAGCTAAAAATATTTTGACTTTTTCAACTCCGCAAGAAAACGAAGTTTTCGAGGAGTTGAAAGAAATTAAAATTCTTTGACTCACTTTCTTTTAAGAAAGTGAGCGGGATTTGGGGCAGCGCCCCAAATACAAATCAGTTGTTCTTCGCCTTTGTAT
>JAZOCR010000102.1:0-5377 GCA_045596605.1 Eubacteriales bacterium | reverse complement strand
AAGATAAAGCAAAATGCAGCAAGAGACCGAAATATGGAAGAATGGCAGTATATTGAGGGGCTTCTCGATAAGATAAGGAGTACGGGCATGGGCGGCATAAGTGCAGACGATCCGCAGGCCATTGCAAAACTCAAAGATAAGCTGGAGCACTTACAGGCAGCACAGCAAATGATGAAAGATATAAATGCTTATTACAGAAAGCATAAGACACTTGACGGCTGTACTATTCTTGCACCGGAAGAAATGGAAAAGATAAAAAGTGATATGGCGCAAAGCTGGCACTTGGAAGATAAGCCTTTTGCTTCTTATTCTCTCACAAATAATAATGTAGAAATAAGTAGGGTTAAAAAGCGTATTGAGGAATTGGAGAAAAAGGCATTAACAACATTTCCGGGTTGGGAGTTTGACGGCGGAACGGTTGAAGCTAACAAAGCAGAAAACCGATTGCAGATACTTTTTGATGATAAGCCTTCTGCAGAAGTGCGAGAGCAATTAAAAAGCAACGGTTTCCGTTGGTCGCCCAAAGCCAACGCTTGGCAAAGACAGCTTAACAGAAATGCGTATTATGCTTGTGATTATGTGGAAGCTATCAAACCTCTTTCCGGCGAAAAGCCCTCTGAAATAATGAGAAATGACACAGTTGTTCAGGCTGCTCCCGAACAGGAGCCGGATATTTTTGAGCCGATACCCGAAACAGTTGATATGAGTACAAAAGTCGGTGAATGGTATATGAAAGAACATTCGGCAGACGGTGCAGGCTCATTGATAAATTCCGACATAACATTTGAGGATTTATATACTGCTATCGGACAGTCTGATGTGTATAAATTGCTCGGTGTTGGCGATAGCGTTATAAGAGAAAACTGTTTTGCAAAGCTGGCAGAAATACAATGCGTTGATTACACGGAAATATATAATAAATGGCTTGGTGATACCGATATTCCCGATATGTTCAATCCAAAGATACAGCCTGTTGTTTCTATCGAAATGACAGAAAGTGCAGCACTCCATAAAGGTATGCAGTTGCCTTTACATAAGGCAGACGACCTTTTTAAGCAGTTAGACTATGTATCAGAGAACGGACAAATAGAAAAAACAAGGTTTACTATTGACTATGTTTATAAATGTGAGCTTACTCACTATGAGGGATATTATTATTTCGGTGAAGATACAGGCGGCATTATTAACCATATTGAAAAGTATTTTGAGGAAAATATGGCTGATGAACAGTTGATAGCGTTCTTCAAAGAAAAAGGGCCGGAGGAACTTGAAAAGTTTAATGCAAGAAATGAATACGGCTTAAAAGAATTTGTCCCGTATATGCAGCTTCATAAAAATTTAGCTGAAATGGAAGCGGCAGCAATGACAGTATTGAATGATGATAACGCTTCTATGTCCGATAAGGCTTATGCAAATGCAATTTGTGATTATGTGCATAACAGTAGAACTACATTAAATCTTGCGTCGGAAGATTTGAAATTGCCTGACGCTCCAAAGAAAGAGGATTTTATAATGCAGTCTGTTTCAGAACTTGAAGAAACAGCAAAATCCGGCACGCCTATTTCGCTTCTCGACCTGGCAGAGTCGGTTAAGACCGAAAAGGCCATTGAGAAGAAAACAGGCAAAAAGCCCTCTATCAAGAAACAGCTTGAAAAGGACAAGGAAAAGAAAGCTGACGAGCCTAAACCGAAGAAAACAACAAAAAAGAAATCGCAGGATTTGGAGGTATAGTCTATGCAGAAATTTGAGAATGTTGATTTGATAGACACTTTAAGGCAAATTATGCAGGCTCATACGCAGTATTACAAGCAGGATTTCAAGTATGATATAGACGCCATTCAAAAAGCTGCTATGTCAGATAATGCAGAGGACAGAAATATGCTATGGCTTTCCCGTACTCACGGTACACATTGCTTTTTTGAAAAAGATGTTTTCATAAAAAACACATCTGCAAACGTGGCTTGGAAACATTGGTTTGAGCAGAAAAGCGATAACCCGATTGCATACGCTTTTGAAATAACTTATACCGAGTATAACAATATTTACGGGAATTTGTATCAGCTTGATTATGAAAAAAGCGTTGCAGATATAAAGAAAAATGCAATAAAGGCCGATAGTCAAATTCTGCATTATGAAAACGGCGACGTGGTTATGGATTTTGGCAAATGGTTTTCTGCTGATGAACACAAATATTACGGTAGATATATCGGTTTAGATTATATACCCAATGACGCAGAAAAATTAAAAGACACTTTGAAATCGGTACGCAGCGAAAGAAGCAATTACCCTGTCGGAAATATTGAAACACATATTGACGATTTAATAAAATCTGCTGTTGCTAATCGAATTATCAGTATGACAGATAAGGAAAAATCAGACCATATAGAGCTTATACATTATCGCTTGGACTACGGCGATACAAGGAATATAACCACATTTGACTATGCTTTGTATGATGCTCTCATACACGCAAAAAAGCCGTCAATCAAAAAACAGCTTGCGGATAATGCAGCAAAGGACGGCGGCGTTCCGGCAAAGAAAACAAAAAACAAAAATAATGATTTGGAGGTGTAATTTTATGAGATTTTCAGTTGATGAAACAAAAATTATAAATATGTACGATACATCAGACAGGATAAAGCTCATAATGGATTTACAACAGGCCTTGCCTCATATCGAAGATGCGGAGCTTACGGAAACTGTTTCTGCTTTGATTTCAAAACTTGTAGGAATGACAGATACAGAATTTAACAGCATAGATTTTTCTGCAGGTGAAGATTCGGAGGTGCTTGATAGTGAGTAAACCGGATAAAAGATATTATAAAATCAACATTCACGGGCAGGAACAGGTTTTCACCAATGTTGAAAAGGTTGATAAAGGCTACATTGCAAACGGTGTTGATAAGGACGGAAAAGCCTATCAGTTTTATCACAGGTTAAGTCAGGAACAAATTGACAGTGCAATTATTTCTAACAGTATGGTATTTGTGGAAAAACCCACAGATGTAGTATTTCGTTTTTATCTTGTAAATGCTTCCGAGTATGACAATGGCAATAAAGAAACTTCCGGGATATGGCTCGAATTTCCGGCAGACATTAAGCGTATTGAAAATGCTCTTGAAGATATAGGCCTCCCTCCTGATGCGGAACAAGGACAGTATTTTATTGACGAGTGCCAATGTATATTAAAAAGCCTCAATCCGCTTGTGAATGTTCGCACCGACATACACGAACTTGCAAAAACAGCAGAACGTCTTGACACCTTTGACGGCTTTCAAATGATGAAGCTGGACGCAGTAATGCAGACAGCAGCAAAATTTAATAACCTTGCAGAAATCAGAGAGTTTACACATAATGACGACTACTATGTTTTTGAAATGGATAAAGACAATCCGACAGAGCTCGGTTTATATTTTATTTATGATTCGGGAATGTTAGACAGTTTACCCGACCATTACAAAGACGCTATTAACCCAACTACATTTGCTAATTACATTATTGAAGCAGAGCATGGTGTTTTTACATCAAAAGGATATTTATATCCGTCGGGTGATGAATGGAACTGTAAAGAGCTTCCTTTCTTCCGTCCCAATTCTCTTATTGAGGACGTTGACGACAAGCTGATTGATACAACAGAAATATTTGCTGTTGATTTAGATAGCTTTTTCCGGGAAACAAGCGACGAGTATTCAAATATGTTTGATGATGTTGTCAAAGCTCAAAAACATATTGCCAATTATATCCGTACCAATAACACAGCACAGGTAAAACAGATAATTCACGGTATGAAAAAGGAACATCACTTGTCGGAGGACGAAATACAGCCATATCTTGATAGGCTTGATAATTTTGATAAAAACAAAGGCATTGAAAAGGACTACAATTTTATTGCAGTAATAACCAATGCAGAAGATTATCTAAAAGGCGATTTTGAAAGTGTAAAGATTTATCTTCCGACAGATAAAGAAACCGTTTCAAGAGCGTTTGAAGAAATAGGCCTCTTACCTCACGCAGTACAGGGTGAATATATGTTTGACGATTTCCACCTATACAGCGAAAAACTACACTCTGTTATAAAGCCTACGGAAAGTCTTGACGAGCTGAACTACTTTTCAGCTCTTGTTTTTCGTATGGACGACGGAATGTGTGATAGGTTTATGAATGAGATAGAAAAAGATAAAAACATCAAAAATCTTACCGACCTTATAAATCACGCTAATAAAACGCTGGGCTTGGCTGCAAGGTATAACGGCGACAAAAGCACTATTCCGACAGAATACAGGGTTACAATGGAGCCGGCAAGTATAAAGCGTTCCATAAAAAAGCAGCTTGAAGAAAACAAAGGCAAGACTGCTGATGTTCCGGCAACTCCGACAAAAAATAAAAAGAATGATTTGGAGGTTTAATTATGATGATTGCTACAACGTTTGAAAAAGAACTCAAAAAAATATTCGGCAATGATTTAATTCTGAATAACACAAAGTATGTCGGCAGAAATTGTTACGGTGAGCTTGACGAAAATATCCGTATGAAAGCACGATTTGTTTCTATGGGTGTAAGCAGTCATTTTGACGCTGTGAGATTGGAACTTATAAATCGTACAGAGGGTGAAATTGACGCAACAGTAATCAGATTAAATGAAATTTGGGGTAAAAAGTCTGTTCCGGGCAATACCAATTCCCGTGACGGTGTTTCTCCGCATTTATGGATAAGTGATGAAAAATTGGCTTGGTATTTGTACCAGCCCACCACAAAGGATTTTGACATTTTAAGGGAAAGTGTCAAAGAATATGCAAGTGTATTTAAGGATTTTTCGGTGGAAAAGGAAAAAAAGCAATCTATCAAAAAGCAGCTTTCCGATAAAAAAGAAATGCAACCGAAAAAGATTACAAAAAGTAAACAAAACGATTTGGAGGTTTAATTATGCCAATGTCAACTAACAATTTTCTTGAAAATGAATTGCGAAAGATTTTCGGCAATGATGATATGTTTTCAAACACAAAATATATTTCCGGCGTATGCTATGGTGAACTTGATAATGAATTAAAGGTAAAATGCAAAATTGACGATAGCTGCGTGCGTGGGAACTATGATGTATTGAAAATTTCTGTTATTAACAGAAAAGACGGCGTTGTAGATAAGCACGCAATACAGTTTTTTGATGTTTGGGGCAGGCTTCCTGTTCCGGGAAATCCTAATTTCAAAGAGGGTGTTGCGCCTCATATATGGAATAATGTCGGAAAAACGGAATGGTATGCGGCTGCACCAAAAGAAAGGCATTACGAAATATTGAAAGAAAATGTAAAAAACTATCTTGACATATTCCGTGATAAGTCAATAGAGCTTGAGCCTAAACCGTCAATAAAAAAGCAGCTTT
>JAZOCR010000101.1:0-12239 GCA_045596605.1 Eubacteriales bacterium | reverse complement strand
AATGGCTATCTGTGCGAAACTACGAAAACCAGCTGATGCAGCAGTGCATTTTTGGCATGACCCGATTGGAAACCCCTTGCACATACTGCGAGGAGCACCGTTTGGGTGATTGCAAAAAGAAACAGCATATGGGGAAAGGCTGTGAAGACTGGACACTGCGTTTCCTGACGGAAGAGGAGCTGGAACACTGCGCCGCCAGTGTAAAAAAGGCCGAAGCAATGACAGCCCAAATTGAGGCCTTGGAGAGCGTTTCGGAACAGACGAAGGATTCCCCCGGCGATTAACAAAAACGCCCAGAAACGAATAAAAAAGCCGACCACCAAAGGGTGGCCGGCTTTCTTTATGGCACGAGATAGTCAAGGGACACGCCAAGCGCATTGGCAAGGGGACGGAGGTATTGCAGCGAAGGCTGCATTGCCCCGTATTCCCATTTTTGTACACGGCGTTCAGCTGATGCTTCGCTGAAACCCAAGATAATCCCCAGTTGCTTTTGTGTCATTTTCTTCGCTACACGTGCAGCACGAATTTTTTCTCCAATCGTCATAATTTACACCTCCGCATGTAGATTATAGCCTATTTAGCGAAGGAAAGCAAGATGATCAGCGCAAGTAAAAATGCGCAAGATTTTTCAACCAACTGGGCTGGCATTTTACATTCCTCCCTGTAGATTGATAAGTGGAATTGGAGAACATGAGGCCGTTATCCTCTGTGATAAAATCCCCCACCCAGGCAACATGCCTGGATTTATCGAGGATGGCCATTTTTGAACCGATGAGCGTTTCCAGCATTTCGAGGATGGCTGGGTCGTGAAGATCAGACGGACGACGGATGAGCTTGTGCATATAATCCGTGATGAAAAGCACCGTATCAGAGTACTTGTCACTGATGCCGGATGTCATGCGGATAATGCCGTTATGCGCCACACCACAAGGACAAATTACATCCAGCTTTGCGCAGCGTTCAAGGCTTGAGGTGAGAGGGAAGGGATGCGTCATTTCCGGCGTTACGCCCGCTTGCGTGCTGATGCGGAAGTGATAGACAACTACATCATCGGATGTAAATTGCTCCCGTTCCAGCTGACGGAGAAAATCGCCCAGTTCCATAAAGCCTTTATGGATTTCTACGGCAGAATTACGTGCTACCATGTAACCTGCGCCATGGGGATTGTTGCGGAACATGGTTTTTATTTGCTCTGTAGTGGGCTGGGGCGTTCCCTTTTCGGAGATACAGATAATGCACATGATGATTCCTCCTTTTTTACAGTTCGTCATGTAATGTGATGGGCTTTTTTCTTTGTGTTTTTACAGTCTACGGTGTAAACGCCGGGCATTTAACGCCCGCCCGGCGAGGCGGATTTACGTTGTCAGATGTATTTGATTTCCGTGTTGGCGTTCATCTGGATGGCACGCAAGGTATCAAAGTCGATTTCTCCGGCGCACATGGTCACAAGACGGTCGAGCACGTAGCGGTTGCAATGGTCAAACACCTTGGTCATATCATCTATATCTTTCCACGATAACCGCTTGCAAGCGTCGATGACGTGGAAAACGGTTTCCATGGTGTTGCGGAAACAGCCATAATTTTTTTGACCGCCCACGATGCGCAGTTCGATTCTCCCCTCTGTAAAGTGCCCCATGTTAAAAGCCACGCCGTGATCACTGGGCATATGGGACAAATTGGCAGCCTTGCAAGCCTCTTTTGTTGTGTACTGTGCCATCTGACGGCAGTAGTGCGTTCTCCCTGTGTCGCGGTGGAAGAGTTTACAGGCGAGACTGTAATTCTTGTTTACGAAGTACAGCAGCTTCTTGATGGCTTCTTTCTGGGTTTCGGGCTTGTTACCGAAAACGGCATTCGATATGTTGACGTGCATGCCACAGTTGGCGGTGCAGGAGATGCCGAACGCCGGGAAATAGGTGTTGTACATGGCCTTGAAATTGGCGTAGTTATTGCGGATGAACTCTCTTGTCATTACCTGCGTGATGCACTCGGCAGAGGAATCACCCTGCAAAGAGCCGTCACGCTGCATCTTAAACAGATCAGCAGGAAACATGTCGAAGATGATTTTTGAGAAAACCTGTGACAGTACGGTCTGATTGCGAACGCCCGTGCATTCTGTTTCAATTTCGAGGCCAAAACCCTGCAGCGGTTTCCCGTCGGGACGGCGGAAATTTTCGTCCAGCTTGATGAAACGATCGGACGTGAAATACTTGTTTACGCCAAAACCTTGATATGCGTAGTTCCCGTTCCAACCACCCTCATGATAAGACTGGATAGTGTTAAGAGCGGTTGTGTTCTTTTCCTGCATACGGTCTTTTCTCATTGTTTGAACCCTCCATTTACTTTTTGTTTTGTAAATTGCGCCGGGAATTATCCCTCCCGGCAGGGAATGAATCAGATTTCGGCGAGCGCATTGACGAACGCCATCATATTTTCGTCCAGCGCACGGCGGACAACGTCATAAGGCTTGCAATACACGTCTTTCTGGATCAGTCTGGCATTTTCGGAATACTTTTTAATCAAATCGTCCGGAATAAGAGAACCGCGCATATTGCGATAACCAGTCGTGATGACGATATCGCCGTATTGGTAGATATTACAATTCCAACCGTACACACCAGCGTTGTAATATTGGGGCTCAACGCCTACCATGATGTGCTGTAAATCGCAATAGCCACACCGGAACACCTTATAACCGCCTTTTGTGAACCTGGTCATGCTGGTTTGAGTCTTCATTGTCTTTTCCTCCTCTTTCTGATACACACCAGCAATGTGGTGTGTTGTTTATGGCTGTATGATAGCACGCCATAAAACTGGTGTCAATACCCTTTTTTCGAAATTTTCCAAACTTTTTTTCTGTAAACATGCGCTCTAATGAAGGAATGCAAAAAAGAATTTTCCTCAGATGCGCATAACACCACAGAAGAAACACCACAAAAGGCGAAAAGATAGCGATATTACACAAGAGAACGTAAACGCACAAGAGAAAAGGCCAAGCCAATTACAACAGCCAATGCGAACCCAGAAAGAGAAAGCAAACGCCAATTACATCCCATAACGTAAATACACAGTTACAGCTAATGAGTATAGACAGCACATCAACCGCAACAGATAAACCCACGACAACAGGTAAACCCACGATAAAGGGGTAATACTGATTGCGCTTGAGAGTGATCTCCTCCCCGGTTACAGTCCACAGCGTAAAAACAAGGCATTTCCTTGCGCTTTTACGTTGTGCATTGTAGCCGCAATTTGTGAGCGCAGCGTTCCGGCAACTATTCTGAAAAGCAACCTTTTGCGAATAGTTATACAGAACGGTATCAATAATCACGGTATTGAACGCATAAAGATGTGTATAAACTGGCGAAATGTGAATGCTTATACATAAATGCGATATAAATGTGCTTGCATATATACATAGAACAACAGCACAACCGCACGAAACGAGAGGGCAACCCCCCACACCCCCCCGGTAGGGGGGGGCAGGATACAGCCGGGGGTGCGATTTGAGCCGGGACTCCGCTGCGCAGCCGCCCCTTTACTATCAATACCTCTCCCCCAGAGGTACACGACACTCCCGGAGAAAGGAGGAATTTTTTTGCCACCAAGAACAGGATGGAGTTACGGCCTAAACACAAAGCAGTACACAGCGTGTGAGATGCTTGCCAAAGGAGAAACAGAATGGGATGTATTGCAGTGTGTATTTGGGTTAGACAAGAGTGACCCGCCCGGAAAGAAGCAGAGTGCGACGAAGGAGTTGCACAAGTGGATGCGTTTAAGCGGTTGGAACGAATGTTTTAACGCCATTGTGCGAGACATTGCGTACCCTGCGTATGGGCGTGGTATTCGTCGCATTATTGCCCAGATTGATGACAAGAACGGCTGGCTGGCGAACAAAGCGGCCAACGATGCGTTGACAAGGTTTGGCCCATACATCAACGACAACGACAAGAACGAGTTGGTCATCAAGATCGAGGGGGCTCCTGAAATGGGAACGCCTGACGAATGATAACGATCAACTATGCACCAACGCCGAAGCAGGCAATGTTCCACGCCAGCAAAGCGAATGAGGTTTTGTATGGTGGTGCTGCTGGTGGCGGGAAAACGAAAGCCATGATCATGGATGCGTTTTTCAGAACGATGCAGAATCCGGGAACGACTGCCGTTATTTTCCGAAGAACGTATCAGGAATTGGAAGACACGGACATAAAGGAAGCCATGTCCAGTTATCCGAAGGAGATAGCGAGTTACAACGGAAGCCGACATGAGTTCAAGTTACCTAATGGCAGCAAGATATTGTTTCGTCACTGTGCGCACGAGGAAGACCGGTTCAACTATTCAGGTATAGAAATTCAGTTTTTGTATTTTGATGAGTTGACCTCGTTTGAGCAGACGGTTTATGACTTTTTGAAAACCCGACTTCGTGCCAAGAAAAGTTTAGGTGTTGTACCGATTGTACGGAGCGCATCGAACCCCGGCAACATTGGCCACGGCTGGGTCAAGAAGATGTTTGTTGACGCTGGTCCATACATGAGTGTTCTGGAGCAGGAAGTATATTCGGAAGCGTTACACAAGACAAAGAAGATACGCACCCAGTACATCCCAGCATTGGCCACGGAGAATCCGTTCATCACGGAGGACTATATCTTCCAGCTTGAAATGAAGCCGGAAGCGTTAAAACGTGCGCTGTTAAACGGTGACTGGGACAGTTTCGAAGGACAGGTATTCACGGAGTTTGTGAACGACCCATCGCATTATCGTGACCGCAGATGGACTCATGTTATCGAACCGTTTGACATTCCGTTGAACTGGCCGAGGTACATGAGTTTCGACCACGGTTATTCCAAACCGTTTAGCTGCGGCTGGTGGGCTGTGGAGCCTGTTACCGGTACGGTGTATCGGTACAAAGAGTGGTACGGTTGTATGCCACGCCAAGCGAACGTAGGTGTTAAGATTACGCCTGCCGAGATTGCGGAGGGCATATTACAGCGAGAGGCAGAGGAGATAGCCAATAATCTGCCTGTTGACCGCATAGCCGACCCTGCCATATTCGACAAGAGCCGAGGCGATAGTGTCGCTGATCAGATGGCACCCTGTGAGAATCACCGGGGTGTATTTTTCCGTAAGGGCGACAACACACGCTTGGCCGGGAAAATGCAATTACACGAACGACTGCGGTTTGACCCAGAAGGGAAACCGGGCATTTACATTTTCAGCAATTGCGAGGACTGGCTTAGAACTGTACCCAATCTTCCGTATTCAACCAAGAAACCCGAAGATGTTGACACGGATGCGGAAGACCACTGCTTCGATGAAAGCAAATACTTCCTTATGTCACGGCCTGTAACGATAAAGAGCAAGCCGAAGCCTAAACCCAAGAGATACGACCCCTTTGGAGGTAACTAATGGAGCATTTGACTTATGCCTCTTTTACGGAGCAGCCGTTGAAAGAGGACGAGCGTGAGCTATTGCAAGAGATTTACGCTCGGTTTGAGATTTTTAAGGAGGCGTGTGCGCCTGTTCATGCTGCTGCGGAGGAATGCCGAGAGATTATTCGATTGCGTGACCCGAAGCAGGACAAGCCGAACAAGAAGGACCCCACGCTTCAACTGCACACGCTGAAAAGCACGTATAACAACTGTGTTGCTGCGCAGATGGCTAACATGCCCAAAGCCCTGTTGTTCCCGGAAACTGGTGACTTGAGCGATATTGTGGAGGACATGCAGGACTTGGTAAACCATGTTGTCTACGAAGTCAACGACTATGAGAGCGTGCATCGTGGGCGTGCCGAAGACCTGTACGGTGTTGGCACGGTAATTACGCAGATTGCCTGGGATCCTCTCATGAGTTACGGAAAAGGTGATGTAGCCCTTCTCCGCTGGCCTGTAGAGGCATTTTTATGGGATCCTCAGGCTTCTGATATTCAGGATGCCAGAGCATTGATGAAAGTGAGCTGGCATCCGCTATCTTGGTATAAAGCGCATTACCCGGAAGCCGGGAAGTATGTTGCCGCCGCCAAGGGCACTGAAGAGGATGTAGGCCTACCCGAAGCCCAGAAAGAGGAGCATACAGCGGACGAAGACCGGGCAATGATGCTGGAATACTGGTACCGTACCTATGACGCCAGCGAAAAGAAGTACAAGATCAATGTAGCGTACTGTGCTGGTGGCGCACTGCTTGACCATCAGAAGAACGTGTACGCACACGGCATGTACCCCTTTGTGGTGGATATTCATTCCACGGTTGAGGGGAGTATGGCTGGCGAAGGCCTTGTAGGCGAACTGGTACCCATGATGCGGTACATCAACCGCTATGCGAAGTACATTGACACCAACCTGCGCATGTCATCGAAAGGGCGCATGGTGGTGCGCCGTGGAAGCGGGATTAACCCTGATCAGCTGGCGGATTGGAGCCGTGACATCATTGAGGGTGATCGTGTAACGCAGGGCGAGGACTGGAACTGGATACAGCATGTTCCGTTTAACGGGATGATTTCCAATCAGATGATGCAGTTCCAGATGGACATGAAGCAGGATTCCGGCATGAACCAGTTTAGCCGTGGCGAAACAACTGGCGGTGTTGTGAGCGGTAAGGCCGTTCTTGCTTTGCAACAGAGCGGCGACAAGATTACCAACATGCACACTGGAACACTGGTTGCCGGGTTCAAAAAGATTGTGAAGCAGATTCTGTGGCTGATGGCGGAGTTTTACGACAACGAACGTGTAACGATGGTTACAGGCAAGGATGGAAAACGCCGTGAAGTGAGCAAGACAGAAAAGATGTTTGGCATTAAGACCAAGGGTGCCACAGTGCCGCCGCCCTATACGGTACAGGTGGAAGTGGTAAGCCGTGATCCTGCTCGGATTGAGAGCATGAACAATATGTTTTTGCAGATGTACACAATGTCGGCACAGACACCGAACCCGCTTCCTTTGTCCGCCGTGGTATCGCTGATGAACATTGAGGGAAAGGACAGAATCCTGCCTGTGATTCAGCAGAATGAGCAGCAGATGCAGCAGATGCAGCAGATGATGCAGCAGAACGAGCAGATGCAAGCCCAGATGCAGCTGTTGAAAAAAGAAAATGACACTCTCAAAATGACCACCACCAAACTGGCGAACTCGCTGGATCAGGCAGGTGGTTTTTCTACAGATAAGGTAGCCGAAGCAGGCGGTGGTCCCGATTCCAATGCGGCCATTGCAAATCAAGCCCGGCTGACCCTTGAACAATTGCCGGAAATGGCTGGATAAGCCTTTCTGATACATGGGCGTTAAGCCCGAAAGGAGAACCCTATGGAAAATACGGTCGAAACTAATAACTTTGACGGCGTGTTGGACGACGCAGCATTTGTGCCGGAAGAGAATGCAGAACCCATTTCTGAAGTTGCAGAGACTACTGTTACAGAGGAACAGCCACCGGCGAAAGAAGCCGGTTGGATTAAGAAACGTGTTGAATCGGCAGTAAACAAGGCACGAGAAGAAGTTCGTGCAGAGATGAAAGCCGAAACCGAAGCGCAGATTGCTGCTGCGCTTGCTCCGTATCTTGAAGCCGAGATGAACCGGCAGGCTGACGACCTTGTAAACAGCGGTGCTATCAAGACCAAAGAAATGGCACTGGAATATCTGAAGCTGAAAGGCGGCATGGGCGTTTCCGTTCGTGATGCCGAACGGCCGAAAGAACATTCCCGTGATGCGCAGGGCCGTTTTGCCCCCAAGCAGCAGGAATCCCAGCAGCAGAATGAAACTGATGCTCGGATGAAATTCCGTGCAGAAACGCTTGCAGCGCAGGCCAACAAGCTCCAGCAGCGGGGTATGGATGTTGAGGCTTTTTATAACAATAACCCCGAAGTCCAGCGGCGAGTTTTAAGCGGCGAGTGGGATTTTTACGATGTGGCTGAAGCCATGAACACTCGCAGAGTTCCGCAGCCTGTGCGCCAGCCTAACGGCGCAGGGTTTGGCGGTAGTCTTGATATTACCTCTATGACCGATGAACAGTTTGCAAAACTTAACGCCCGACTCGCCAAAGGAGACCAATTCAGATAATAGGAGTTGACCCTTTATGGCTCTTTGGCAGAACATGAACGCTACTATTTCCCCCGGTGTTGCACCCTCTGTAGTGCAGTACTATGACCGTGCCGTCCTCCCCAACATGATGCCCGAAATGGTGCATCATCGTGATGCCCAGAAAGTGACTCTGCCCATGAACAACGGCAAGAGTGTGCGCTTCCGGCGCATTACCGCCCTGCCTGCTATCACCACACCTCTGATTGAAGGCAAGACCCCTGACGGCCAGACCATGAGCGAAACCGCCTTTACCGCTGTGGTAAAACCCTATGGCGGTTTCATTGAAGTGACCGACGAATACAATTTCTACCTGCTGGGCAACAAACACAAGGAAGCCGCCGAAACACTGGCTGATCAGGCTGCTCTGTCTTTGGACACCATCGACAGCATGGCTCTGAACGCCGGTCTGAACGTGCAGTACGCTGGCAGCAAGACCAGCCGTGGTGCCATCACCGCTGCTGACAAGGTGACATTTGCCGACATCAAGAAGTGCGTGCGCACCCTGCGCCGTGCCAATGCCAAGCCCTTTGACGACGGCTTCTTCCACGGCATCATGCACACCGACGTGTACTTCGACCTGACCAGCGACCCCATGTGGATTGACGTTGCCACCTATCAGGACAAGCAGAAGGTGGAGAAGTACGAACTGGGTACCGTGTACAAGGTGAAGTTCTTCGAATCCACCAACGCTATGGTGTTCCGTCCCGAAACCAATCTGATTGCCAACGACGGTCTGGCTGCTACGGCTAATATTACCAGCATTTCTGTGGGTGCCGCCTCTGGCATTGATGCCATGACCCGAAGTGTGACCATTGCTATGCCCACCGGCCTGCTTGATCCTCGTCCGCTGGTTGGCAAGATGGTAACCATGGCCTACACTCTGTCCAGCAACAACTATGAAGCCCCTGTGTGCATTGAGAATGCTGAAGTGGTTCATACTGCTGCCATTGGCGGTTCTGTGACCAATACGCTGAAGCTGACTTTCCGTTGGCTTCCTGAAGGCATGACTTCCGCTGCTACTGGTGTGACCATCAAGCCCTGTGGCGGCGGTGCCAGTGACATCCCTGTGTACTCCACTCTGGTGTATGCCAAGGATGCCTATGGTTCTGTGGAACTGGGTGGCAACGGCCGCAACGTGCGCATCATTATCAACGCTCCCGGTTCTGCCGGTGCGGAAGACCCCCTTGAACAGCGTGGTACTATCGCTTGGAAGGTGCAGGGCTATTGCACTGTTATTCTTCAGGACGACTTCATTGTCCGTCTGGAATCCGGTGCTTCTGCCTAACTAAACTTACAGCCCCCGGTGTAAAAAGCCGGGGGCTTTTTTCTGAAAGGAGAAAAACATGCCTACTACTGATAAGAAGACCGAAGAAATGGTGAATGACGGTATTTCCGTTGCCATTAAGAAAAAGGAAGAACCCCGAAAGGAAACCCGTGTGCGCATTATGCTGCCGATGCCTATTGAAAGTGAAAGTGGTCTGAAGGTTGACCCTTACGAACACGTGACCATCAACGGGCAGAACCCAGTGCTGATCAAGCGTGGCGAATGGGTGGATGTAACGATTCCTGTGTTTGAGCAACTTCGCAAGCGTTATCCCCATATTTAAGGAGAAACCAGATGAAAGTTGACCAGATTAAAACATTGGTCATGTTCCAGACTAACAATGATTATGACGATCTTGGCGACTTTGCACCATACCTGATGGACTACATCAACGAAGGATATGACCTGCTTGTGGAAGCGTGGCATAAAGAGCATTGCGGCGAAAACTATTCTTTTTTGAATACCGACGATGATGTTCCTGCGTTACCGGAATGGTCGCATAAAGCCATTGCGGATTGGGCCACATGGCTTATATATCGAAACGGCAACCCGTCCAAGCAAAACAGGGGCTATCAATTCCGGAACGCATTTGAAGAAGTGCGCCAAAAGTTGTCCGAAACGAGCAAGAACGGAACGGTAAGGCACTTTTACAATATTCCAAAATAAAGGAGCATGGGTGTGAGCAATTACGAGACCACAATCAATATAAGTGATTTCAAGGGATTGATGCAGTATGGCGAAGGTTACAACACCGATATGCGTTATGCTGTTGAAGCGCAGAATGCGGAAACAATGGGCGGTGTGTTGCAGCCTGCAGCCGCATGCACATTGCTTGCACCCACGCTTCCCAATCCCATTGAAACTTTGGCCCGGCTTTACAGAAGATGGTATTCCGGGATTGACGATAAAGAAATCCTGATAGCCGCAAGCGGTGGGAAGCTGTATTATTTGAGCGGTGACAATTGGGAAGAACTTCCTATGCCAGAAGGTATTGAAAGCTACCAAAGCAACGAATGGAGCTGGGTAACCTACGAAATAAACCCGGAAGGCAGTTTGGCAAGCGTTGATGTGCTACTGATGTCCAACGCCTATGACGGAATGATCATGGTGCGTGGTGACAACATGACTGTCAGCATTGTTCCTACACCGAAGAAATTCGGGACGATAGAACGCTCTGCCGAACGCATTTGGGGCGGTGCAATCATCAATGACCCTGATATGCTGGTGTATTCCGCTCCGTATGATCCGACAGATTGGGAAGCCAACGTAGAGATTCCCGAAGATGGTGCAGGCGATTTGCTTCAGCCAAGTTGGGACGGCGATAGCTTTACTGCCTTGCGTTCTTTCGGTTCTCAGCTGATTGCATTTAAGAAGACGAGGGCATGGCGTATTCTTGGCACCAATCCCGGTGAGTACACGTTCAAGGAACAGTTTGGCGGCGGTGCTCAGTATCCGAGGACCGTAGCGGTTGACTTGGAACGCATTTATATGCTGACTGACAAAGGGCCGCAGGTGTATGACGGTTTGTCCGCCGTACCTTATATGCAGGATTATTGCAGTGATATATGGGAACGGCTGTGCAATCTGGACAGTGCACGTGCTGCATCCTGGCATCATAAGCTGTATTTTGCTGTTTGTTTGGACGGAAACGACACGAACAACGCCGTGGTGGTTTATGACACCAAGGAAAATACATGGATGCTGCGCACGGATGCTTGCGTTGAACAATTTCTGGCAACGGAAGACACGTTATATTTCACAAGCCCAACAACACCCGGACGGATTTGGAAATGGGCAGAGGACAGCTGGCACAACGAAACCATATCCGCTGCGCCCACCATATGGGTGTCGCCTTGGACGGATCTTGGGGCCAAGAACGTGCAAAAGGGCGGTTTTGACGTGTATTTCGTATGCGATGTGCAAAGAAAGCCGGTTACGCTGAAATTGACGGTGCAGACAGAGAAGAAAAAGAAATCCAAGAATTTTACTGCAATGCCTGTGCCGCAATCATCCGCATCCAAGACGAAGCAAAAAAGGATGCACTTTGGCGGAACAGGGCGAAGATTCCGAATAATGATTGAAGGGCCTGCCAATGCGTATCCATGGCGATTAACCAGCGGATTACAGATTGTTGCGGAAACAGACCCGGACTGAGGTGTAAAATGAGCGATAAATACAGCACAATACAACAGCATCAACCGCTTCGTGTTCCGGATGGCTGGAATTCGAAAGAGCGTGCTTTGATTCTTCAGCTGGAAGAAATTTTTGACGATTTGTACAGGCGTTTTAATCGGCTGGATTTGAAAGACTTGTCGCCAAAGCTAAGGAAGACGATTGTTGAAAGCGTTGAAAAGATTGAACTGACAATCTCCAAGGATGAAAACGGGGATATGTCCATCCAGACATCGAAGGTAGTAATCAACCCAGACGGCATACATCTTTCGTCTGACGGCACATTTACCGTTGAAAGCGAAAAGTTTTCCATAAATGAAGATGGCGAAATGACCGCAACGGGCGGAACCATTGGCGGATGGACGATCGATGAAGGGAAACTGTACAGCGGTGAAGGCGTAAACCATGTGCGCCTTTCCACGGAGGATGCTGTTTATGCCATTTGGGCCGGTGCAGAAGACCCAGAAACCGGTGGTGCACCTTTCCGGGTGGCAAGGGATGGCACGGTGTATTTGACCAAGCTGTATGTAACGGACGAAAATGGTGTGGCGCAGCAGAACCCCGTAAACCTTCGCACCAGCTATTGGAAGATGGATAAGGCCTATGCAAGGGCAGTGCAGAGCATAACTGTGGATGGCGACACGCTGACCATCACCCTCTACGATGGTACCTCCGTAAATTTT
>JAZOCR010000100.1:0-6329 GCA_045596605.1 Eubacteriales bacterium | reverse complement strand
CAACACCAATCTCCGTCAAGAAATACACTATTCGGTAAATCCTGTTTGAGCTGTTGGCACACAGTTGTTTTTCCAACTCCCATAGTGCCACCAATCATATATAAAGTTTTCATCATTCACACCTACAAATTCTTATTTATCTGACTCTTTCTACTACTTATATGTACTATTAAGTTCAATAAATTGGAATTTTACATTTTGATTTCAGTTTTGAAAAACTGTTCTTGAAAGGCAACCTGCCGCATAATCTCCTCTTTTGTAAACGAAATATTATCCGGCGCTACGACCCATTTTTCCTCTACGTCATCCAATCTGTGAATGATTGCAATTATTTTTCCAACAAACTCCCTTACAGGCTTGTTAACACCAAGGATATATGCATCTTGTTCTTCACCATCCGGCGCTAAAACATCTGGTATATATCCATAGTTAACCGGATAGTAAATATCTTTATGCTTTGGGTGGTATGTACCAAGTGGTCTGTCAACAATAACTTTCACAATACTGCCAATCATAATACAAGCCTCCTTACAAATTCTTATTTGTATAACTGTTTCTACTTCTTATATGTGCTATTTAATTCAATAAATTGGGATTTGTTTATTTCAAACCGCATTCTTTATACAGTTCTTCGATGCACGGTGATTTATACTCTATGTATCCGTCTATATCATTTGGAAATAGCTCAGCGGCTTTTTCTTTTATAAAACTGTATTTTTTTACCGCTTCGGGATTGCTTCGGAGAAAATCTCTGAATGTAATATGACGATGCAATTCCTCAGAATACTGCGGACATACATACAAATGGTGCATCATCAAATGTGGCTTATCTGCGTATTTAAATGCTTCTCTGTCCTTGATGCCGAGGTCGCCCTCGTGTATATATCCAACAGTTCCGAGCCTTCTGACAATCTCATAAAACACCGAATAATCCTTGATAATCACATCAATATCAATGCAAGGCTTGGCATACATTTCTTTGACAGAGGTGCTTCCGACGTGCTCAATGCCAATGATTAAATCGTCAAGAGCTTCTTCGATTTCACCCTTTATTTTTTCAAAAGCCGATTGCCAAGCTATATCGTATGGCAGTACAATAACTTTCTTTGTACGCATATATATCACCTTTAAACTCTTATTTGTCAAACTGTTTCTTCTTTTTTTAAAGATTTGACCATATTATAACAAAAAGCAACTTACATACCCAAAATATTTCTTACAACCCTTCCTGCTATCATAATACCTGCCGCAGGCGAAACAAAGGAAACCGATGCAGGCGTTCTCTCGTCGCCGGCGGGCGTTATCGGAAACTCGTCACTCCAGAGAACCTCGTACTTCTTTATACCCAAATCCTTGATTTTTTTGCGCATAACACGGGCAAGCGGACACACGCTTGTCTTTGATATATCGCTGATTTTCAGCTTTTCGGGATTCAGCTTATTACCTGTACCCATAGAAGCGATAAGCGGTATACCGAGCCTTTCGCAGTGCTCTGCGAGGCTTACCTTTGCCGTCACGTTGTCAACTGCATCAATTACGTAATCCGGCCTATATTCGTTAAGTAAAGAAGGAATATTTTCGGGAGTGAGAAAAACATCAAGAAGACGCAGGGAAATTTCAGGATTTATGCAAAGCAATCGTTTTTCTGCGGCGTCAGTTTTTTTCATTCCCACTGTGTCCGTCGTAGCGAATGCCTGACGGTTTATGTTGGTTTCATTTACAGTATCGTTATCTATAAGTATAAGAGTGCCAACACCTGCTCTGCACAGAGCCTCACAGGCAGAGCCACCGACTCCTCCGAGCCCACATACCATTATTTTCTTTTCGGAAAGCTTATTTGTATTTTCCTCACCAATGAGTCGCACCTGGCGCTCCTGCCATGCCTTTGACACGTTATCACTCCTTTGTTTCAGTATAAGAAAAAACGGTGTTGCCGCAAAGACAACACCGCATTTTTTTAATTCACCCCACCGGGCCGTGTAAGCTGCATATTTGGAACCCTGCGTCAGCAAGGCGGTGTCCTCTCCATTGTTTTGTGCTACCAGCGTCCTTTATTTGCGGTCCTTTTCCGGCACATGTCCGGGAATCAGCAAATATCGGGAGGTCTGCAAACCCGCGAACGGAAGTCAGACTCCATATTATAAATGTGGGTTCACATAAAAGCAGAAATCACGTACCAAGCAGGAAACAAGTCGGTCTTATGCTTCTTCGCCGAAGTCGTAGTCGAATTCAGACATAAACTCGTCGTCAAATGCGTCTGCAACTGCGTCAAACTCATCGTCGTCCTCAATCGTTACAAACACTTCCTCGCCGTTTTCGTCCTTTTCGCTTCTGAGGATAAGATACTCTTCGTCGTTATCTTAAGCCATAAGTGCGATATAGTCCTTATCAGCAACGGTAAGTCTGCCGATAAGCTCAAATTCTGTTTCCTTACCTTCTTCGTCAGTAAGTGTAACCATTTCTATTTCTTCAACGACCTTTGTGGAATCAAGCTCGCCGAGCTCTTCATTTTTCTTTATTTCTTCTGCCATAATTATCGTCTCCAATCTTTTTGTCTGTGCTTACATTTTATAATAAAATGCGCAAAATGTCAATAGTTTTATGTAAATATTTTGTTCTAAAGCACTCTTTTGTTGTTATATTTCTATTATTTCACACCTTAAAAATCATATTCATCGCTTTTATATCCATTTTATGCATATATTTGAAATAAGCTACCAGAAATAAAAATAAGGCTCAGAAATATTCTTCCAAGCCTTAATTTATATTTTTAATCAGTCCTCAAGACAAGCCGCACGGGAGAGGTCAATTCTGCCCTTGTCGTCAATCTTGATAATCTTAACTCTGATTTCGTCGCCAACGTTTACAACGTCTGTAACCTTAGCAACTCTCTTCTTGTCAAGCTTTGAAATGTGGCAGAGGCCTTCCTTGCCGGGTGCATATTCAACAAATGCGCCAAAGTCAAGAACTCTTGTTACCTTACCAACAAATTCAGTGCCAACCTCGGGATCGTGAGCAATTGCGTTAACAGTTGCAAGAGCCTTAAGGCAAGCTTCCTTATCGATACCGGAGATAAATACGCTGCCGTCGTCCTCGATATCGATCTTTGCGCCTGTATCAGCACAGATCTTCTGGATAACCTTACCGCCCTTACCGATAACTTCAGCAATCTTATCAACGTCAATCTTTGTAGAGAGCATCTTGGGAGCGCAGTCCTTAACTTCAGGTCTGGGCTCTGCAATCGCCTTGAGCATTACTTCGTCAAGGATATAGAATCTACCCTGCTTTGTAGTTTCAAATGCTTTCTTTATGATTTCAGGTGTAAGACCGTCAATCTTAAGGTCCATCTGAATAGCGGTGATACCCTTCTTTGTACCTGCTACCTTAAAGTCCATATCGCCGAAGAAGTCTTCAAGACCCTGGATATCTATCATAGTCATCCATCTGTCGCCTTCGGTGATAAGGCCGCAGGAGATACCTGCAACGGGAGCCTTGATCGGAACGCCTGCGTCCATAAGAGCAAGAGTAGAAGCACAGATTGAGCCCTGTGAGGTAGAACCGTTAGAGGAAACAACCTCGGATACAAGTCTAATTGCATAGGGGAATTCTTCAACGCTGGGAAGAACCGGAACGAGAGCTCTTTCAGCAAGAGCACCGTGACCGATCTCACGTCTGCCGGGACCTCTGGAGGGCTTTGTTTCACCTACAGAGTAGCTGGGCATATTGTAGTGATGCATATATCTCTTTGTTTCGTCGTCGTCAAGACCGTCAAGGAGCTGTGCATCGCTTATCGGACCGAGGGTTGCGGTTGTAAGAACCTGTGTCTGACCTCTTGTGAAAAGACCAGTACCGTGAGTTCTGTTAGTAATGTTTACTTCAGAAGCAAGGGGTCTTATCTGGTCGAGAGTTCTGCCGTCAACACGCTTGCCGTCATCAAGAAGCCATCTTCTTACAACGAACTTCTGAAGCTTGTAGAGGCATTCTTCCATTGCTGCCTTTCTTTCTTCGGTATCTTCCGGGAATTGTGTGAACACTTCCTCGTAAACCTTTGAAAGTCTTTCTTCACGAACGAGCTTGTCGTCTGTATCAAGAGCGTATCTTACCTTTTCAATAGCAAAATCAGCAATCTTATCGTAAAGGTCGTGGTCAACCTCACAGGAAGGATATGAGAACTTGGGCTTACCAACCTCTGCAGTAATTTCCTTGATGAAGTTGATAACTGTCTGTGACTCGTTGAACGCTGTCATAATAGCGTCGAACATAACGTCATCTTCAACTTCCTTAGCACCTGCTTCGATCATTACGACCTTCTTATCGCTGGAAGCAACTGTAAGTTCGAGATCGCTTACCTCTCTCTGAGCCTGGGTAGGATTGATAACGGGCTTGCCGTCAACAAGACCTACAAATGCACCTGCGATAGGTCCGTTCCACGGAATATCGGAAATCATAAGTGCGATAGAAGCACCAATCATACCGGTAATTTCGGGAGAACAGTCGGGGTCAACGGAGAGAACGAGAAGGTCAACTGTAACGTCGTTACGAAGATCCTTCGGGAAAAGAGGTCTTACGGGTCTGTCAATTACACGGGAAGTAAGAATAGCCTTTTCTGTGGGCTTGCCCTCACGCTTAAGGAAGCTTCCGGGGATTCTGCCGACAGCATAAAGTCTTTCTTCAAATTCTACCGAGAGAGGAAGAAAATCAATACCGTCTCTGGGCTTTTCGCTGGCTGTTGCTGTTGCAAGAATGGTTGTATCACCGTATCTTACGAGCGCTGAGCCGTTTGCAAGCTGAGCAATTTTTCCTGTTTCTACAACAAGAGGTCTGCCTGCATACTCTGTTTTGAATACTCTGTAGTTTTCAAACATCTTTTTTACCTGTCCTTTCTTCAGAATGCAGCTAACATTTCTGAAATCGGAGCGCCCGCTTTAGCACTTAAATAAGAGCCGGAAACAAATCCGAGTCCTATTTAAATGCTAAAACAGCGTTTGGCGCTCACTTTATTTTGTTTACTTATGAATTGTAGGAGCGAAAGGGCATCTGCCCTCCGCTCCTATTTTTCCGGAAATTACTTTCTGATACCGAGCTTTTCGATAATAGCTCTGTAACGGTTAATATCCTTCTTCTGGAGGTAACCGAGAAGATTTCTTCTGTGACCTACCATCTTAAGAAGACCACGTCTTGAGTGATGGTCGTTCTTGTTTGCCTTGAGATGCTCGTTAAGAGTGTTGATTCTCTTTGTGAGTACGGCAATCTGTACTTCGGGAGAACCTGTGTCGCCCTCGTGTGTTGCATACTCCTTGATGATTGAAAGCTTTTCGTCTTTCTGAAGCATTGTGTTTTTCCACCTTTACATTGAATTTTTAAATGTACGCCACATAGCCAAGCAAAGGTTGGTGAAAACCTCTTAAATCCGTATATCGGCAAACGGATAAGGTTATTTTGTCCAAAGCATAGCTGCGGGTAGACATTTACCGATATAGTATACCACATCAAAATTATTTTGTAAATAGTATTTTCCCCTAATTTGACAAAAAATATTTAAATTTTTTTTGAACATACTCACAAATAGGCGCTCAAAAACAAAATTAAGCCTTGAAATTCATAAATTCTGATGATATAATATAGGAAACCGTTATTTCTACAGGAGATTTAAAAATGCCAAAAAGGAAAGAAAAATTCAATCGCAAAATCTTTTCAATACTTATAGACAGAGCAAGAGGTGAACGCTCGGTAAGAAGATTTGCCTCCGAGTGCGGAATAAGCTATTTGCAAATGAGAAAGCTTCTTCTATGCGAGCAGGAAAACGCTCCGGGTATAAAGCTTATGACAAAGCTTGCTGAGAACAGTGAGAACGGTATTGATATTGAAGACTACCTTTACGCCGCAGGGGAAAAGCAATCTAATCAAGATAATTTAATCGAGATTTCTCCTAAAGAACGTTTGCTTCTGCAGAATTACAATTCTCTATCTTCAAATCAGCAAAAAACCGTAAATGATTTCATTGATTTTCTTATAAGGTATAAAAGCTGACAAATCATATCATTTATAACGCTTCAACAAATAATCCTTGGCTGCATATTATGAAAATAAAAACGGACCCGGAAAAGTATACTTTCTTTCCGGGTTATTTTTTATGTTCAAAAAATCTCAATTTTAAATTCAGCCGGTTTTTGTTCAATATTATTATATAATAGCACTATTTCAACATTAAACTTTCCTTTTATTTTGTATTTTAGTGCACTTTCTTTCGTAATTTATTCGTTTATGTCATTTTGTCTTGATTTGGAAGCATTCCTCAATTGTTCAATCTTATCTAAATGACATTGGAT
>JAZOCR010000099.1:0-7640 GCA_045596605.1 Eubacteriales bacterium | reverse complement strand
CTTACTATAAGAAGCAGAAGAAATTCCGTAATATCGCAGTAGTGCTGTGCTGTTTTATTGTTACACTTCCGATTGCAGTAGTAATGTTTATTCTTTCATCAAAGCAGAAGAAAAAGCTTGCGGCAATTCTCGGGGAGTGTGGATTTAACACTTTTGCGGAGTTTGAGAAATTCGACTCCGTTTACGATGAACTTCGCACGTCTCTCGAAGAGATTCGTGAAGAAATCTCGAGAAAGAAAAAAGTTTTTGAAGAAAAAAAGATAGAGTGCTCCGTCTGCGAGGACTTACTTCGTGAAAAGCTTGAGCTGATAGGCTACGTAAATATCAATAACGAGACAGGAGCATATAATACCGAAATAAAGGATAAGCTTTTACCGAAACTCAGACAGGAAGTATTTGAAATTGAGCGTGCCTTTGCCGAATACTCAAAAGAGAAAAATGCCCTTGATATGCTTTTATCAGTGAGCGATGTTGAAAAGCTTCGTGAAACGGTACAGAAAAAGCAAAGTGAGCCGCCGTTGCGCATAAGAGAGGTAGTTGAACGAGAGATAAAGTATCTTGAGGGTGCAAATGCGCTTCTTTCAAAAAAGCTTGCGGATTTGGGCACGGAGATAGCACGGCTTGAGGCTGTTGCTTTTGACCCGGCGGCATTGGAAGCTGAAATTTTTGAGCTTGAAAAACAGCTTTCTGACGCAATGCTTCGCCGTGATGCAATTGAGCTTGCAATTGAGCTTATTGAAAAATCCCGTGACGATATAAGAAGCAATGTGTTGCCGAAGATTTCCGATAGAGCAACAGAGCTTTTCTCCCGTTTTACAGGCGGAAAATACAGAAAACTGTTTTTTGATAATGACTTTGAAGTAAGCGTTCTTGAAAGTAATGATACGGAAACAAGAAAAATCGGCTATCTCAGCGCAGGTGCGATTGATGCGGCGTATATTGCGCTTCGTATTGCCCTTGCAGAGCGTCTTTGCCGTGAAAAGCCAACCTTTATTTTTGACGATTCCTTTGTGAAGGCGGATACATCAAGACTTGAGAATATTATAAATGTTCTCCTTGCCTTATCAGAAGAGTATCAGATAATAATTCTCACATGCCACGACAGAGAGGAAAAGATGCTTTTCGGAAAGTGCAGACTTGTTGTGCTTGATGAAATATAAGGTTATTTTCGTAGCTGTTTAACTTTCTGTAAACACCAAAAATTCCTTTGAAAATCTGTATATATTTCTTTCACGATGTATAAAATAAAAGTATAATCATTATTTTACGCATTTTTCGGGAGGGAACGGATATGGAGAGAGAAAAGGAACACAAATACAGAGAAATTATCGAACGTTATTGCAACGTAATCGGAGGAAATACAGCAATTCTTCGCACGAGCGGAGAAAACAGTGTAACGTACGAGTGCCTGAGCAGAGCTTGCTGTGAGGATAAAAACGGTGAGTGCAGGAATGAGAAATATGGAAAGGTGTAAAAAAATGCGTACCACGG
This sequence comes from Eubacteriales bacterium, assembly GCA_045596605.1. GTDB lineage: Bacteria > Bacillota > Clostridia > Oscillospirales > CAG-382 > SIG622. Next base: position 6,149 of record JAZOCR010000099.1, on the reverse strand, counting down.
CAAGCTGCTATGGTACGCATTTTTATCAGCTGATTTTTTGTTTGTGATTAATCTGCAGTCGTCATTCTTCTTGACGAAAGTGCTTTGAGAATTGCAAACGCTCCTATAACGGTAAACACTGTTTCAGGCAGCATATAGAAGCCGTTATAAACAAGTGAATAAAGATACGGGCTTGTAAAACCATTTTCAAATGCTGAAGAACTCCAAATTGTAACTCCGGACAGATAGTGGCAAACAAATCTCAGAACGCATACGAGTGTTATGCCTCCGATTTGCCCCAATGTTCCTTTGTTTCTGAATATACCTGCAAGACCAAGTACGGTGAATGCAATGAAATAGTCAAGTAAATAACATACGATAAGTACTGTAACGGAAAGTCCCCAGCCGTGTGCGCCGGAAACAAATGCCTGAGTTGCAGAGTATACGAATGCTGTACCGAGACCCCACTTTATTCCGTGACGAAGGGATATAAGGCATACCGGAAGCATACTCAAAAGAGTTACAGCACCACCAAATGGCATTTCCCACACCTTAATAAGACTAAGCACAAAGCTAAGTGCAACCATTATTGCACATTCCGCAAGAATTCTAATTCTTTTTCTTTCCATAAAAAGATACCTCCGAAGAAATGAAAATAAAAAACACCGCACCTACTTAATATCGGTGCGGCAAAAATTACATTTCTCTGACATAATAATTCTTCCTACGCCGGTATTATCCGAACAGGTTAAAAGGGTTCGAAACATAGGTTTCATCTCAGCCGAGAATTCTCAGCACCCCTGAATATTAAGTATGCGGTGATATCTTTTATGCTGTCGACTGCATAAAGATGTGCGATAAACGCTTATCGTATGTATTTTACGGCAAATTTTAGAGATTTTCAATGTCAAAATATGAACTTTTTTGAAATATATTGTTAGCGCACTGGTGATTCTTATATGGAAATGCAGTTTCATTTGTGCAAATTGTTAAAAATTATTTTTTTGTGATTTTCCTATTGCAATTTTCAAAAGTTGTGATATAATATATGTGGAATATATTATGAAAGGGAGCGGCTTAAAGACGAGTCGCTCCGCTTTTGTTGTAAACAGTGGCACGCTTGTTTGTGCCGGAAAGGAATAATATGGCAAAAGACAGTATTGTAAAGAAGGCGAAAAACATATCTGAACATGTTGCACAGCTTATACGTGGTGCGGTTGAGGAATGCGGCTGCAGCCTTTGGGACGTTGAGCTTATAAAGGAGGGAGCAGACCTTTCTCTTGTTGTAAGCATTGACAAGCCCGGCGGGGTTAGTCTTGAGGACTGTGAAATGGTAAACGATGCTATAAATCCGATTATAGACGAGGCAGACCCGATAAGCGAGGGATACTTTCTTGAGGTTTCCTCAGCAGGACTTGAAAGAGAGCTTTCAAAGCCGGAGCATATAAAGGCCTATATCGGAAGCAGTGTGAGCATAAAGCTTTACGCACCCCTTGATGGCAGAAAGAATTTCGAAGGAAAGCTTTCTGACTTTGATGAGGAAAAGAAATCTGTTACCGTAACAGAAGGCGAAAACGTGACGGAGCTTGAATTATCCAAAATTGCATTAATGAAGAATACGGTAGAATTTTAATAACATACACACGGAGGACATTTGATAAGATGAACAAGGAATTTTTCAGAGCACTTGAAGCTTTAGAGAAGCAGAAGGGTATTCCGAAGGAGTACATGAAGGAAAAGGTTGAAGCGGCACTCCAGGCTGCATTCAGAAAAGAAACCGGAAGCACGAACGTTAAGGTGGTGCTTGATGATGTAAAGATGGAAGTTAAGGTTTATCAGCAGCTTGCCGTTATTGACATTGAGGAAGAGGAGCGCAAGGCACAGGAAGAATTTGAAAGACGTGAAGCGGAAAGAGCTCTTCTTGCGGCTGAAAACGGTGAGGCAGAAGAAGAGGAGGAAGAAGAGGAAGACGGTTTCGTGTTTAACAAGGAGCTGTCCCAGAAGCCGGAGAAAAAGCGTGAAAGATACGGCTTCAGATTTAACCCAAATCTTCATATCACTTTAGAAGAAGCACAGAAAAAGAGCAAGAGATATAAGCTCGGTGACGTATACGAAATTGAAATGAAGCCTAAGAATTTCGGCAGAATTTCCGCACACGCCGCAAAGCAGGTAATCATCCAGGCAATCAAAGAAGCAGAACGTGGAATGATGATAAAGGAATACGAAAGCAAAAAGGAAGAAATCGTTACTGCTGTTGTTTCAAGAATAAATCCTATGAACGGCGACGTTGCGCTTGAAATAGGCAAGAACGTAGTTACTCTCTTTAAAAAGGAACAGATTCCCGGCGAGGAGCTTCACGAGGGCGATATCATAAAGGTTTACGTGCTTGAAGTTAAAAAGGAAGCGGAAGGAAGAGGTCCTGCCGTGGTTCTTTCAAGAACTCACGCCGGATTTGTAAAGAGACTTTTCGAGCTTGAAGTTCCGGAAATTCAGGACGGCACTGTTATTATTCACTCTGTTGCACGTGAGGCAGGCTCAAGAACCAAAATTGCAGTATATTCAAGAGATGAAAACGTAGATGCAATCGGTTCATGTATCGGTGCACGTGGAATGAGAAAGAATAACATAACAAACGAAATTGCAGGCGAAAAAATAGACATTGTAAAGTACAGTGATGACCCGGAGGAGTTTATCAAGGCTGCTCTTGCACCCGCACAGGTTATGTCTGTAAAGCTTGCAGAGGATGGTACAAAGGCGTGTACTGTTCTTGTTGACGACGATCAGCTTTCTCTCGCTATCGGTAAGAAGGGTCAGAACGCAAGACTTGTTGCAAGACTTACCGGCTATAAGATTGACATAAAGAGCTCTGCTGAAGCAAGAAAGGCTGCTCTTGACGACCTTGCGGCAGGAAGAACTGAGGCGTCTACTTCCTTTGGTGCAGCGTTTGCACAGGCACTTGCATCAAAGAGGGCAAGTGAAGCAGCCGAAGCAGAAAATGAAAATACAGAGGAATAAAACAAGCTGATTTAAGCGTAATATTCGGATTAATACCGGTAATTTCCGTATAAGCGGATATACCGCTTTGTTGGAGGAGCACAGTGGTAAAAAAAATACCTGAAAGAAAATGTATGGGATGCGGAGATAAATTTCCAAAAAAAGAGCTTTTGAGAGTAGTAAGAGCTCCTGAAGGAGAAGTGTCCCTTGATATGATGGGAAAGAAAAACGGCAGAGGCGTTTATATTTGTAAAAATCCTGATTGCTTTAAAAAGGTTCGTAAGAGTGACAAGCTCTCAAAAAGCCTTGAAGTCAAAGTACCTGAGGCACTTTACGATGAACTTTCCGAGCTTATAAATAGCGAAAGCGAGGGATAAGGTTGTACGTAAATATAGCATGTGATAAAGACGTACTTTCCGCAAAGGACAAGCTGCTTGGTGCTTTGGGACTTGCAAGACGTGCAGGAAAGCTCGAGGTCGGTGGACAGCTTTGCGAGGAAGCAATACGGGCAGGTAGGGTAAAGCTTGTATTTCTTTGCAGCGATATGTCGGAAAATTCCCGGAAAAAGCTTCACGCAGCAATGCTTGCAAGAGAAGTTCCCTACATAGCTTTGCCACTTACGAAGGATGAGCTTGCAGCAAAGCTGGGCAAAAAATCCTTTGCGGTTGCGGCGGCTCTTACAGATGAAGGATTTGTAAAAATAGTTTATAAGGCTCTCGGTATTACCGAAGAATAAGACTTACACGACAGTAAATGAAAGGTGTGTTGTTATGGCGACAAGTTCAAATAATACTAAAATAAGTCAGCTTGCGAAGGATTTTAAGCTGAAAAATAAAGATTTTATTGATTTACTTACAGAAAACGGCATTGAAGGAAAGACTCACAGTATGGTGCTTGACGAGGCGGAGTTCAGCATTATGCTTAATGCAATTACAAAATCAAAGCCGGGCACTGAGGCTGATTTCTTTTCTTATAATGTTGAAGATGCTTCTGCGAAGTCAAGTGAAAAGTCCAACAAGGCTGAAAAGCCTGAAAAGGCAGTAGAAAAGAAAGAAGAAAACAAGGAAGAAAAGAAAGCTACTACCGAAAAGGCGGAAGATGCAAAAGCAGATAAAAAGCCAGAGGTAAAGGCGCAGGCACCGCAGAATGAAACTCCGAAGGCTGAAAAGAATAATGCTTCCGAGTCAAAGTCCTTTGAAAAGAAGCCTTTTGAAAAGAAGCCCTTTGATGCATCAAAGCAGAGTGAAAGACCCACCTTTGGTGACAGAAAGCCTTCGGGTGACAGACCAGCCTTTGGTGAAAAGAAGCCTTATTCCGACAGAAATAATTCCGACAGACAAGGCGGCTTTAAGAATGACGGTGCTTTCGGCGCAAGAAATAACGGTCAGGCAGGTGCTCAGGGCGGTCGTTTCGGTGCTCCACAGGGTGGCGGATTCTTTGGAGAAAAGGGTCAGGGCGGCTTTGGTGATAATAAGTTCAAAAAGCCCCAGAACGGCGGTAAAGGCGGTCAGGGCGGCTTCTCGAGAGGCGGAAAGGAAGACGATTACGACAATCAGTCCGTACGTCAGCCAAGCATAAAGCCTGTATTTGACAAGGACGGTAGAGCAAAGAGCCGTTACAAGAGCGAGAATGCTGAAAAGAAAACCTTTGCCGGTGAAACTCAGGATGGAAATATCAGGCTCGTAGACCTTCGTGCAGGCGAGGTAGACCTTTCAAAATATGACGAAAAGTTTGAAAATCTTGCAGGCGGTGTTGGTTACGGAGATGATGACGGCAAGAAAAAAGGCGGCAGAAGCGATTCTGGCGCAAGAGGCGCACAGAAAGGTGCCGGTGGCAGAATCAACAGAAATGAATCAGCTGCCCGTGATTTCTCATATAACGCAAAGAACAAAAAGGATAAAAACGCTAAAAAAGGCGGAAAGGCATCTACGCCTGCAGAGCCTGTAAAGAAGTTTACCGGTCCTGTTACAATTCCGGATGAAATTATGATTTCCGACCTTGCGGCAACTCTCAGAATTACAACCGGAGAGGTTATCAAGAAGCTTCTTATGATAGGTCTTGATATGGCAAGTGTAGGTGCGAATAAGATCGTTGATTTTGACACAGCTTATCTTGTAGCGGACGAGCTTGGAATTGTTGCAGAAAAGGAAGTTGTTGTAACACTTGAAGAAAAGCTGTTTACAGAGGAAGAGGATACCGAGGATAAGCTTGTTACAAGAAGCCCTGTTGTCTGCGTTATGGGACACGTTGACCACGGTAAGACATCGCTTCTTGACGCTATCCGTAATACTCACGTTACAAGCGGTGAGGCAGGCGGTATCACTCAGCATATCGGTGCTTACAGAGTCCGAATTAATGACAGAGATATAACTTTCCTTGATACTCCCGGTCACGAGGCGTTTACCGCAATGCGTGCAAGAGGTGCTCAGGCAACTGATATTGCAATTCTCGTTGTTGCCGCTGACGACGGTATTATGCCGCAGACAATTGAGGCTATAAACCATGCAAAGGCTGCGGGTATTCAGATTATCGTTGCTATAAACAAAATGGATAAGCCTGCTGCAAATCCCGATAAGGTTAAGCAGGAGCTTGTAAACTACGAGCTTCTTCCAGAGGACTGGGGCGGAGATACTATTTGCGTTCCCGTATCTGCTCTTAAGCACGAGGGTATTGACGAGCTTCTTGAAATGGTGCTTCTCGTTGCGGATATGAAGGACCTTAAGGCTAATCCCGACAGAGCGGCTAAAGGTATCGTTATCGAAGCAAAGCTTGACAAGGGACGTGGCTCTGTTGCAACAGTGCTCGTGCAGAACGGTACACTTCACAGCGGTGACGTTGTTATTGCAGGCATGGCAACAGGTAGAGTAAGAGCTATGACAAATGACAGAGGCGAGATTGTAAAGACTGCAGGACCGTCTGTGCCTGTTGAAATTATTGGCCTTTCCGAGGTTCCTGACGCAGGTGACGAATTCAGAGCGGTTGCTGACGAAAAAATGGCAAGAGAGCTTGTTGAAAAGAGAAAGACCGATGCAAAGGAAGCTGAATTCAAGGCTAACTCCAAGGTTTCTCTTGAAGACCTTTTCAGCCAGATAAACGACGGTGCAAAGGAGCTTACAATAATCGTAAAGGCAGACGTTCAGGGTTCTGCGGAGGCTGTCAAGACGTCTCTTGAAAAG
>JAZOCR010000098.1:0-16163 GCA_045596605.1 Eubacteriales bacterium | reverse complement strand
GGATTGTATATAAATAATAATTGGCTATATATGTATTTTGTGTGGCATATATGGGTATCTCAAATAATATTTGAGGTATCCATATACACCCTGCTCCCAATGAGGGAGCAGAGTATTTCGGTATAGACTGTTAATTAGTCTATATCTACTGCATTTGCAGGAATATCAGCAACCTGAGCTGTGTAAGCTGCATAGGCCTCTTGAACTGTTTCAAATGTTGCTGCCTGAATACCATAAGCGGTAACTATGATCTTAACTTTGTTTAGATCGAAACCAATGGCCTGACCGTTAATAGTATACTTTCCAGTTTCATTGTTATAGTCAACCTTGGGATCGCAGTAAACTTTAGTCATTCCAATTGTAGTTTTTTCACCGGATTCGAGGGTTCCGTTGTAAAGCACTACATAAACGTTATAGAGAATTCCATCAATTTCTATCTGCTCAATTACCTTGTTGTCAATAATCCAACACTGATCTTCGGGAGTAGCTTCGGTTTGTCCTTCTTCCCAATATTTTTTATTGTGCTGATAACCGAGCCAGTTTCTACCTGCGTGGTTAACATGAATAATGTTGTTGAATGCTTGATTGTTGGCATCATCAATAGCTGCGGGAATCGCATATGTATACCAAACGTAGGATTCAACACTGTCATCACTCAATGTGATAGTTACGTCTTTCTGAATATCAACGCCGGGAATAAGCTGTGCGTTTTCTTCATCAAACACTTCATTAAGGGTAATGTCTATTTTACCGGAGGTGAATACGTTTGTAGCATCATCGGTATCAGTGAAATAAGCAAGTGATGCACCAGTAATTGCAACAATTGCAAGACACGCCACAAGCGAAATAGCAATAATTTTCTTTTTCATAGTGCTTATCTCCAATCTTTGAATCTAATTACTGAGCATCAGGCATTGTAACTGCACCATATTCTGTGCCATTATTGCCCCACTGATCGGCATAAGCGGCATATGCTTCATCAACAGTACCAAAGCCCTCTGCTTGAATTGCATAGGCAGAAACATAAATGCTGGGATTTCCATTTTCTTCGAGATTCCACTTAATGGGTGTAGTAGTTCCATCTTCTACCCAGAAGAGATTGCCATTGGTATCAATATCTATATGAGCATCAAGATAAACATTGCTAAGACATGTTGTAGTGGTTTTTTCAGCAGCAAGCTTGCCATTATAAAGATGTGTATAAACATTGTAAGAAACGCCGTCGATTTCAACGTTTTTGGTTACATTTGCATCTACTTTCCAGCACTGATCTTCGGGAGTAGCTTCCGTTTGTCCTTCTACCCAATATTTTTGATTGTTCTGATAACCGAGCCAGTTTCTGCCGGGAATGTTCATATGAAGAATATTCTTAGAAGCATCATCATTATCAAGTACAGAAGGAATAGCTACAGTAACCCATACCCAAGCATCATTATTGCCAGTGTTGGTTATAGTTGCTTCTTTGGTGAGTTTTTCACCGGGAATAAGTTTGTTGTTTTCGAAAGTTTCGTTTAGTTTAATTGCTACATTGCCAAAAGTGAATACATTTTTTGCGCTGTCGCGGTCTGTAAGATACGCAAGAGAAGCACCTGCAATTGCGGTTATTGCAATAACTGCAACGAGTGAAAGTGAAATGATTTTCTTTTTCATAATTGTTTAGTCCTTTCGTTAAGTTGTAGGATTAGCAACACGCCAAGCGTCGCTGGCTGTTGAGATATTGTCTTTTTGAACTGCATAAGCAGTGAAGGTAAGAGTGGGGAGTGTGTTCTTTTCATCATCTGAAAGTGTGCCGTCACCATTTTTATCAAAAGCGTTCATCATTTTCTTTGTTACAGTATCTTTAACAGTTACATAACCTGTTGTATAACCATCTTTTCCTACAAGCACCTGATAAGAAGTGCCAGCCTTTGCTGTTTCTGCATCAACCTCGCGGTAGTAAACGCCATCAACACTGTCAAGCATGTTCCAGCCATCAGCGATTACATAGTTAGCAAGGTAATCAGCATAATTAGCAGATTTTTCAACCTTTACAAACAACCAGCAAGCCTCACTGTTTGCTTCAACGGTAACCGTAGGGTCTTTTGCAATAGTGTTTCCGGGCACCATCTTGTAATCAGTTGTTGTTTCCGTAAGTGTTATGTTGATATCACTTGTTGAAAATGTGTTTGTAACTTTTTCGGTACCGTCAACCAGCCATGCAAGTGAACCTCCGATTGCAAAGCAAAGTACGAGAGAGAATGCAAGAACTACAATTGTAGCTTTCTTTTTCATCGTTATTTCCTCCTTTCTTTTAATTATTAGTAGGCTCCCATGCCTTCCACGCCTTATCGGCATCCTCAAAGCCGTCAGCCTGAATTGCATGTGCAACTATCTCAATTTTCATCTCGCCAAGTGTGGCAAGGGTGTCGTTGTCGATATCACCGGGTACTATAATATGTGTAAAAAGAGGTTCGAGAGTTTTTTCTGACAAGTCTACAGTAGACACTGTTTCTTTGTAACGGAACTCATAAGTAGCTGTATCAGCTTCTTCGATAACCTCGGTAGTTGTTTCCCAAATTGAATTATTCCATCCCACTACAAAGTTTTGAGGAAGGAAGTCTTTACCGAAAGCTTTTTTTACGTCATCAAAATCAGTAATTGTTACTAACATTCTGATATAAGCCTCTTCACTGCCGGCTGCAACGTGAACCGTGGGGTCCTTGTGGTATGTGTGACCAGGAATTAGCTTGTATTCGTTTCCTACTACACGCTCTTCGGGGTCGAGTTGTTCACCATAAATATTAACCTTTGCTTCGTCAAGTGTTATGGCGACCTTTCCGACTGTAAATGTGTTTGTAACCGAGGCTTGTGAGGTAAGATACGCCATTGTTGCAAATATAGTGGTAACAACGAGTAATACCGCACACAAAGCCAAAGTTAATGCTTTTGTTTTTGTTCTCATAACAAAAACCTCCTTAAGATATATTTGGGAGCCTTGCGGCATTACCCACGAGTTGAGTTCCCTTTATTAGGGAGCGCTTGCGTTTTCTTTTTGTCTTTAGTAAAAAGATCAGGAAGAAAAACAAGTATCAATAAAATGGCGCTTATAGCAATTGCGATATACATACCGGGTGGATTCTGAATGTAAAATGCAACGTATCCCAGGTAAGGAATCTTAAATATAGGTGTGCCGATAAGATTACGAAAGTGAACCGGCGCACCATCTTCCGCATCATTCGCATCTCCTTTAGTGTAGAAAAACTGGTTTTCGGCATCGACTCTCACTACTCGGTGGGTTGACGGTGTTTCGTTTGAAAGAACGTAAGTGATTACGTCACCGGCTTTGATTGTTAATGGATCTTTTACTTCCTTCACATATATAAGTGAGCCGACAGGATATTCAGGCTCCATAGAACCCGAAATAACGGAATATACCTGAACTCCGAATATCCTTAGTCCGACAAGAAGCACGGCAAGTATTACGACCAAAGCAACAATAGCGGTTGTAATAAAATTCCATATTTTTTTAATTGTTGTTTTTAATTGCATTTTATTATCCTTGTATTTTAATTTGTGGGGGTGTCATTTATGTCCTGAATATTTTTTCGGTGCAGAGGAATAATGTAACATAGAATAGTTTGCATATGTTATCTGTTTTCGCAGAGTTCTGCACTAAACGATATATAGATTATAGCATAAAACTCAAAAAATTATAGTTATCTTTTAAATATAAATGAATTTTTTCGAAAAACTGTTAATTTGTTATATACAATTGATGCTATTTCAAGGCGATTTGTAACAGATGTACAAATTATACGCCGTCAAAACAGCCGTCAAATCTATACTAAGAGTAAAATGACTTAATCTATATAAAACCTGTATAAAATAAAGGAGTAGAATTATGTCAAGAAAAGGTGAAAATATTTATAAGCGCAAAGACAAGCGTTGGGAAGCACGATATATCAAGGAGTACAATATAGATGGATCTGCACATTACGGATATTGCTACGGAAAGACCTATCTCGAAGCAAAGAAAAAAGTCACAGAAGAAAAAATCTCATTACTTATCAACAAGCAATCAACATCAAAAATAATAGAAAAATGTTTTTCACACTACTGTGATGAATGGTTGCAGCTTAATCGCACAAAAGTAAAAGAATCCACATATGTCAAGTATTCAGGAATTATTGAAAAGCACATAAAAGCACAATTGGGAGACTGTAAGCCTCAACAGCTTTCGTCAATTACCATTGAGCAATTTAGCCACGAGCTTATATATAGAGCTAAACTCGCTCCAAAAACGGTTAAGGATATTCTAACAGTATTACATTCAATTATCAAATATGCTAACAAGCAAACTATGGAGGTACTTCCGAAAATAGAAATTGCCTACCCCAAAAACGTTAAAAAAGAGATGCGTATTTTGACAAGGGATGAGCAAGCCGTCTTTGTTCAATATCTGCTTGAAGATATGGACAGCTGCAAATTCGGAGTACTGTTAAGCCTACTCACAGGTATGAGAATTGGCGAAATTTGTGCCCTTAAATGGAAAAATATTTCACTGTACAACAAAACCATTCAAATTAGCTCAACAATGCAAAGACTTCATAATTTTAACAGCAATAATTCAAATCAAACAAAAATTGTAATAAGTGACCCAAAGAGCAACAATTCTTCAAGAATAATTCCTCTTACAGAATATTTGGTCACTTTATGCAAAAATAATTGGTGTAATAATCCGGATGCCTTTGTTTTAACAGGACAAAGCGATAAATTTATCGAGCCCCGAACCTTGCAGTATCGTCTTAAAAAATACGCACAGGATTGCAGTCTTGAAGGTATACATTTTCATTCTTTAAGACACACCTTTGCAACAAGATGTGTTGAAGTGGACTTTGAAATCAAATCGCTTAGTGAAATTCTCGGACATTCCAGCCCACGTATAACATTGGAAAGATACGTACATTCCTCTATGGAATTAAAACGTGAAAATATGATGAAGCTCGAAAGCATTGGTTTCTGATTTTACGCCGTCAAAAGCTCCGTCAAAATCTATAAAAGCTCTGATAAATCAGGGCTTTTTATTATTTTTTGATAGAGTGCAGAACTCTGCGAAAAAAAGTGCCGCAAAACCGCAATAGTGGCGCTTTTCTTTTTTTATGGAGGGTGAAATTGTATACATAATCAATTAAAAATAAAAACGCAGGAATATAAGCTCCTGCGTTTTTTTGCGGAAGGGATCTGATTTCTGTGAGTAAATATTCAGTTTTAGGGGGCTAACGCTGCAGAAAGATAATTGCAGGATGTCGATTGATAATATAACAAAAATTCAATAAAATGTCAAGAATAAAAACACAAAATATTCAAAAACAAACAACAATTATATTGACAACAAAATCTCTATATGTTATATGTAATGTTGTTATACATATTAGGTACGGAGTTTTTTTGTTATGGGACGTTATAGATTAATAGATAAAATTAATGTACTAAATTGCGGGAAAATATTGAAAAATAGTTTATGTTATGGTATAATCTGCATATACGGTTTAAAGAATATTATTTTCATATAAGAAAACGGAGAAGCATTGTGACAAAAATTTTATTTATATGCCACGGAAACATTTGCAGAAGTCCGATGGCAGAGTTTATTTTCAAGGATATGGTTGAAAAGGCGGGGAGAGGAAAAGAGTTTATTGTAGCATCTGCCGCAACAAGCTACGAAGAAATCGGAAATCCCGTACATCCGGGCACTGCAAGGGTGCTTGACAGACTTGGTATATCTTACAAGGGAAAATATGCTGTGCATCTTGAAAAAAGTGACTATAATAAATACGACTATCTTATCTGTATGGACAGCGCAAACGTGCGGAATACCTTGCGTATAGTTGGTGAAGACAGTGAGAAGAAGGTGCACAAGCTTCTTGAATTTACCGGTAGCTGTGCTGACGTTGCAGACCCCTGGTATACGGGCAATTTTGACGATACCTATAACGATGTTTCATTAGGTTGCCGTGCGCTTCTTGAAGACATTGACAGAAGAAAATAATTTTTAATTTAAGGAGAACAAAGTGAATATAAAACGAGTATTTTTGATAGTCCTTGACAGCTTCGGTATAGGTGAGCTTCCGGATGCGGATAAATACGGTGACGCAGGCAGTAACACACTTGCGGCGGTGGTAAGGTCCGAAAAGTTCAACTGTCCGAACCTTAAGAGCTTGGGGCTTTTTAATATTGATGGCGTAGACTGTGATGGCGGAGTTGATATGCCATTAGGCGCATACGGAAGAATGGCGGAAAAATCTATCGGCAAGGACACTACTACCGGACATTTTGAGCTTTGCGGAATAGTTTCAGAAAGACCATTCCCGACGTATCCGGGTGGATTTCCCGGTGAAATTATAGCTAAATTTGAAAAGGCGACAGGCAGAGGAGTACTGTGTAATAAGCCTTATTCCGGTACGCAGGTTATAAAGGACTTTGGTAGTGAGCATTTAGAGAGCGGAAAGCTTATTGTTTACACTTCTGCTGACAGCGTTTTTCAGATTGCGGCGCACGAGAGTATAGTTCCGAGGGAAACTCTCTACGAATACTGCCATATGGCAAGAAAAATCCTTGTAGGTGAGCACGGTGTAGGACGTGTTATTGCAAGACCTTTTGCCGGGGAATATCCCGAATTTTACAGAACAGACGGCAGACACGACTTTTCACTTGAGCCGAGTGAGAATATGCTTCTGACCGCCCTCTTGGATGCGGGACTTGACGTAATTGCAGTAGGAAAAATATACGATATTTTCTGTGGCAAGGGGATAACCGAGGCGTACAAGGCTGTTGGAAATAAGGCTGATATGGAAAAAACGCTTGAATATCAGAAAAAGGATTTTCATGGGCTTTGCTTTGTAAATCTTGTTGATTTTGATCAGGAGTATGGACACAGAAACAATGTAGACGGCTACGCAGATGCACTTACGCAGTTCGACAAATGGCTTGGTGAATTTATGGGCGATATGCAGAGAGACGACTGTCTTATTATCTGCGCAGATCACGGCTGTGACCCATCTACCGAGAGTACTGACCATTCAAGAGAATATGTTCCCGTGCTTATTTACGGTGTAGGTATAAAGCCTGAAAAACTTGGTACACGTGAAAGCTTTGCCGACCTTTCTGCGACTATCTGTGAAATATTTGGAGTAGAAAAGCGTGGAAGCGGCCTTAGCTTTGCAAAGGATATAGTGAAATAAAAGAAGAACTCGCAGACTTAACTTAAGGTCTGCGAGTATCTTTATATGCTTTTTATTATTACGCTTTTATTCTTGAAACAGTGTCGCTTCCGTATTTGTATGCCGAGTACAGCATAGCAATAAATGAGAACAGGAACACCCATTCAAAAATACCGAGGATGCTGTCGTATCGGATATACGCCGCAATGTCGTTTGTAATGCTCGTATATGCTGTTCTTATAAAGGGACCAATGTAAATATATACGCTGGAGATAAGTGTTGCCGCCACAGAGATAACAAGAAGTATTTCAAAAATGCTTATAGTGTCATCATCGTTTTTTAGAAACGGAAGTCTGTTTATTCTTCGCAAGATTGCAAAAAGCATAATTCCTATTGCAAGATATTCTGCAATTACAAAGCCTGAAATACCGACAATTGCATCGATATTCTGAAGAATTTCGGGAATATTTCGAATGTTAAGGTCTGTGCCGAGAATTCTGATATCCGTGTCTGACAGCAACTTATACTGAACGATATTGTTGTATATTGAAAGAGCAGAAAGAGGGATAAAAACAAGAAGCGGTTTATTACTTTCTTTATCGCATTTTCCAAGCTTTGCCCAGCCAAGACACAGGAAAATAAACGACAGGCAGTTTGGTATTATGTTTACATAATCGAGTATTTGGTTGTAAAGGAAAAGAATACCTAAAAATAAGAAAAGAAAAGCTGTTTTTGTGCGTCTTATATTGAATGTTTGAATATTGTCAAGCTCATATTTAGTATAGCGCTCGGAAAGACTACCGATGAAGCTTTTATCACGGTAAAGTCCTATAAGGTATTTTCCGAGTAGCACCGAGGCGTAAATTCCGAAAATAAGAACTACAACAAAGCATAAAAGCTCTGCATAGGGCTTTATCAGTGCTGCATTTTGCTCCGGAGTAGGTCTGTACGAATAGTCGAAGTTATCCTTTTGCTCGCCAAGAGAGAGAAGCTCGGGGGCAAAGCCGAGAACTCCTCTTGCAATTGCAAAAATGAAGCACACTATCGATGCGTTTTCCGAGCTTTTTATGTGCTTTCTTTTTTTACTGTCACGGGAAGTAAGATACTGAAGTCCGCCGAAAAGATTTACGAAGAATCCCGTCATAAGTATTATCTCAACTACAGATACCCCAAAGGATACCGGGAGAAGAAAGTTTTTTGCTTCCACTATGATATAAAATGACAGAGGGAATTTAACTGCCGATATTGCTGTAAGATAAACTATCTGTTTTCTTGCAGCTTCAATTTTGCCGTCAAGCACATAGAGCTTTGAAAGACCGACGAGAATAAGTATACAGCCAACAAAGTCCGGCAAATAGTCAATCATACGAAGATTTGGGTTCATAAGAAATAACGAACCTATAAAAGTGAATATCAAACCCATACGAAAATTTCTCCTTTCAAGGCTTTATTTCTTCTTTTTGCCACGTGAAAACTGCTTCTGAAATTTTTCAATTTTTTCTTCCTCACGCTTCTCTGCTTCGTCAGTGGTTATTCCTTTATAGCAGGTGTAAACGGCAAATTCGCAAAAGGCGATATTTGCAAGCTCCATAAGCATTCCTGCTGTACCAAATACAGATATGCCTGCAAGGGACAGCACGGTTACAAGGCAGAATGCTCCCATAACTGCAAGTGCAAGCGAGGAGCGCTTTACACCCTTATCATATCCAAGCTCTTTTGAAAGAGCAGAAAGTCCACGAAACAGAAACATCTGAAAGGGGATAAGTAGAAAAAGATGCAGATAAGAAAGCAGGCTTTCAAGCCATAGAATGTCCTGCATAACACCTGCTATTTTAAGTACCCATATTACTGCGTCAACAGCAGAAAAAGCAATAAGCGCATATGAACTGTATAGAGCTGCACGGAAAAAGCTGTTGTAGCCCTTAAGCATTCCGAGGCCCTTTGAAATAGCTGCAAAGCCGACTAGCTCTGCGGGAATGATGCGCAAAAAGAGCAGTGTGAGAAGCCCTGCACATATTAGTCCGAAACCCATATATATTCCTTTCAGTTTATGCGCCGACGGCAAACCGCCACCGGCGCATATCATCTTTTATTAGTTATTATTCGGCTGAGTCGGTCGCATTTGCACCGCAGCACTTTTTATATTTCTTTCCGCTTCCGCAGGGGCACGGGTCGTTTCTGCCGATTTTTTCAGAAGCTTTGAGCACTACCGGCTTTTTAACGTCGTTGTCCGGTCTTGCAGCCTTGCCGTAAGGGCTGTCAGAAGCTGTCGGAGCTGCACGTCTTGATTCAGTTGCGCCCTTTGATACGTCTTTCTGCTCGATTTTTGTTGCAGGTACAACGGAAAGAATCATCTTTGTCGTACCTTCCTTGATGGTTGCAATCATTTCGTCGAACATATCGGCACCTTCAACACGGTATTCGTTGAAGGGGTCACGGGAGCCGTAAGCACGAAGGTTAATGCCGTCCTTTAGGTCGTCCATAGCGTCAATGTGGTCAATCCAGTTGATATCTACGTTACGAAGAAGAACGTTTCTCTCAATCTGTCCAAAGGCTTCGTTTCCAAAGAGCTCAATTTTTTCAGCGAGCTTTTTGTCTGCTCTTTCCTGAAGCATATCACGAATACTTTCGGTGGACTGACGGTTCAGTTCATCAGTATCATATCTGAAATCCTCGTCGGTAGTAAGAACGCCGTAGAAGTAACCACGCAGTGCATCAAGATTCCATTCCTCCGGAATTTCACTTGATACAAAGGAATCAACTGCAGTGTTTATCGTATCCTTAATCATAGCAGTAATTGTGGCGTGGATATCCGCACCGTGAAGAACGTCTTGTCTTTGCTTGTAGATAATTGCTCTCTGGGTATTCATTACGTCGTCGTACATAAGGACGTTTTTACGGCTGTTGAAATGTACGCTTTCTCGTGCTTTCTGTGCACGTTCAATACCTCCGGAAAGAATACCTGCGTTTATTGCTTCTCCTTCGGGGAGCTTAACCTTTTCAAATATGTTCTGCATTCTTTCACCGCCGAAGAGTCGCATAAGGTCGTCTTCAAGGGAAAGGAAGAACTTTGAGCAGCCCGGGTCGCCCTGACGTCCTGCACGTCCACGCAGCTGATTGTCAATACGTCTTGAGTCGTGACGCTCTGTACCTATAATGTAAAGACCGCCCGCTTCCACAACCTTTTTTGCTTCCGGCTCAACCTCTTTCTTGAACTTATCCTCGTATTCTGTAAACTCACGTCTGAGTGCAAGAATTTCTTCATCCTCGGTTGCAAAGTAGCTTGTGGCAAGGGAAATTTCCTCATCGGTTCTTCCATGCTTTCGCATCTCGTTTTTAGCCATAAATTCGGGGTTACCGCCGAGCATAATGTCAGTACCACGACCTGCCATATTGGTGGAGATGGTTACAGCACCGAATTTACCTGCCTGTGCAACGATTTCAGCTTCCTTTTCGTGATACTTTGCGTTAAGCACGTTGTGAGGCACACCGTTTTTCTTGAGAAGTGCAGAAACGTATTCAGATTTGTCAATGGAAACCGTACCAACCAGTACCGGCTGTCCCTTTTTGTGACACTCAACTATCTGATTTATAACGGCGTTGTATTTTTCTTTTACTGTTTTGTAAACCTCGTCATTGAAGTCCTGTCTTACAAGGGGTTTGTTGGTGGGGACTTCAACAACGTCAAGAGCATAGATTTCACGGAATTCTTCTTCCTCTGTAAGAGCAGTACCGGTCATGCCGGAAAGCTTTTTGTAAATTCTGAAGAAATTCTGGAAGGTTATAGTTGCAAGGGTTTTTGATTCGTTCTGAATCTTTACGCCCTCTTTGGCTTCAATCGCCTGATGAAGACCGTTTGAATAACGTCTGCCGAGCATAATACGGCCGGTAAACTGGTCAACTATAAGAACCTCATCGTCCTTTACAACGTAGTCAACCTCGTTTTCCATAATACCGTGAGCACGGATAGCCTGATTTATGTGGTGCTGAAGCGTTGCATTGTTGGGGTCGGAAAGGTTGTCAATCTTGAAATATGCTTCAGCCTTTTTTATACCGTCAGCGGTGAGAACGACTGTCTTTGCCTTTTCGTCAACAACGTAATCGCCGCCAATGTTATCGTTGTCTGCCTTGTTATCAAGCTCCTTTATGCGTTTACATGTAAGAGTGCGTGCAAATTTGTCTGCGATGATATAAAGGTCTGTTGATTTATCTCCGGGGCCGGAAATGATAAGGGGGGTTCTTGCTTCGTCAATGAGAAATGAGTCAACCTCGTCTACGATTGCAAAGTTGTGCTCTCTCTGAACAAGAGTAGCCTTGCTTGTTGCCATATTGTCACGAAGATAGTCAAAGCCGAACTCATTGTTTGTACCATAGGTTATGTCAGCATTGTACGCTTCACGTCTTTCCGCACTTGTTTTTTCGTGCACGATAAGACCAACCGTCATTCCGAGATAGTTGTAAACCTTGCCCATCCATTCGCTGTCACGCTTTGCAAGGTAGTCGTTTACCGTTACTACGTGAACGCCCTTGCCGGTGAGTGCGTTAAGATAACAGGGGAGTGTAGCCATAAGAGTCTTACCTTCACCGGTCTTCATTTCCGCAATTCGTCCCTGATGAAGAATGATACCGCCTATAAGCTGAACTCTGTAATGACGCTTTCCAAGCACACGCCACGATGCCTCACGGACAGCCGCAAAAGCGTCAGGCAAAAGGTCGTCGAGAGTTTCGCCGCCGGCAAGTCTTTCTCTGAGAACTACAGTTGTATTCTGAAGCTCAGATTCGGACATCGCTTTATATTTATCGGAAAGAGCGTCAATCAGCTCGACTGTTTTTTCCAGCTTTTTTACTTCACGTTCGCTTCTTGTTCCGAACATTTTTGTTATAATAGACATTATATAATATACTCCTTAAGGTCTTTAGTTTTCAAATTTAAAGCTTGTTACAGCGTGGGTGAGTGCGGGGAGATATGTTTCGTGGTTTTCGGGCGTTGCGGTATAGGTAAGTGTATATGCAGTAGCATTTCTTATAGCAGTAACCTGTGTAAACTGATAATCTGCGCCAACCACAGTTGCGGTATAGGTTACGTACTTTGCTGCAGCATCGTCAAGCTTTGTTTCTTCTTCCGTAATAACGCTTACAGTTCCTCCGAAGGTTTCTTTGAAGGATTCAAAATAGCCTTCCCAGTATTCCTGTGCGAGCATTGTGGGGTCGTCCGGCTCAAAGCTTGTGCAGGTAACCGTAACGTTTCCCTCAGGAGCCTTTACTGCTATCATTCCGTCACTGCGGATAATCTCCCAGTCCTCCGGGTATTCAAAAGTATAGTCAACGTAGTCGTTTCCTGCAATAGCATAGCCAGCCTGTGCACCGGTCGGTGCTTTGCTGCAGGATGTGAGAAGTGTGAGTGACGCCAGTGCGACTACGGCAAATTTCAAAGATGCTTTCATTTTTTCTGTCCTTTCTTTAATGTGGAAATAATATAAGCTTATTTTTAACAATATAAATAAATATGCCAAAAATACTCCAACATAATAATTATAGCCTTTCAAATTATTATATTAAACATAAATTTGTAAACATATTTACAAATCACGAAAATTAATAGAAAATATGTTGACAAGACTATAAAAAAAGTGCATAATATAGGATAGTGTAATTTGTTCGTGTAAATCAGGCTTTTCTAACTTTTCGGGCGGTACATATAGCTTGCTTCGTCTTTCCGTAAGTTTTTCCGGCGGTCGTATATCCGGTAAAACAAGGAGAAAAAAGATGTTGCAAAATTATAAGTATCGGTCGAATGGTTTTGTTTGTATTTTTTTCTTTTATTTATTATAAATATTTCAAATAGTGAAATAATCAAATAATGATACTGCATTTTGATATCTAAAGCTGACAATTACATAGCTGAAATATAATTTTTTGTAACTTAAGAAAGGAAGGTATAGTATGGCAAAGAATCAGAAACAGAATATGGCTCAAAAAAGAGCAACCAGTAAGCTTAAAGTAATACCTCTCGGCGGACTTGGAGAAGTTGGTCGCAATATGACCGCCGTTGAATATGAGAACGATATAATAGTAATAGACTGTGGTCTTGGCTTTCCCGATGACGATATGCTGGGAATAGACCTTGTTATTCCGGATACAACGTATCTGCTTAAAAACATAGAGAAGGTTCGTGCAATTTTTCTCACTCATGGACACGAGGACCATATCGGAGCAATTCCGTATGTTCTTCGCTCTGTAAACGTTCCGATATACGGAACTCCTCTGACACTTGGTATTCTTAACTATAAGCTTATAGAGCACGGACTTGAAAAAACCACGTCACTTCGCCGTGTTCACGCAGGCGATACTGTAAGACTTGGTGTGTTCAGTGCGGAATTTATAAGAGTAAATCACTCTATTGCCGATTCCTGTGCAATTGCTATTGACACTCCGGTAGGAAAGATACTCTTTACCGGTGACTTTAAAATTGACCTTACTCCCATTTCCGGTGACCCCATAAACTTTGCAAGACTCGGTCAGCTTGGTAACGAGGGAATACTTGCACTTTTCAGTGATTCAACCAACGCCGAAAGACCGGGATATACCATGTCGGAAAAGAACGTCGGAAAATCCCTTGACAGTATTTTCAGAGGCTGTGACAAGAGAATAATAATTGCAACCTTTTCTTCAAATGTTCACAGAGTTCAGCAGATAATTGACTATTCCCATAAATACGGCAGAAAGGTAGCCGTAACCGGCAGAAGCATGCTGAACGTACTGACTGCTGCGAACGAAATGGGATATATGGATATTCCTGTTAATACTCTTATTGATATAAACGAAATAAAGCGCTTTAAGCCGGAAGAAGTAACACTTGTTACAACAGGCTCACAGGGCGAGCCTATGAGTGCACTTTACAGAATGGCATATTCGGAGCACGATAAGGTGCATCTTTCGGAGAGTGACCTTGTTGTAATATCCGCATCTGCAATTCCCGGAAATGAAAAGCTTGTTACAAGAATTATAAACGAGCTTCTGAAGAAAGGCGTTACCGTGCTTAACGATTCAATTGCAGAGGTTCACGTTTCAGGACACGGCTGTGCCGAGGAATTAAAGCTTATGCAGGTTTTGACAAAGCCAAAATTCTTTGTGCCGCTTCACGGCGAATACAAGCATCTCAAGGCAAACGTAGACCTTGCCCATGAGGTTGGAATTGATTCACATCATACTCTTATCCCTGAGCTTGGACACGTTATAGAATTTACCGAGGACACCATGGAGATGACGGAGGTCGTTCCCTCTGGCAAGGTTCTTGTTGACGGCTTCGGCGTTGGCGACGTTGGAAATATCGTTCTCCGTGACAGACGTCATCTTGGTCAGGACGGACTTATTGTTGTGGTTGCGGCGGCAAATTTTGATGAAAAAATTCTTCTTTCCGGCCCCGATATCGTGTCAAGAGGCTTTGTGTATGTTCGTGAGGCCGAGGAGCTTATGGATATGGTAAGAGCACTTGCGCTTGAAATAATAGAGGAGTGCTTTGAGCGTGACCTTACCGACTGGAACGAAATTAAAAATAAGTTAAAAGACGAGCTTACTTCCTTTATATATGGAAAAACAAAGCGTAAGCCTATGATTTTGCCGGTAATAATGAATGTCTGAAATTTTCGGCGGAGGCTTGCTACATTGCTTTGAAAGGATTTTTAAAATATGAAATTAAACAGAAACAACGTGCAGCTTCCGCAGATGCTTGAAGAATACGTGACGGGGATGTCGTCTGCTGATGCCGATGAACTGAGAGTTCTTGTTTACGTTCTTTCAAAAGAAGAAACAGATACCGAAGAAATACAAAGTGTGCTTGGTCTTTCCGAAACCGAGGTTGTGTCTGCCGTTTCCTTCTGGCGAGGTGCGGGACTTATTTCGGTAAGCGGAAAGGGTAGCAGGAAAATTCAGAAAAAAGAGCCGGAAGCTTGTGACGTAAAGGATGATAACAAAACAAAAAAAGCACCGGAAAAGATTCCTGAATCTGTTCGTGATACAGACACAAAAACCTACACAGGCGAGGAAATAGCACGGATAATGGAGGAAAAGCCGGAGCTTTTATCACTCCTTGACTTTGCGCAAAATAGGCTCGGAAAGGTGTTTTCACCTTCTGATATTGCAAAGCTTGTGTATCTTGAGGATTACGTGCTTCTCACTGCACCAATGATTATGCGTGTAATAGAATACTGCGTTGAAATTGATAAAAAATCTATGCGCTACGTTGAAAAAACGGCTCTTTCGATATACGACGAGGGAATATGTGACTACGATGCACTTGAAGCATATTTTGAAAAGAAAAAGGCAACCAGGACAGGAGAGGGCATTGTCAGAAGAATTGTAGGTGTAGGCGCACGAAGCTTTACTTCAAAGGAAAAAGAATATATTTCTAAATGGTTTACACAGTATCACAGCAGTGAAGAGCTTATAACTCTTGCATATGAAAAAACCATAGCAAATATATCAAAGCCATCTCTTGCATATATGTCAAAGCTTCTGGAGAGCTGGCACGGTAAGGGATATAAAACTGCATCAGACGTTAAAAACGGAACAGTTGCCGATGAAACCGGCAAGAAGCTTGACCTTGATATGTTTGATGAAGCATCGGTTGATAATTCAGATAATAAAGGAAATAAAAAGGCAGGGCTTGACCTTGATGATTTTTTTGAAAATCCGTGATTTGTATTTAGTGTGGAGATATAGCTACATATGAAAATTAAAAGTTGTGAAATTAAGAATTTCGGAAAGCTTTCCGACAAAACCATCACCCTTGACGACAAAATAACTGTTGTACGTGGAAAAAACGAATCCGGAAAAAGCACCCTTTCATCTTTTATAAAGTACGTTCTTTACGGTTACACCGGAAAGGGCAGAGATGAACGAAGCAATGAAAAACTACACTATACTCCCTGGAGCGGAAGTAAAAGTGCAGGTGCGCTTGTTCTG
>JAZOCR010000097.1:0-3148 GCA_045596605.1 Eubacteriales bacterium | reverse complement strand
GCTTTAGCTTTGCCCGGTTTCTTTATCCGAGCAGAGCGAGGAACCAAGTTGATTTTGAAAGATAAAGTGGTAATTGCTAAAAAGGCTCCCTCCGAGAGGGAGCTGACACCGAAGGTGGCTGAGGGAGCGTGCGGGACTTTCAAATTTGCGCAAAATCTGATATTGCGCAGGCTCCTTCCGTCATTTTCTTGCGAAAATGCCCCCTCCCTCTCGGAGGGAGGCTCATATTAAAGCCACATTTGTGGCAGCAGGGCAATTACCGCAAGTTGTGGATTTTTCGACGAGCCTATAGGCTCAGCCTGTGACAGGCCCCAAGGGGGCTTGTGCAAGCCACCGGCACGGCCGGTGGTCATGACTATTTTTATTATTTTTATCGGAGTGAAATATGGATAACGTATGGCTTAAAATGTACGAGGCAGCAAAGAAGGTGCAAAATCCCCGCACTGTTTCAGAGTACGTTACTTGTGGCGAGGTGTCTGCGGCGGTGCTTTCAAAGTCCGGGAAAATATATACGGGAGTATGTATTGATACCGCCAGTACTCTCGGCGTGTGCGCAGAGCGCAATGCCATTATGAATATGCTTACCTGTGGCGAGCAGGAAATAGACAAGGTGCTTTGCATTATGCCTGACGGCAAAAACGGCGCACCCTGCGGAGCCTGCCGTGAGCTTATGGTACAGCTTATGCCGGGTAAATACGGCGATATTGAAATTATGCTGGATATAGAAAAAGGCGAAACTGTAAAACTCGGTGAAATAACACCTATGTGGTGGATTAAATAAGTTAAAAACTGAAAGGAATATATACTATGATTACAATTACACTTAAAGACGGCAGCACAAAGGAGCTTTCCGAACCCATGAGTGCCCTTGAGCTTGCAAAGACCATCAGCGAAGGACTTGCAAGAGTAGCACTTGCGGTAAAGCTTGACGGCGAGGTTTGTGACCTTACGACAATTATCGACAAGGATGCGAGCGTTGAGTTTCTCACCTTTGATTCCGACGAGGGCAAAAAGGTTTACAGACACACCACCTCTCACATTCTTGCACAGGCAGTTAAAAGACTTTACCCTGCTACAAAGCTTGCAATAGGTCCTGCCATTGACAACGGCTTCTACTACGACTTTGACTCTGAAATTCCCTTTACTGCGGATATTCTCGAGAAGCTTGAAGCGGAAATGAAGAAGATTATCAAGGAAGATATTCCTCTTCGCAGATACGTTCTTCCGAGAGACCAAGCAATAAAGATGATGGAAGAAAAGGGCGAAATCTATAAGGTTGAGCTTATAAACGATTTACCTGAGGGCGAAGAGGTTTCCTTCTACGAGCAGGGCGACTTTACAGACCTCTGCGCAGGCGCACACCTTCTCTCCACCGGCAAGGTAAAGGCAATAAAGCTTACAAGCTGCACCGGTGCATACTGGAGAGGGGACTCCTCAAAGAAGATGCTTCAGAGAGTTTACGGTACAGCTTTCCCGAAGGCTTCCGAGCTTGAAGAATATCTCGCACAGGTTGAAGAAGCAAAGAAGCGTGACCACAACAAGCTTGGCCGTGAGCTTGAAATCTTCACAACCGTTGACTACATCGGTCAGGGACTTCCGATTATGCTTCCCAAGGGAACTAAAATTCTTCAGATTCTTCAGAGATGGGTTGAAGACACGGAAGAAGCAAACGGCTGGATGAGAACAAAGACTCCTCTTATGGCAAAGTCCGACCTTTATAAAATTTCCGGTCACTGGGATCACTACAAGGACGGTATGTTCGTAATGGGCGACGAGGAAGACGGCAAGGAATGCTTTGCGCTTCGTCCTATGACCTGTCCTTTCCAGTATCAGGCATACCTCAACAGAGCTCGTTCTTACAGAGATCTTCCTATGCGTCTTGGCGAAACCTCTACTCTTTTCAGAAACGAGGATTCCGGCGAAATGCACGGTCTAATCAGAGTTCGTCAGTTCACCATTTCCGAGGGACACCTTATGTGTACTCCCGAACAGCTTGAGGACGAATTCAAGAGATGCCTTGAGCTTACAAACTATATGATGGAAACCCTCGGACTTAAAGAGGATCTCTCCTACAGATTCTCCCAGTGGGACCCCGCAGACAGCGAAAAGTACATCGGAACCCCCGAGCAGTGGGAAGAAGCCCAGGGCGTTATGAAGAAGATCCTTGACGACATAGGAATTGATTATAAGATAGGTGTTGGTGAAGCGGCATTCTACGGCCCGAAGCTTGATATTCAGATAAAGAACGTTCACGGCAAAGAGGATACTCTCGTTACTATCCAGATTGACCAGATGCTTGCGGCAAAGTTCGGTATGGAATACGTTGACCGTGACGGTACAAAGAAGAATCCTTACATTATCCACAGAACTTCTATCGGCTGCTATGAGAGAACTCTTGCACTTCTTATTGAGAAGTACGCAGGTGCGTTCCCCGCATGGCTTGCTCCGACGCAGGTTAAGGTGCTTCCCATAAGCGACAATCAGCTTGAGTACGCAAAGAGTGTTGTTGCAAAGCTCACTGCGGCAGGCATGAGAGTAGAGCTTGACGACAGAAACGAAAAGATAGGCTACAAGATAAGAGAAGCACAGCTTGAAAAGGTTCCTTATATGCTTGTTGTGGGCGACAAGGAGGTAGAAGCAGGCGCAGTTGCAGTACGTTCAAGAAAGAACGGCGATATGGGTGCTATGCCGGCTGACGAATTTGTTGCAAAGCTTGTACTTGAGGTTGCAAACAAGGAAAGATAATTTTTGCAAAATAACAGAGGGAGGGCACGGCCTTTCCTCTGTTTTGGCTTTTAAAATAAGTAAATCTCATTTTTCCACAAAAGGTGCATACGGCAGACACTTTTCGGAAAGCATAATATACGTGCACCAATATTTTGTGAAATTCGACGGTTTTTTCGTCTGCCTCTCCATTAAAAATATCAAAATCAAAAAAACTTAAAAATATTGAAAAAAACACTTGACAAACTGAACAAGTCGTGATATAATTGGTCTGTTCTCTCACGGGAGCGCAAAATCGAATATGCTGGTGTGGCTCAATGGCAGAGCAGCTGATTTGTAATCAGCAGGTTGTTGGTTCGACTCCGATCACCAGCTCCAGGGGGAATTCCCGAGCGGCCAAAGGGGGCAGACTGTAAATCTGTTG
>JAZOCR010000096.1:0-16091 GCA_045596605.1 Eubacteriales bacterium | reverse complement strand
CTGTATTCGTCAAGGTGCTTCAGGCCTTCCTCGCCCTCAAGCTCTACTATCGTGCTTCTGGTTATAAGCTCCATGTCGTTTGTTGACCTTGAGAAGTTAAGGTACTTACAGCCGTACATAATCGGAGGACACGCAGAACGCATATGTACTGACTTTGCGCCGTGGTCGTAGAGGAATTCTACCGTTTCACGAAGCTGTGTTCCACGCACTATCGAGTCATCAACGAACAAAAGATTCTTGTCCTTTATAAGCTCGTGTACCGGTATCTGCTTCATCTTTGCAATTCTGTTTCTCTCACGCTGGTTTGACGGCATAAAGCTTCTTGGCCAGGTGGGAGTGTATTTAATAAAGGGTCTTGCAAAATATTTGTCGCTCTTGTTGGCATAGCCGATAGCGTGGGGAGTTCCCGAATCCGGAACACCGCAGGCGTAATCAATGTCGTCGATGCTTCCGTTTTTCATATCGGTTTCCGCCATAATCTCACCGTTGCGGTATCTCATTATTTCAACGTTTACACCCTCGTATGAGGAGGTTGAATAACCGTAATAGCTCCAGAGGAATGCGCACATACGCATCTCCTTACCCGGCTCTGCAAGCACCTTTATTTCGTCAGCAGATATTTCAACTATCTCGCCGGGACCAAGCTCACGAAGGTCGTCGTAGCCAAGCTTCTTATATGCAAAGGACTCAAAGGAAACGCAGTATCCGTCCTCAGCCTTGCCGACAGCTATCGGTATTCTTCCAAGCTTGTCACGTGCCGCAATAATCGTGCCGCCGTCACGAAGTATAAGTATTGACGCCGTACCCTCGATAGAGTCCTGCGCAAACTTTATTCCTTCGGTAAAGCTGTCCTTCTGGTTTATAAGTGCCGCAACAAGCTCGGTGCTGTTTACCTTGCCGCCGGTCATTGCGTCAAAGTGTCCGCCATGGCTGCTTGACAGGTACTTTTCAATAAGCTCGTCTGCGTTGTTGATAATTCCTATAATGCAGATTGCGTATTTTCCGAGATTTGACCTTATAAGAAGTGGCTGCGGCTCGCTGTCACTGATGCAGCCTATTGCCGCAAAACCGCTCATCTCGTCGAAAATATCCTCAAATTTTGTTCTGAAGGGCGAATTCTGAATATTGTGAATTTCCCTCTGAAGTCCCACCTCGGTGTTATACGCCGCAAGTCCGCCACGACGTGTACCAAGATGAGAATGATAATCTGTGCCGAAGAAAACGTCAGACATTACATCACGCTTTGCTACGGCGCCGAAAAATCCTCCCATAAATACCTCTTTCTTGTGTTTGTATACGTGGGCTCCGCCCACACCCGCACTCTTTCTTAGAAGAAAGAGTGGCAAAGAACTTTAATATTTAGTACGAATGTTACTTTTCTTTCCAAAAAGAAAAGTAACCAAAAGGAGTTCTAAGAGGCTTGCCTCTTAGCGTATCTTTTTGGTACTTTTTCGTTACGCAACGAAAAAGTACATTCCCCGAGCTGACACGCAAAGCGTGGCTGTCTCGGGCTTTTATTTTAAACGAAATTTTTGCTTTACAAAAATTCTCCTTAATTCCGAATTCCGAATTACTTATTATACTTCTCTTCTACCGCCTTGTTCTTCTCAAGCACCTTTTCCATGCCGGCTCTTCTTGTTTCGTCAAGCTTTTCTGCAAGCTCCGGGTCGGAAGTTGCGATAATCTGTGCCGCAAGGTGAGCCGCATTTGCCGCACCGTCAACAGCTACCGTTGCAACCGGAATACCGGAGGGCATCTGTACAGTTGAAAGAAGTGCATCAAGGCCGCCAAGACCGCCGCTCTTTATCGGAATGCCGATAACCGGAAGAGTTGTGTTTGCCGCAATTGCTCCTGCAAGATGCGCTGCCATACCTGCCGCTGCAATTATTGCACCAAAGCCGTTCTTTCTTGCATTTGTCGCAAAGTCGTGAGCCTCGTCGGGAGTTCTGTGTGCGGAAAAAACGTGTACCTCAAAGGGAATGCCGTAATCCTTTAGAACGGCAATAGCTTTTTCAACAACCGGAAGGTCGCTGTCGCTGCCCATAATAATACCAACCTTAAGCATAGTGATTCCTTTCCTGTGTAAAAATTTAAAATGCCAAAAAGGGCAGTTCTGCCCCTATAACAGAACTGCCCAGACGGTCGACAACAAAAGACTCGCACGAACCAACAGGCTCGGAGGCAGTCTGAACACATCTGCTCCCCCGTGGTAATCCACTTTTCCGTCAGTTGCAGATGCGGTTGAATTTAAACAAAATTACTTATTCTTATTATACCACAACACACATTCTATGTCAAGTAATTTTTGGGAAATAAGCGGCAAAAAAGTGCACAAATTCTTTAAAGGTTTTACCTCAATTATGACTCTTTTTTGCAAAGAATTTCATACAGCGGCGCAAACTAACAAACCAGACTTCCAAACTCGACATTTTCGCTGTAAAAAATGTCCGTCTTGTGTATTGCAAAAACAAAATATGTATGTTAGAATAGCCTTGTAACTAAAACTCATTATGGAGTGTCAAGGTATGAATGCAGCAAGAAAAAACGAAATAAAATATTACATAGCTGAATCCGTAATGCAGTGTGCCGTGCTTCTTATTTCCGGCTCGATTCTTCAGTCCTTTCTTATGGAAAGCGGGGTGAGCGAGAGAAACGTAACGCTGTACGTATCCGTGATGCAGGTGCTTCAGATGCTGGCAATGGTGGCGTTTTCCGGGAAGATAGAAAACGTGAAAAGCATAATAAAAACGACTGCTCTGCTTTATCTCGGCTTTATTCCAATACTTGTTGTTCTTTCATATTTCTGCAATTTCGGCAAAGGAAACGCCGCAGCACTTATTATATCGGTATTTATCGCCGGAGGCTTCGTCAGTATTTTTCAGGGTATCAGGGGAGTTTTAGGCTATAAGCTTCCCTATAGAATTATAGATATTACGCAATATGGAAGAATCACGGGAATTTCAGGAGTGTTTATCGGAATTTCCTGTGCGGTTTTTTCAGCAGTTATTTCTTATTATTCCGGAAATGCAGATTATTTCTCCGCAATGAATGTTTTCTTTATAACCGGAATAATAATGCTTGTCGGGGTGTGTATCGTTACCTTTTCCCTGCGTGACATAGGCGATACCATTCAGGTCAGAAAAGAAAAAATAAATATTTTCAAATACAGACCCTTCTACATTCTGCTTATCCCGAATTTACTTCGTGGCTTCCATTCCGGTGTCTGGGGTGTTCTTACGGTTATCGGCTACAGTGCGGGAATACTTGATAAATCCGGTGCCGCAACCTTTGCGGTGATTCTACAGGTTGCCGCTATGGTAGGTTGCTTTATATATGCCGTGATTGCACAGAAGATAAATGACGGAAAGCTTATTTTGTTTTCAAGTATAGCCGTTGCACTTCTTACTCCGTTTATGTTTGTGGGAAAATCAAAGCTTGTGTTTTTCACGGTATTCTTTTTTGCCAATATTGCCTTTAACTTTATAGCTTACGGAGTTCCGACTGCGGTTACAAAAATCGTGCACTACAACTGTGTAGGTCAATATTCCGCATGGAGAATGGTACTTCATACCCTCGGCGTAGCCGTGGGTGGTGCGGCAGTTACATATGTTATGGAGCTATGTGGAATATATATAACTCTTATAATTGCAGGACTTTGTCAGATAATATCCGGCGCTGCGTACTTCCGGATAATGAAGGACAAGGGCATTCATCTGCTTTGTCACGACTGAAAATACAAGGATAAATAAAGGAGTAAATATGCTTCAGACAGAAATAATTTACGTAGGCGGTGAAAAGGAAAGCTATTACAGAGAAGCCGCCGCAGAATACATAAAAAGGCTTGGTGCCTTTTGCGTATTTTCCGAAAAGGTAATAAAAGACGAAAAGCTGCCACAGAACGCCTCGGAAGCTCTTATAAAGACTGCGCTTGACAAGGAAGCGGACAGAATACTTTCCGAGATAAAACCGAAGCACCTGAAAATTGCTATGTGTATAGAGGGCAAGCAGATGTCATCAAGCGAGCTTGCCACTGCCTTTGACGGCGTTGCAATGCGTGGGCTTTCCGGCGTGACCTTTATTATAGGCTCAAGTGAGGGGCTTTCCGAAAAGGTAAAAAACGCCTGTGATATCCGTCTATCTATGTCAAAAATGACCTTTCCCCACAGACTTGCAAGGGTTATGCTTCTTGAACAGATTTACAGAGCATATTCAATATGTGCAGGAATGCATTATCACAAATAATGGCGTATAAATTATAGCCGCAGGGACTTGCGTCTCTGCGGTTTTTGTGTTATAATAGAGATAAAGTATAATTGTTTGATGTTTAGGAGCAGTTATGGAATTTGTATTACTTACAGCACTGGGTGTCGGCGGCGCAACGGTATTCGGCGCACTTATAGGTTTTTTGTTCAAGGATATTTCCCATAAATTTTCAGATATAGTTCTGTCCTTTGCGGCAGGCGTTATGCTTGCGGCGGCGGTACTGGGGCTTGTTCTTCCGTCAATTGAATACGGCGGAAAATTTGGTATTATAATTACGGTTGTTGGGATTTTTGCCGGTGCGCTTTGTCTTAACCTTGCAGACAGGCTCGTGCCACACCTTCACAGGCTTGCAGGTCAAGATGCGGAAGCTCACAGCAACGCAAATCTCAGTAAGGTACTGCTTTTTGTTATGGCAATTGCCATACACAATCTTCCGGAGGGTATTGCAGCAGGCGTGGGATTTGGCTCCGGAAACACCTCTCAGGCACTTGTCATAGCAGGAGGTATTGCCCTTCAGAATATCCCGGAGGGAATGGTGATAATAGGTCCAATGCTTGCGGCAGGCGTGTCCCGCAAAAAGACCTTTGTTATTGCGATGTTTACCGGACTTGTGGAGGTTGCAGGTACACTTATAGGCTATTTTGCAGTAAGCGTGTCTACTGCAATTCTTCCCTTTGCCCTCGCCTTTGCCGGCGGTACGATGCTGTACGTTATAAGCGACGAAATGATACCGGAAACCCACGCACACGGAAGCGAGAAGGGAGCAACATATGCGCTTCTTTTCGGATTCTGTATTATGCTGATAAGCGACGTGCTTCTGGGATAAAATTCAGATGGTGGTTGGATTCCCCCGACACAGACGGCGAGCTGTCAGGTCGGGGGGGACGTTACTTTTTGTCACGAGTAACAAAAAGTAACCAAAAAATACCCAAAGAAGGGAGGGGATACCCCTCCCTTCTTTACTACCCACCCACACGCTCGGTAGTTTAATTAAAATTTATTTCAACCGCAACGCAAAAGCGGAGGGAAAATTTTAACGCAAGCGTTAAAATTCTTCCATGGGACTATTGCACTTCTACTTGGTTGTCTACTACAAACGACTTACAAAGACTGTATGTGCAGTTATGTAATATCTGTATGGTATTAATTTTGTAGTTAGCACTTGATAGTATGGTTTAACTCCAAGGTCACGAAAGCAACTTGCGACAATTAAAGATGCACACCAACTAAAGTTGTTACGTGACAAAAGGGAGTTTTTAGAGGACTTGTCCTCTAAACAACTTCTTTTTGGTTACTTTTTCTTTTTGCAAAGAAAAAGTAACATACATCCCCCCCGACCTGCCGACGAAGTCGGCTGTGTCGGGCTCCAGCTCCCCATGAAGCAAAAAAACAGGGCGACCGCAGGTCGCCCAAAATCATATTCGTTTGTATACCCTTACTGCTTTTTATGAATATCGCAGACCTTCTGCATACCGCAGACGGAGCACTTGCTTCTGCAGTCGGGAGTAGTCTTTTCCTCTCTTGCTTTTTTCGCTTCACAGAGGAGAAATTCCTCGGAAACTCCGCAGGAAATGTGGGACCAGGGAAGTATTTCGTCAAACTCAAAAGGACGGTTTGCGTAGTAAGACGGGTCAATTTCCACCTTTTCAAAGACCTCCATCCACTTGTCGTAGCTGAAAAATTCGTCCCAGCCGTCAAACATAAAGCCCTGTGACCTTGCTTCTATAAGTGCCGCAGAGAGTCGTCTGTCACCTCTTGCAAAGATTGCTTCAAGGCGGCTTACCTTGGCTTCGTGCCAGTTATAGCGGAGCTTTCTTGTGGTTATGTGAGTTCCGAGAAGCTTCTGCTTTCTTACAAGCTCCTCAAGGGTGTCCTGCGCTTCCCACTGGAAAGGCGTGTGGGATTTCGGCACAAAGCAGGAAACAGACATTGTAGCCTCAACGCTCTTGCCCTTGGGCTTGTTGGGGTTTCTGTAATATTCGTCTATAATCTTCTGACCGAGAGCGGGTATGCCGCAAACGTCATCGTCGGTTTCTGTGGGAAGTCCCAGCATAAAGTACAGCTTTACGCTTGTTCTGCCCTTACTGAATGCTCCTCTGCAGCCCTCAAGGATTTCTTCCTCGGTAAGATTTTTGTTTATTACGTCACGAAGCCTCTGAGTTCCCGCCTCCGGCGCAAAGGTAAGTCCGGTTTTACGAACTCCGTTTACCTTTTCCATAATTTCACTTTCAAAGGCGTCAATTCTCATTGACGGAAGTGAAAGCCCGACCTTCTTTTCGTCTGTCCACTCTTTCAGTCCGTCAACAAGCTGTCCGAGCTTTGTGTAGTCACTTATGGACAGCGAAAGCAGAGAAATTTCCTCATATCCGGAACTGTCAAAGGTTTCCCTTGCCTGACAGCAAAGCTTGTCCCAGGTGCGTGCTCTGTAAGGTCTGTAAACCATACCTGCCTGACAGAAGCGGCAACCTCTGATACAGCCTCTTGAGGTTTCAAGGGAAATTCTGTCGTGAACTGTTTCGATATAGGGAACTACCGGCTTTGTCGGGTAGAAGGATGTTTCAAAATCCGGTACTATTCTCTTTTCAATTATTTTCGGGATATCCTCATACACCGGCGTGATTTCGGATATCGTTCCGTCACGTCCTTCGTATTTTACGTCGTAAAAGGCAGGAACGTAGTTGCCCTTGATTTTTGCAAGTCTGTGAAGAAGCTCACGCTTTGAAAACTGCGCTCCCTTTTTACATTCCTCTTTGTATTTTATTATCTCCCTTGAAATTTCGCACAGTGGCTCTTCGCCCTCGCCAATGCTGAAAAGGTCAATAAAGTCCGCCATAGGCTCAGGGTTGTAAGCACAAGTGCCTCCGGCGATTATAAGCGGATATTTTCCGTCGTCGCCTCTATCCTTTGAAAGAAGCGGAATACCTGCAAGCTCCAGCATATAAAGCACGTTTGTGTAGGACATTTCGTAGGACAGCGAAAATGCTACCACGTCAAAGTCAGTGAGTGCATCTCCGCTTTCAAGGGCGTACAGGGGGATTTTCTTTTCCCTCATAAGCTTCCCCATATCGTCCCAGGGAGCAAATACCCTCTCGCACCACACGTCATCCTCTGCATTCAGTGTGCCGTAGAGTATTCTCATTCCAAGATTCGACATTCCTATTTCATAGGAATCCGGGAAGCAGAACGCAAAGCGGAGCTTTACGTCCTTTTTGTCCTTTATTATTTCATTCAGCTCACCGCCGATGTATCTCGCCGGCTTCTGCACATGCTTTAAGTACTGTGCAGCTTTTTCTTTTGGTGTCATTTTATTTTTGCCTTTCTATGCGGAAATAAGCCTTACGCATTGTTATCGGAGCTTTCTTCCTTTTCGTTCTCGTTTTCCTTTTCCTTCTTCTTAAACAGTGCCGCAATTTTTGAAAGCATATCCGGAGCTTTGTCGATTATGCCGTCAACCGTTGCAATGGTATCTGCGACCTTGCCGCTTGCAAAGCCGGAGTTTTCTCCCACGTTCAGCATTTTTACGTCGCCGTTTGCGCTTATCACGAGGAACGCCACCGGAGTAACGGTAATTCCCGTACCGCCGCCACCGCCGAAGTTCTTTGACTTCTCTGCGCTCTTGCCGCCAAAGTCCGAGCCTCCGCTTGCTATTCCGCAGGAAACCTTGGATACCGGCACTATAACGGTATTTTCAAGCACAGTCATCGGCTCGCCGATAATGGTGTTTGCGTCTACCATTTTCTTTACGTTTTCAAGTGAGGTTCTTATAATTTCGCTGATTGGTGTTTCTGCCATTGTCAGTTCCTTCCTTACTTTAGATTTTTATGTTTGGTATATTACTTACTTTCAGATTTCGCACTGCTTGTAATGTAGGCTACTCCCAGCCTTACGGCAAGTAGCAGCAGCTGCCACACAAAAAAGGATATGCCGATTTCTATGTCGGTCTTTGTTTTTACGGACAAAAAATCTGCGGAAATATTTACTTTTTTCCGGTTTACAGAAAAGCCGTGAAGTATTCCCTTGTATCCGTAAAGAAACGCAAGAGCACCCTCTGTGAGTGCACAGATTTTACCGTAATTTATCGCTACGTCTGCGGCGTCCTCTGCGCCGACCGTCACTTTGAGTCTGCGAAGTCTTACACGGAATGCCTTCGGAGCGATTTCAAGAGCCTTTTTCGCTATATCAAGCACAAGGGAAAGCTTTCCCTCTGCGCTTTTTTTCTTTTGTGACTCCGGCGTCTTCGACGCACTTTTTTGCGCCTTGCCTTTTTTCTTCTTTTTTGCTCCCTTATGCGAACCTTTTTCCCTTTTGAAAATTTCAAACCATTCGGGATTTATTCTGAGTACGCCCACGTACAGCTTCCAGTAAAAGCTCTCTCTGTAGCCGATAAGTATTTTTACGTTAGCAAGAAGCACAAGGATAAGCAGTGCAAGTATGCCGAGAATTATCCACAGTATAATTTTAAGGATATGCACCGCTCCCTTCACATAGCTATAATACTCTAATATAAATTATAGCATTATGATTTTAATATGTCAAGTGCGGTATCTAAAATAATTATAGGCATCTTTTGTCTAAAAACATTAAAAATACCCGTATATTTTGATTCAGATGAGGTATTTTACATAATAGCACTTGACAAAAGTCAGTAAATATATGTATAATTATGGCATAATAGGGTAATAATGTAAAGATAGAGCAGTACTTTGAAAGGCGGAAAATAAATGGTTTTTGAATTTGTATCAGGAATTGGAGAAAAGGCGACAAAGATTTGCGGCGATGTAAAAGGTGGCTTTTCACGCTTTGACAGATTTACGGTAACAAGAAGCGTAAGCACAAGAACAATTATAAACGATACCGCAAAGGGTAAAAAGCTTGTTGATACTGAGGACTGCTATACACAGGAATTTTCTCTTTTGAAGTTTGTTCTTTCAGTAGTTCTTGTAATAGTATCTATGACGGTGTTTCTTTTAAGCTGCAGAAGCTCTGCAAAGCAGAAAAGAAAGCTTAAGGAGCAGAAAAAGGAGCTTCGCAAAATAAAAAAGCTTTGCAGAAAAGCGGATATTGATATTCCGCATGCTGAAAGTTGACACATTTGATTTTGTATTCAATTTTATAGTTCCCAATTCGATATTGTGTTCCTCATGAAAGCCGCATTCATAAGGCTCCCTCTCGGAGGGAGCTGTCAGCGTGAGCTGACTGAGGGAGAGTGTACTGCACTGAAATTTTGATATAATTTCATACACACGCAGACTCCTTCCGTCTTTGCCTTCGGCAAAGCCACCTTCCTCTCGGAGGAAGGCTTGAGAAAGGCGAATGTCACGGCGGGAACATCAAAGGTAATTGGGAGATTTTATAAATAAGAAAGGAAAAAAATTATGCCACACATTCACGTACAAATGATTGAAGGAAGAAGCGATGAGCAAAAGAAAGCTCTCGCTAAGGCACTTGAAAAGGCCATGAAGGACACTCTCGGAGTTGACAGTAAATGGATAACTGTTGCAATTGACGACTATAACGGCAAAGAGTGGCAGGACGTATTTGAAAAAGAAATTGCAGGAAGCAAGACCCTTTATAAAGAGCCGGAATACGACCCGAAGATTCTTCTGTAAGACAGAATGCTTGTGACGGGCGCAGAAATGCATTCCGACGGTCGAAAGGAGTAAGCACCGAAACACGCCCCAATTTTAGAATATGTTCCCGATATCCTATGCGAAATACTCATATAAGGCTCTCCCTCTGGGAGAGCTGTCAGCGCAAGCTGACTGAGAGGGATATTCCCGATGTTGAGAGCTGTCAGCGCAAGCTGACTAAGAGGGATACTCCCCGCAAACACCCTCTCCGTCACGCCTTATGGCGTGCCACCTCTCCCGGAGGGAGAGGCTTTCATATGTAAATTCACTTCAAGAGCAAAAAGGTAATTTGGAGAAAGACAAAAAGGACGATAGGACATATGCCCATAAAAAAGGAGCTGAAAAAATGCTGTTTAAAGTAGAAAAAAACTATCTGGTACTTCCGGTAAGCTCTCACGCAAAAACAAAAAATCTTGCTTTTTACAATAGCGAGGGCGTATGTGTTCTTGCTCTTGACTTAAAGCTTGATTTTGAAGCTCCGGACTATGATACATATATTGACGTAAGACGCTTTAAGGGCGAAAGTCTTGACGCTATTGTAAATCCGGTTATGAAGCTAAGTCTTCGCACAAAGGACAGAATGCCGGTCTGCCGGTTCCGTGAGGCACTTCGTCCGAAATATCACTTTACCGCCCCTGAGGGATTTTTTGAG
Source organism: Eubacteriales bacterium (assembly GCA_045596605.1). GTDB lineage: Bacteria > Bacillota > Clostridia > Oscillospirales > CAG-382 > SIG622. The sequence continues at coordinate 5,546 of JAZOCR010000096.1, read as the reverse complement.
GTTCCCGGTGCTGTGCTATACAGCGGCGGTGCGTATCATTTGTTTTATAATTTTAACCCTGTGTCAAAAGAGAGCGGTAATACTCATACAGGTCACGCAGCTTCAAGAAATCTTGTGGACTGGGACTGCTGTGCGCCGGTGCTTTTCCCGGACAAAAGCGGAAATGCTTCGGTATACGGTGCGGTACTTGACGAAAAAAATCTTCTGTCGGCAAAGACGAGTGAAAAAATCCCCGCAGTTCTGTTTTACGAGAGTAGTACTTCTGTGGGTGCTCATATCGCAGTAAGCGATGACGGCTGCGAGAGCTTTTATAAGCTTACCTTTATACCCCCGGTAGAATGTGGCGGAAAGCCCTGCGTTTCCTACAGTAAAAGGTGGGATAAATACGTTATGGTGTCCGCAGCGGCGTACGGAAAATGCGAAGTTTACACATCAAAAAATCTTCGTGATTTTGAAAAGTGCCAGGAATTAGACTTTGACGCAGGTGAGAATCCCTGCTTTTTCCCGATTGCCCTTTCCGAAAAAGAGGAAAAGTGGGTGCTTTTCGGGAAAGACGACAAATACATAATAGGTGAGTTTGACGGAAACTCCTTTAATGGGGATATATCACAGGTACACCGCTTCAATTATTCGGGAAAGTCCGAGCTTTGCCCGGTGCATTTTGAGGTAGGCAGTGGCAGAGCCATAAGAGCTGTGATTTTTGATAATAGCTTTACGAGCACAAGTGACAAATACTGCGGTGTTATGGGCTTCCCGCAGGAAATGCGGATAGTAAAAAAAGACGAGGGCGAAAGAATATGTGTAAGCCCTGTGCGTGAAATAGAAAAGCTGTACGGCAAAAAGGTGAAGAAAACCGCCACCGGCAAGGAGAACTCCTTTGAGCTTCGGGGAATAGCACAGGATATAAATATTTCGTTGTCGCCCCTTTCTTCAAAAAGCGGACGTGTTGAGGTTTTCGGAATAGGTATTGATATTGACTTTGAAAATGGCGTTGTTACCTGCGGAAAAAATACTGCGCCCTGCATATCCGGCGCTGACGGCAAGATAGATATAAGAATACTCACAGATACTTGCGGCTTTGAAATTTATATCTGCGGCGGTGAATCATATATGACAATATGCGAAATACCTGATGCAAACCTTAATTTACTGCATATCCGTACTGACAGCGAAGCGCTTCTAAAGCTTGAAGCAATAAGGCTAAGGGATATGCGAAGAAGCGACAGGCGAAGATAATTCTATATAATATTCTCAAACAGCGCACAAACCCTTGCGTTGTGGAAAGGACATAAGACAATATGAAAATACTCGCATTCGGCGAAATACTCTTTGATATTTTTGAGGACTCGGAAAAGCTTGGCGGTGCGCCGCTCAACTTCTGTGCCGATATGGTGAAAATGGGAGCACGTGGCTATATGCTTTCTGCGGTGAGTAGCGACAGACTCGGTCAGAATGCACTCAACTGTATGGACAATATAGGTATAGACTACTCGCTCTCCACCACCGAATCTATTTTCGGAACAGGCATATGCAAGGTTACCTGCAACGAGCAGGGCGAGCCGTCATATGAGCTTGTAGAGGGCGTTGCCTACGACCACATCACAATTTCCGATGAGGAAGAAGCAAGGATAAACGCCGAAGAATTCGACCTTTTCTATTTCGGCACACTCTCCCAGAGAAATATTTCATCAAGAGCTACTCTCGACAAAATTTTCGACAACTGCCATTTCAAAAACGTATTTTTCGACATAAATATCCGTCAGATGTTTTACTCAAACGACGTAATACAAAAGGGTCTTGAAAGAGCGGATATTCTGAAAATAAACTATTCGGAATGCGGACTTCTTTGCGATATGGGCTTTTGCATGACGCATCTTGGTGAAAAAACCGACGATGAGTCCCTTCGTGCAATAAGCCGTGAGCTTTGCGATACTTATAACATAAGGGCGGTAGTAATTACGCTGGGCAAGGACGGCGCCTGCGCCTACAGGCGAAGCACCGGTGAGTTTTACAGAAGCGAGCCTGCAAGAGGCGGGGTTGTTTCTACAGTTGGTGCGGGAGATGCTTTCTCCGCCTGCTTTATATACAACTATCTTGAGGGCAAGGATCTTAAGACCTGCGTTGACAGGGCAAATATTCTCGGCGACTATACCGTAGGATATCTTGAATCCACTCCCCACTTTACAGAGGAGCTTCTTTCTAAAATCAAGGACTGAAAAGTATATAAGGATAAAGGTGTAACGCAGGGTTACACCTTTTTGTTTTTTGCCCTGACGGGCAGAGATGTTTTGCACGGTTGCAAAGGCCCTCACAGCCAACTTCGTTGTCAGTTCGGGGGGAGTATACATTACTTTTCTTTCCGAAAAGAAAAGTAATCAAAAGAAGTCGTTCAGAGGACAAGTCCTCTGAAAACTCCCTTTTGGCACGTAAAAACTTTTGAGAGTGTGCGTCTTTTATTGTCGCAAGAAACTCTCGTAACCTTGGAGTTAAACCATACTATAAAGCACTACGTTCAGCTTTAAATCTTTATATTGATTACACTGTTGCTCATACTTGCATCGATAGTATGAGCAGTTATGTAATCTTTGTGTGGTATTAACTTTGTAGGTAATACTTTATAGTATGGTTAAACACCAAAGTAACGAATGTTTTTTCGTGAGCTGAAGTTTTAGATTTGCATAAACTCGTAGCGGGACAAAAGGAGTTCTAAGAGGCTTGCCTCTTAGCGTACCTTTTTGGTACTTTTTCGTTACGAAACGAAAAAGTACATACCCCGAACTGACGGCAACGCCGTCTGTGTCGGGCTCTCGTTTTAATTCAAAGTGGAAATTTGCTCTGCAAATTCTTTGGACATAAGAAAAATTCTTAAGAGTATTGACGCACCCCGAGCTTGTATGCTATAATAATGGTAGATATTTTATTTTGTTGACTGCATATTTTTGGTCAAAGAAAGGTGCAATTATGTTAGCCTTCGTAATATTCGTAGTCCTGCTGATTCTCGGAATCATGTTTAGTGAATCAAACGGCAGATATAAAACCTTGGGGAAAATATTGTTAATGATATGTATTACCGCAAGCATTGCATGCGCCACGTTTTTTGCAATGATAATATTTTCTGTGTCTTCAGTAAATTCAATCTTTTATACAGCCGCATTCATTGTTTTTGCCATTGTTGTTTGTGTAACAGTTGGTTGCGCTTTTTTTGGCGTTATACAGCATAAAAAAGTATACATACCACTGCTCTCTGTAGCGGCAGTATGCGTCGTAACTACGGTTTCCTTCTTCTCTTACAACCTATATCTTGCCAATATTCCGGAAATTTCGGAAAATCAGCGCCTGCTTGAATATTACGACCCCTACGATGACGACAGCAGCGTTGCAAGGCTCGGCGAGGATCCTACGCTCAAGCTTTTTGGCGAGCTTCCCGTAATGGACGGCGCAACGGCGCTTTATCCCATATATTCCGCCTATACGGCGGCACTGTATCCGCAGGAGCAAAATACCTTTGTAGAGTACAATTATTCCTCAAGCGGAGGAAGATATAAGCAATATAAGTACACCGTCTGCACGACAACGACGCAGGCTTATAAAGATATAGTAGACGGCAAGGCGGATATTATTTTCGTGGCGGCGCCGTCAGAAAGTCAGCGAAAGTACGCAGAAAACAAAGGCGTGGAGCTTGTGTATACACCTATCGGCAGAGAAGCGTTCGTGTTTTTCGTAAACAGCAAAAACCCCGTTGACGACGTAAGCCTTGATGAGATAAGAGGAATATATTCCGGCGAAATAACCCATTGGGGCGAGCTTGGAGCAAAATCCCTTGGCGAAATAAAAGCCTACCAGCGTGACGAGGGAAGCGGAAGTCAAAGCACGCTCGTGCAGCTTATGGCTGGAAAGAAGCTTGTAAAGGCTCCCACCGAGGAGGTAATTAACGGAATGGGCGGTGTCTTTGAAAAAACCTCAGACTACAAAAACAATAAAAACGCAATTGGCTTTTCATTCAGATTCTACGCTGATGAAATGATAAGAAATAACGGAATAAAGCTACTCTGTGTAAACGGTGTTGCACCTACAGAGAAGAACATCGCCAACGGCACCTACCCCATAGCATCGGAGTTTTACGCCGTGACCCGTAGCGATATGAGTGAAAACACCCACCTTCTGCTCGAGTGGATACTGTCCGAGCAGGGTCAGGAGCTAATCCAAAGGACGGGATACACTCCCCTTGAGGCAAAATAGAAATATTTAAAGCTACAGATTTTTCAGGTCTGTAGCTTTTGTGCCTTCCTGTTTGCGAAAGATTTTCAGAAAAATCCGGAAAATCATTGACAAAATGCGATTTGTTTGGTATAATTACAAGGCTGACGAAAGCACACACAATTTAACACGGAGCGGTATCGAAGTGGTCATAACGGACATGACTCGAAATGAGGTAAGCTTTTCGGAAATATCCTCTTCAAAAAGTGCTCGAAATCCTCTGTATAGCTTGATTTTTTGAAAAACTGAATATTTACGATTTTAGCAGTTCCCAAAGATAGTTCCCAAAGATTTGCTTTTCTTGGACAACTGTTAAACATATAGGGAGAAGTATCGAAGCGGTCATAACGGGGCTGACTCGAAATGAGGTAAGCCTTTTGGAAATATCCTCTTCAAAAAGTGCTCGAAATCCGCTGTATTGCTGGATTTTTTGAAAAACTAAATATTTACGATTTTAGCAGTTCCCAAAGAAAGTTCCCAAAGATTTGCTTTCTTAGGACGACTGTTAAATATATAGGGAGAAGTATCGAAGTGGTCATAACGGGGCTGACTCGAAATCAATCCGTGTCTGTGGTAGTCTTACCACACAAAACCCTTTATTTTACGGGCTTTTTTCAAAATTTAATATTTTAGTTTTTAGCAGTTTCCAAAGAAAGTTTCCAAAAACTTTCAGGTTTTGGACTGTTGAAATAGATTGGGAGAGGTATCGAAGCGGTCATAACGGGGCTGACTCGAAATCAGTTTGAGAGCAATCTCACGCGGGTTCGAATCCCGCCCTCTCCGCCATTTTACGAGGTTTTTGCAAAAGCAAGAGCCTCGTTTTTCTTTTGGAAACTCGGGAAAAACCTTTGGAAACCGCCCTTATGACTGCTTAAAAGTGTACCACTCCGGCGAGTGCTTCTAAAGATGCCTTTTTTGAACTTGAATCAAGATGAGCATATGTGTTTGCTGTTGTAAAAAAATCGCTATGTCCGAGCCACAATTGGATATCCTTCAGCGGTACTCCTCTGCTGAGAAGCAGCGAAGCACTCGTGTGACGAAGGTCATGAAATCTTATCCTTCGCATTTCGTGTCGTTTAAGTAGCCTTGGGAAAGACTCAGTTATGTAGTCGGGCTTTATTAAGTTTCCAAGCTCATCTACCATAACATAATTTAATTATTTCTACTGTATTGCAATTTAGGCAAATTATTTCTTGCTATCATCATATCGTCAGATACACCAAAGGCACTCCGTTTGGAGTGCCTTTGGTAGTTTTTTGCATTCGATTTTTCTCAATACACTGTTCTGC
>JAZOCR010000095.1:0-15917 GCA_045596605.1 Eubacteriales bacterium | reverse complement strand
TTCTGAAGCTCCATACCGGATGCCTGAAGTGCCTTATAAAGCGCACGGTTGAGTCTGTCCTCGTAGCCGATTGCTTCACCGGTGGACTTCATTTCGGGAGAAAGGTATGCGTCAAGACCGCCAATCTTTGCAAAGGAGAATACCGGCACCTTTACGTACCAGCGCTTCTTTTCTTCCGGATACATTGAGGTAATTCCCTGCTCTCTGAGGGACTTACCGAGAATTACGTTGGTTGCGATATCCGCAAGGCTGAAGCCGGTTGATTTTGAAAGGAAGGGAACTGTTCTTGAGGAACGGGGGTTTACTTCGATGATGAATACCTTTTCGTCCTTGTCAACTATAAACTGAATGTTGTAAAGACCAACGATTCCAAGTCCGAGACCAAGCTTCTTTGCGTAGTCAAGGATTGTGTCCTTAACCTTCTGTGAAATACTGAATGAGGGATATACGCTGATACTGTCACCGCTGTGGATACCCGTTCTTTCAACAAGCTCCATAATGCCGGGAACAAATACATCCTTGCCATCGCATATTGCGTCAACCTCAACCTCTTTACCGAGGATATAGTGGTCAACAAGCACCGGCTTGTCTGCGTCAACCTCAACGGCATTCTTGAGGTAGTGGCGAAGCTGAGTTTCGTTTGCAACTATCTGCATTGCACGGCCGCCGAGAACAAAGCTCGGACGAACAAGTACCGGATAGCCTATCATCTTTGCAACTCTTACGCCTTCTTCAATGTCAGTAACCGCCTGACCCTGTGACTGAGGAATCTGCAGTCTTTCAAGGATTTTCTCGAACTTATCTCTGTCCTCGGCGTTTTCGATTGCTTCAACGGTGGTGCCGATGATGTTCACGCCGTTTTCCGAAAGTCCGGGGGCAAGGTTGATTGCCGTCTGACCGCCGAGGGATGCGATTACGTCGTTTGCACCCTCAAAGCGAAGAATGTTGAGTACGTCCTCCTGTGTGAGAGGCTCAAAGTAGAGCTTGTCAGAGGTTGTATAGTCGGTTGATACTGTTTCAGGGTTGTTGTTTATAATAATTGCTTCAAAGCCTGCGTGTCTTATTGTGGAAACTGCGTGTACCGATGAGTAGACAAACTCTACGCCCTGACCGATTCTGATAGGACCTGCGCCGAGAACCACTTTCTTGCTTCTGTCTGTAACTATAGATTTGTTTTCGCCCTCGTAGCTTGAATAGAAGTAAGGAATGTAAGCATTTGTGTGGCAGGTATCCACCATTTTGTATACCGGAACGATGCCATTTTCAAATCTTTCGTCACGCACTTCTTTTTCGCTTTCGTTCCAGAGCTTTGCGATATACTTATCAGAGAAGCCTATCTTCTTTGCTTCCTTGAGAATTTCCACATTTCCTTTGTTGTCAGCAATTACCTTTTCAAAGTCGATAATCTTCTTTATTTCTTCAAGGAAGTAAGGCGTGATTGCAGTAATCTTAAAGAGCTCAGATGTTGTCATACCCATTCTCATAAGGCGGGCAATAGCGTAGATGCTGTCGTCGTGGAAGTCAGAGATGTATTCCACAAGCTGCTCCTTTGTCATCTCGTCGAATTTTGCCATATAAAGATGATATACGCCGATTTCAAGAGAACGAACAGACTTAAGAAGACACTCGGAGAAGGTGCTGCCTATACCCATAACCTCACCGGTTGCTTTCATCTGTGTGCCGAGCTTGTTTGTGGCACTTGCAAACTTGTCAAAGGGGAATCTGGGCATTTTTGCAACTATATAGTCAAGTTTTGGCTCGAATGCCGCATTTGTGTTGGCAATTGCAATATCCTCAAGAAGCATACCTACCGCAATTTTTGCAGTAACTCTTGCAATAGGGTATCCGCTTGCCTTTGATGCAAGGGCAGAGGATCTTGAAACTCTGGGGTTTACTTCGATAAGGAAGTATTCGCTTGTATGGGGGTTGAGCGCAAACTGTACGTTACAGCCGCCCTCAATCTTCAGTGCCTTGATAATCTTAATTGCACTGTCGTTGAGCATTTTTCTGTCCTTGTCGCTGAGGGTAAGAATAGGCGCAACAACTATGGAGTCACCGGTGTGAACGCCGACCGGGTCAACGTTTTCCATGCCGCATATGGTGATTGCGTGGTCAGCACTGTCACGCATAACCTCAAATTCAATTTCCTTATAGCCCTTAACGCTCTTTTCTATAAGAACCTGATGTACGGGGGAAAGCTGGAATGCACCTCTTGCTACCTCACGAAGCTCTGCCTCGTCATATGCAAAGCCGCCGCCCGTACCGCCAAGAGTAAAGGCAGGACGAAGAACAACCGGGTATCCGATTTCCTCGGCAGCCTTTGCCGCTTCCTCTACGGAGTAAGTAATCTTGCTGGGTATAACCGGCTCGCCGATTTCCTCGCAAAGCTCTTTAAACAGCTCTCTGTCCTCGGCACGCTCTATACTTTCGCTGCTTGTTCCCAATAGCTCTGTCTGGCACTCTGCAAGAATACCCTTTTTCTCAAGCTGCATTGCAAGGTTAAGTCCTGTCTGACCGCCGATACCGGGAATAATTGCGTCGGGTCTTTCCGAGCGCAGTATTCTTGCAACGTACTCAAGTGTGAGCGGTTCCATATATACCTTATCGGCTATAGTTGTGTCCGTCATAATGGTAGCAGGGTTGGAGTTTACGAGAATTACCTCGTAGCCCTCCTCACGAAGCGCAAGACAAGCCTGCGTTCCTGCGTAGTCAAACTCTGCCGCCTGACCTATTACGATAGGACCTGAGCCTATAATCATTATCTTTTTAATGTCGGTTCTCTTTGCCATTTTGTTTTTCCTCCGTATTTATGTTTCTGTAATTTTTAACTTATTTAAGATTTGTGTATGCCACTTCTCCACTACACACCGTAAGAAGACATTTTCCAAAGACTTCATCGCCTTCAAAGGGTGTGCTTCTGCCCATAGACAAAAATTCGTCGGGGTTTATTTTATACTTCTGTGAGAAGTCAAACACGGTAAAATCTGCTCTGTCGCCTATGCTTGTACCGCCTACCGAAAGTCCGAAACGCTTTCTCGGATTTGTATGCATAAGCTCTACAAGTTTTTCTGCACTGATAATTCCTGTCTTTACAAAATGGGTATACATTACCGCAAGTGCAGTTTCAAGTCCCACAACGCCCATAAGGCTCTTTTCAAGACCCCGGCTCTTTTCCTCGGCACTGTGCGGTGCGTGGTCGGTTGCTATCATATCTATTGTTCCGTCGAGGATTCCCTCGATAAGAGCTTCTCTATCCTCCCGGCTTCTCAGTGGCGGATTCATTTTGAATCTTGCGTCCTCCACAAGACAAGAATCGTCAAGCACAAGGTAGTGAGGACCTGTTTCGCAGGTGATATTAACTCCGTCTTTTTTAGCCTGTCTTATAAGCTCCACGCTTTCCTTTGTGGATATATGGCAGACGTGATACGCACAGCCCGTATTCTTTACAAGCTCTATATCTCTTTCAATTTGCTTCCATTCCGACTCGGAGCATATTCCTCTGTGTCCGTGCTCTCTCGCATACTCTCCGTCGTGGATATAGCCACCGAAAAGAAGACTGTTATCCTCGCAGTGTGCCGCAATGATTTTTCCGCATTTTTTTGCTTCAAGCATCGCTTTTTCCATCATCTCCCGGCTCTGTACTCCTCTGCCGTCGTCGGAAAAGCCGGCACACATCGGTGAGAGGGCTTCCATATCCGTAAGCTTTTCTCCCACCTCGCCCTCGGTTATGGTGGCATAAGGATAAACCTTAATCACTGCATCTTTTTCTATCGCATCAAGCTGTACCTTCATATTTTCCACACTGTCGGGACAGGGTGAAAGATTAGGCATAGAGCATACTGCGGTATAGCCGCCGTGTGCCGCCGCCATTGTGCCGCTTTTTATCGTTTCTTTATACAAAAAACCCGGCTCTCGCAGATGAACGTGAACGTCCGCAAGTCCGGGAAAAACAAAAGCACCACCGAGGTCATAGGCCTCTGCGTCGGAAATATTATCAAAATCGGAAGAAGAAACAACTATACCGTCTTTTACAAACAAATCACCCACGGTGAATTTTCCGTCTCGGTATACATTACAGCTTTTAAGAATGTAATTCATATTGCTCTCCTTATATGTGTGTACAAAAAATGCACTTTGCTCAAAAAAAGAGCCCCACAAACAAGGCTCACGTACACGCATACAGGCAGACCTCTGCGCTTTGCGCATACTTCCGCTATTTTATATACATAAAACCTTGTCGGCATCTCTGTACCGCACTTAAAAATTTTATCCTATATATAATATCACATATGCGTCTGTATGTCAAGTGAAATTTTCTACAAAAAAGCGTTTTTTCACCGTGTGTTTTTATATTTTTTACACTTATTTACACTTTGGGCTCTACATTATTTATTCGTGTATAAAAATTTTCAAAATGGGAATAAATAGTCATACATTCTAAAAACGGAGGAACAGAAAATGAAAAAGCATTTTCCGATTTACTGCGCACTTCTTGCGTGTTTTATGATACTTGGCACAGGAAGTGTATTTTCCAGAAGCTACGAGCTTTCGCCCGCACTTGAAATTATAAGTGAAGAAATAGAGCTTAAAAAGTGCACCGTACAAAACCGTGAGGTAAAATTCACACCGACTGACTTTGAAGACGTGCTGGGAACGACGGTTGAGTATATTACCGTAACAAGTTTGCCTTCGCAGAATATGGGTATTCTGAAATACGCAGGGGCAGACGTTTATGAAAATCAGTCGGTAGCACGAAAGAATATTTCTCTTTTGAAGTTCGTGCCGAATCTTGGTGCCGTAGGAAGTGCAAGCTTTGAGTTCTGCGCAGACGGAAGCACCCCTGAAAGCTCATCTCTTTGCACCATAAGCGTTCTTGAAAGCGTAAACCTTGCACCGGTAGCACAAAGCGGAAGCTACTGCGCTTTTTCGGGTATAGGACTTGTAAAAACTCTTTCTGCGACTGACCCGGAGGGTGACGATATAAGTATTGAAATCACCGGCTATCCGGAAAAGGGACTCCTTAAGGTTTCCGGCTCCGGCTTCACCTACACCCCTTTTGAAAGCTTCAGCGGCAAGGACAGCTTCACCTACTGCGCCGTTGACGTATACGGAAATAAGTCAGCCGAGGCGGTAGCAAGTATATCCGTAGAAAAGCCTCTTTCAGATATCCGCTTTGACGATATGCAGGGACACTGGGGCTATACAAGTGCTATGAAAATGGCACAGATGGGACTTATGGGCGGCAGTATGCAGGACGGAGAGCTGTGCTTCTGCCCCGACGAGCCTATAAGCAGAGGTGATTTTCTTGCAATGGCAATGATTGCGGCAGGACTTGAGGAAAAGGTAAGCCTCGGTGCCCGCACCACCTTTGCTGACGATGCGGAAATACCCTCTAATATCAGAAGCTACGCTTCCTATGCTGTGGCGACGGGAATTGTTTCCGGTTACGTTACGGAAAGTGGCGAAGCGTTTTTTGAAAGCTCGGACAGCATCACGAGAGCAGAGGCGGCAAGTATGCTTTCAAAAATACTTGATACCGAATCGGCGGTATGCGAGTATGAGTTCGTTGACGCTATGAGCGTGCCCTCCTGGGCGAAAAACGGCTTTAATTCTCTTGTAAGCCTTGGAATTATAAACGGAAACCCCGGCGGAACTCTTGCTCCTCAGCGCACGCTTACCCGTGCGGAGGCAGCGCAGATTCTCTGTAACACTATGGAATATATCGAGGAAAAGACCGGGCAGCAGGAAGAAAAGGGCTTCTTTGAAAAGATACTTGATTTCTTTAAGTAATAAGAAGCGGTAAACATGTATAGTGAGAAAAACTTAATTTATATGTAATATCAGGGGCGGCACGTGGCTGCCCCTTTTTTATAAAATCAAAATCCGTCGCAATTTCCTTCATTAATATATTATAGTATATAGGGCGTCACTGCCCGGAAACGGACAAAAATATACGTTACGAATGTTACATAAGTTACAGTTAAGTTACAATACGCCAAAACCACTTGATTTTTTTTAAAAGGTGTTGTATAGTATAGTCAAGCAAAAATAGATTTTGCTAAAACAAAAATTTTTTAGGAGGAAACGCAAATGAAAAAGTTTCTATCACTCGTAGTAGCAGCTCTTCTTACAGTAAGTGCAGTAGCTACAAGTGCAACAGCAGCAAAGTTCACTGACGTTGACGCTACAAACGAAGCTCTCAACGAAGCAGTTGAACTCCTCATCGCTCTCAACTTAACAAAGGGTACAACAGATACCACCTTTGGTACAGAAGAGAACGTAACAAGACAGCAGATGGCAACTTTCATGTACAGAATCATGAATGACAAGGTTGAAGCTACAAACTTCCCCAACAACACTACATTTGCTGACCTTGTTGACCCTTATTACAATTTTGTAATTTCATGGGCAAACGAAAAGGGCATCATCAAGGGAACTAAGGCTGACGGTACAGCATTTAATCCTACAGGCAGCATTGTTCTTATGGATGCTTACACAATGGCAGTTCGTGCACTCGGCTATGACGACGGCACACTTTCCTACCCGATCGGTTACATCGGCAAGGCAGAAGACCTTGGTCTCGATGAAAACCTTCCCTCTACTCTCGGCTATAGCGACACTCTCACAAGAGGCGACGTTGCTATAATCCTTGCTAACATGCTCTATGCTGAAACAGCAGAAGTTAAGGTTGGCTACGCTACAACAGCTCCCGATGCTAACGGTATGACAACTACATACCCTGTAGAATACCATCAGACACTTATTGAGTCTGTATTCAACGTTTCTAAGGAAACATACAGAGTTGTATCTACAAAGACATACGCTTTCGGCGAATACAACCAGAACAATCTTGCAGTTGAAATGATCGAAGTTGAAAAGGACGGCGATGGCGTAAGAGACGCTTCTGCAAAGACAATTATGTTCGCTGACCTTGGCCTCGAAGGAACATCTGACGATTACTTCCTTCTCGACCTCGCTATTTACGAAAAGGACGGCAAGATTTTCTCCGCATCTGCTCTCGGTACAAAGGAAACAGTTGACGCAAGTGAAGTTGTTCTCACTCCCAAGAAGTGGCCCAAGACCGGAACAGGTACAGCTAACATGAGCGGTATCAGCGAAATGTTCACAATCAAGGGCGTAGAATCCTACTTCTTCAATGCTCCCTACACATACGCAGGCGACGTTGACGGCGGTTATGACTTTAACAACGTTAAGGTTATCGTAACTAAGGATTCCAGCAGCACAACTCAGGTTGACTACGATTTCCATTACGTTGTACCTATGGCTTTCTTCGACACTCCTAATGGTTGGGCTCCTGCAAGCTACGCTGGCTACGCTCTCGGTTATGACCCCAGCGCAAGCGGTTCTGAAGGTGGTGTAGTTGGTACACTCGCAAGAGGCGCTCTCGGTGAATATGACATCTACGACTCCGACGGAGACGGCAAGTATGACTATATGTTCGCTAAGCCCTACATCGTAGGTAAGATCGACACAACAGAAAACAAGAAGATTGCTGACAACAAGGGTGTTGGTACAGTTTCTGGTGAAGATCGTAGAAACCAGATGACTGTTGGCACAAACCCCCTCTACACTGCAGCTACAACAATGGATCCTTCCAGCGTTGAATACAAGAAGGACGACATCGTTATCGCTTATATCGACCTCGCTGCAAACTATATGAAGGTTGTAGAAGTTCTTGATGCTCCTGTAAAGGCATCCATCAAGGCTGCAACAGCTACAGGTTATACACTTTCTGACGATACAGAAATAGTTTACTCCAGAGCAACATACGCAGTATGGAACGGTATTAACGCATCCAACGGTATCGTTGATTCTCTTGACACTGCAACAGCTAACATGGGAACAGACCTTTACTTCTATATGTACAACGGTAAGGTTGTTTACTCAACAGCAGTAACTCCTGATGCTCCCGCAGGCTTCGATCCCACAACAGCTTGGGCTATCGTTCTCGATGGTACTCTTAAGCCTCAGTACTCACTCGTTGGTACAGACCTCATCTCTGTAAACACAATCAAGGTTTACATGGATGGTAAGGTTCAGTCCGTAAAGGTTAAGGACGGTTCCTACACAGCTCTTGAAAACGTTCTCGCAACTGCTAAGGTTGACAAGGATGGCTTCTACACATTCACAGCTGACGCTACAGCTTCTACAACAGCTGGTCTTGAAACTTCAGATAAGACTGCTATCAAGGTTGTAAAGGGTTCTACTACAACTACTATCACAAAGAACGCTAACGGTTCCTTCGCTCTCGCAGGTGAAGATCTCACAGGCGTATACGCTCTTGAAGGCGCTCAGTTCATCATCCGTTCCAAGGATGCTGAAGGCAACGTTATCGTTAACGCTTACACAGCTGATACACTTCCCGCAATCGCTCAGACATTCACCAGCGCAAGCTACGTACTTACAAACAACGTTAACTCTACAAAGTATGAAAACGTTGGCGTATTCTACGGCTACTACAACGGTGTTATCGGAGCAGCTGGTGCAACAGCTACAAAGAACATGGTTCTCATGGGCGGTATTTCCAATGCAGCACTTGTTGACCACGACAATAACCCCGATACAGCAGCTATGGTTGAAAGAACTTACATGACATACGAGCTCGGCGCTAAGCCCGCAGCAGTTACAGGTAAGAACCTCAACGCAACATACAACGCAGTATTCGGTGACCTCTTCGTTCTCGACTCTGAAGGCGAACTTGATGACACAGCTAAGATCGGTAACCTCTTCGCAGCTGGTAACATGTACGAGGCTGGCACAACTGTAACAAGCGGATATGGTTACAAGAAGGTTGCTAACTACGATCCTACTTCTAACCTCGTTGAACTCAAGAATGCAGATGATTCAAATGTAGATGGCGAATACTACATCACAAAGAACACTGTTATTTCTCTCGCTAAGAATGGCGGCAAGACAATAACAATGTCCAAGGTTGACGCTATCTCTGAAACAAAGGCTGGCGGTGCTTATGCTAACACTCTCGGCGGAAACAGAGCAGCATTCATCGTATACGAAACAACAGCAACAGCTGGCGTATACAACATCGTTAACCTCGTTATCGTAGTTGACTAATTCCTTCTAAAAAATTAGTACGCTAATATCGAATTGCCCCCACGGGAAACCGTGGGGGTTTTTCTGTGCTTGGACGCATCTAATTTTAATTCGGAATCCTCATTTGAAATTCGGAATTGTGGTCAAATTTTTGCCAAAGGCAAAAAGTTATCATCTGATTTATACAACGAAAACCTGCGATTTTCGTTGTATTTTTCTTTCTGTAAAGAAAAAGTATTACTATAATAAAACTTCGAGTTTTATGAAAATTTCTTCGGAGCATTTTGTTGCACCCTACTTTTCTTTCAAATAAAAAAAATCTTCCAATCCCCCTTGACAAACTAAAAAAAATATGGTATCATCTATCTAATATCTCAAATGCGGTGACCGAAAACAAGTAGAAATCATTATAGCGTACAGAGAGCTGCCGGCTTGGTGAAAGGCAGACGCAGTAATTTTTTTGAATACATTTCGTGAGCAGTGCGCAAAAAATCATCCCCATCGGAGTTCATGCCGGAATTTTCGTAGGCGGTGACGAAAGGCGCAACGGGTGTGCCCGTAACAGCACGAGGGTATAACCGGAGGTATCCTTATATGCTCCGAGTACCTGAAAAGGCCATTTCCCGTGAGAGAGTGGTAAATTGAGGTGGTACCGCGACAACGTCGCCCTCATTACAAATCGTAATGTGAGGGTGATTTTTTATGCCCTTGCAAAAAGGGCATTTTTTATTGCCCGAATTTATTTCGGAAAGGAAGACTCAAAATGGCATCAAAAATTATTCTTTTGGTAGTATTCTTCGCAGTTATGATAGGCGTAGGACTTTACTGCCGCAAAAACGCAACAGACGTAAACGGCTTTGTTCTCGGAGGACGCTCGGTAGGTCCCTGGCTTACAGCCTTTGCTTACGGAACCTCATATTTCTCCGCTGTTATTTTCGTAGGCTATGCAGGACAGTTTGGCTGGAAATTCGGCGTCGCATCAACCTGGATAGGACTCGGCAACGCTTTTCTTGGCTCGCTTCTTGCCTGGGTTATCCTCGGAAGACGAACAAGGCTTCAATCCCAACACCTGGGTACTGCAACCATGCCGGAATACTTCGGCAAGCGTTACAGAAGCGATGCGCTTAAAATAGTCGCATCAGTAATCGTGTTTATATTCCTTATTCCCTATACAGCATCACTATATAACGGTCTTTCGAGACTTTTTGAAATGGCGTTCCCCGGAGTTTCCTATAACGTCTGCGTTATTGTTATGGCGGTGCTTACAGGTATTTACGTAATAGCCGGCGGCTATATGGCAACCGCAATAAACGACTTTATTCAGGGTATTATTATGATAGTCGGTATTGTGGCTGTGATTGGAGCGGTGCTCGGCGGCAAGGGCGGCTTCACAGCGGCACTCAAGGGACTTGCTGAAGTTCCGAATGACGTAATGCCCGGCGGCTTTGCTTCCTTCTTTGGACCTGACCCATTCGGACTTCTTTGCGTTGTAGTTCTTACCTCTCTGGGCACATGGGGACTTCCGCAGATGGTTCAGAAGTTCTACTCTATAAAGAACGAGGGTGCAATCTCAAAGGGTACTATAATTTCTACAATTTTTGCAGTTATCGTCGCAGGCGGCTGCTACTTCCTCGGTGGCTTCGGACGTCTTTTCTCCTCACAGATGGAAATAGTGAACGACACTCCCGTTGGCGGCTACGATGCAATTATCCCGAAAATGCTTGAGAGCTTGCCGGATATCCTTATAGGCGTGGTTATCGTGCTTGTGCTTTCGGCGTCTATGTCAACACTTTCCTCACTTGTTCTTGCTTCAAGCTCAACACTTACTCTTGATATGATAAAAGGTCATATAGTAAAGAAGATGTCGGAAAAAAAGCAGGTGCTTGTGATGCGTGTGTTTATAGTTGTGTTCATCGCAGTTTCAGCATTTATCGCTATAAATAAGGATAAGCTCGGATACATAGCAGATATGATGGGCATTTCATGGGGAGCACTTGCAGGTGCATTCCTTGCTCCGTTCCTGTACGGCCTGTACGCTAAATGGGTGTCAAAGGCCGCAGTTTGGGTAAATTTCATCTTTGGTGCAGGCGTTATGGTGCTTAATATGCTCGCAAGAAGCAGCTTCCCGACTATTCTTCAGTCACCTATCAACTGCGGTGCATTCGTAATGGTTGCAGGACTTGTTATAGTTCCGCTTGTTAGTGCATTTACACCAAAGCCGGATAAAGAATTTCTTGACGATGCCTTCTCCTGCTACAATGAAAAGGTAAGCGTAGATAAAAAGAGAAGCCTCGGAAACTAAATTACATATATAAGAAAAGGAAAGAATTATGCCAATTACACAGTTCCTCGAAAGAAATGCGAGAGATTACAAAAACGAAACCGCTCTTGTGGAAATAAACCCCCACTTTGAGGCGTCAAGCAGACTTACCTGGAAGGACTACTCTCTCATGCAGCCCATTCCCGGCGAGCCCTTCAGACGTGAAATTACCTGGGGCGCATTTGACAGAGCCGCAAATAAGTTTGCAAACCTTCTTCTGACCCGTGGTATAAAGAAGGGCGACCACGTTGCGATTCTTCTTATGAATTCAATTGAGTGGCTTCCCATATACTTCGGAATACTGAAATGCGGCGCACTTGCAGTGCCCTTAAACTTCAGATATACCTCGGAAGAAATCAAATACTGTCTTTCAAAAGCGGAATGCTCGGCTCTCGTGTTCGGACCGGAATTTATCGGACGTATCGAGGAAATTGTTGACAGAATCCCCGATGTAAAGCAGATTTTCTACGTAGGCGAGGACTGCCCCACCTTTGCGGACAGCTATCAGACTCTTATAACCTACTGCTCATCTCACGCACCGGACATAGAAATATCCGACGAGGATGATGCGGCAATCTACTTCTCATCAGGTACGACCGGCTTCCCGAAAGCTATTATACATAACCACGAAAGCCTTGTTCATTCCTGTAAGTGCGAGCAGGCTCATCACGGTCAGACACGTGACGATGTGTTCCTCTGTATTCCGCCCCTTTACCATACCGGCGCAAAAATGCACTGGTTCGGCTCACTCCTTGCGGGAAGCAAGGCGGTGCTTCTCAAAGGCACAAAGCCTGAGTGGATTATTAAGGCGGCATCCGACGAAAAGTGCACTATCGTGTGGCTTCTCGTGCCGTGGGCACAGGATATTCTCGATAGCATAGAGAGAGGCGATATTGACCTTTCAGAATATCAGCTTTCCCAGTGGAGACTCATGCACATCGGTGCACAGCCCGTACCGCCGAGCCTTATTAAGAGATGGCTCACCGTTTTCCCTAACCACAAGTATGATACAAACTACGGACTTTCTGAGTCCATAGGTCCCGGCTGTGTTCACCTCGGTGTTGAGAATATACACAAGGTTGGCGCAATCGGTAAGGCAGGCTACGGATGGGAAGTAAAGATAATTGACGAGGATGGAAACACGGTAGAACGTGGCGAGGTTGGCGAGCTTGCAGTTAAGGGACCCGGCGTTATGAGCTGCTACTATAAAGACGAAAAAGCAACGGCAGAGGTGCTTCACGGCGAATGGCTTCATACCGGCGATATGGCGCAGGAGGACGAGGACGGCTTTATCTGGCTTGTTGACAGAAAGAAGGACGTAATCATTTCCGGCGGTGAAAACCTCTATCCCGTACAGATTGAAAACTTCCTTCGTAAGCATGATTCGGTTAAGGACGCAGCGGTAATTGGCGTTGCAGATGCAAGGCTCGGTGAAATTCCTCTTGCAGTAATTGAAACCAAGGAAGGCTTTACTCTTACAGAGGAGGAAATAGTTGACTTCTGTCTTGCACTTCCCAAGTACAAGCGCCCCAAGAAGTACATCTTTGAGGAAATTCCGAGAAACCCCACCGGCAAGATTGAAAAGCCCAAGCTTCGTGAAAAATACGCAGGTATAAACCTTGTTGCAAAGCAGAACGAAATGAAGGGCTAAGGCATAAAATTTTCTATACGCAAAGTATCCGTGGGGTGCTTTGCGTATAGTGCTTTGAAAATGTGCCGAAAAATGCAGAAAATTACACCCGGTCGTGCTGCATTCTCCCTTGACAATCGGCGCATTTTGCAGTATAATATTATATTAATTGAAATTTATGTGAGAGAGCTTTTCTCTTTTGCAATTATGAAAGGATAAAAAATAATGAAGAAACTTATGCTCGGTAACGCCGCAGTAGCACGTGGCGCATATGAAGCAGGTGTAAGAGTCGTTTCCTCCTATCCGGGAACACCCAGCACCGAAATCACTGAAAATATCGTAAAATACGACGAAATTTACGCCGAATGGGCACCCAACGAAAAGGTTGCCGCAGAGGTGGCAATCGGCGCATCCATCGCAGGCGCAAGAGCCATGTCCTGCTGCAAGCACGTAGGTCTTAACGTAATGGCTGACCCGGTGTTCACCGTAAGCTATACGGGCGTAAACGGCGGTCTTGTTTTCTGCGTTGCAGACGACCAGGGTATGCACTCCTCCCAGAACGAGCAGGACTCAAGACACTATGCAGAAGCTGCAAAAATCCCGATGGTTGAGCCCGCAGATTCCGCTGAATGTCTTACATATACCAAAGCCGCATTTGAGCTTTCCGAAAAGTTTGATACCCCCTTCTTTGTAAGACTTTCCACAAGAGTTTCTCACTCCCAGAGCCTTGTTGAGCTTTCCGAGAGAAGCGGAGATGAGCTTAAGCCCTACGAAAAAAATATTCCCAAGAACGTAATGATGCCCGCAATGGCAGTAAA
Source organism: Eubacteriales bacterium (assembly GCA_045596605.1). GTDB lineage: Bacteria > Bacillota > Clostridia > Oscillospirales > CAG-382 > SIG622. The sequence continues at coordinate 2,077 of JAZOCR010000095.1, read as the reverse complement.
GCGTCATGTAGAGGTTGAAAAGAGAATGGTTGCTCTTTCAGAATTTGCGGAAACTACAGAGCTTAACACTATTGAAGAAAACGGCAGTGACATCGGCGTAATAAGCGCAGGTATTGCATACGTTTATTCTAAAGAAGCTCTTGACGATAAGGCTGACTACTTAAAGCTTGGACTTATCTATCCGATGCCTGAAAAGAAGATTCTTGACTTTGCAAAGAAGCACAAGAAGGTATACGTTATAGAAGAGCTCGACCCGGTAATTGAAACATACTGTAAATCTATCGGCGTAGAAGTAATCGGCAAGTCTGAATTTACACTTCTCGGAGAGTATACTCCCACTATGATTAAGAAGGTAGTTCTCGGCGAGGATGCCGCAAAGTGCGCAGAAATCGGTGAAGAAATCCCGATTCGTCCTCCGGTTATGTGCGCAGGCTGTCCTCACAGAGGAACATTCTACGTACTTAAGAAGCTCGGACTTACAGTATCCGGTGATATCGGCTGTTATACCCTTGGCGCAGTTGCACCTCTTGCAAGCGTTGACAGCGTAATCTGTATGGGAGCTTCCGTTTCCGCAGCTCACGGTATGGCAAAGGCGAGAGGAAGCGAGTTTAATAAGAAGCTGGTATCCGTTATCGGTGACTCCACCTTTATGCACTCCGGCATCACAGGTCTTGTTGACATAGTTTACAACAAGGGTAATAATACGGTTATTATCCTTGATAACTCCATAACCGGTATGACAGGACATCAGGACAACCCCACAACCGGCAGAACAATCAGGGGCGAAGCGACAAAACAGGTTGACCTTGTTGACCTCTGCCGTGCTTGCGGTATTGACCACGTTGTTGTGGCTGACCCCTTTGACGTAAAGAACTTTGAAAAGGTAGTAAAAGAGGAAACGGAAAGAGAAGAGCCCTCCGTAATTATCGCACAAAGACCCTGCGCACTTCTAAAGAGCGTAAAGTACAGCGGTCACTGCGAAATAAACTATGATAAGTGCAAGAACTGCAAGATGTGTATGAAGCTGGGCTGCCCTGCAATCTCCGTTCAGGACGGCAAGGTAGTGATTGACCAGACCCAGTGCAACGGCTGCGGACTTTGCGTAAATGTTTGTCCGTTTAATGCCATAGAGAAAAAAGACTGAAAAGCAGAAAGGAACTGATATTATGACAAAGAAAATAATGATAGTCGGCGTAGGCGGTCAGGGAACTCTGCTTGCAAGCCGAATCCTCGGCAACACCGTAATCGGTGAAGGCTATGACGTAAAGGTTTCCGAGGTTCACGGTATGAGCCAAAGAGGCGGTAGCGTTGTCACATACGTAAAATACGGCGAAAAGGTTCACTCTCCAATTATTGATAAGGGCGAAGCGGATATTATCCTTGCCTTTGAAATGCTTGAGGCTTTTCGCTCACTTCCTTTTCTTCGTGACGGCGGAAAAATGATAGTAAACACACAGAAGATAAATCCTATGCCGGTAATTACCGGTGCTGCACAGTATCCTGCCGATATAGATAAGAAGATTTCCGAAAAGGCAGATGCAGTTTTCGTTGATGCTCTGAAGTACGCTAAGGAAGCCGGCAATACAAAGGCTGTAAACGTAGTGCTTATCGGCGTTATGGCAAAGTCCACCGACATTCCTTACGAAAAGTGGGTGGAAACCATAAAGACCACCGTTCCGGAAAAATTCCTTGAAGTAAACCTCAAGGCGTTTGAGCTTGGATATAATTTATAATTCAATTTTAAGAAAAAGAGGCGAACTAAAGTGTATTACCAGAAAGAAATAGAATGTATGCCAAGAGAGGAGCTTGAAAAGCTTCAGAGCGAAAGACTTGTGGCACAGGTTGCAAGAATGTATGAAAAGGTAGAGCCTTTCCGTGCGAGAATGGACGAAAAGGGACTTAAGCCCTCGGATATACACGGCATCGAGGATTTACATAAGCTTCCGTTTTCATACAAAAAGGACCTTCGTGACTACTATCCTTACGGACTTTTTGCAGTGCCTATGACGGATATTGTCAGAATTCACGCTTCAAGCGGAACAACCGGCAAGCAGATAGTTGTAGGCTATACAAGAAA